>NZ_QWKI01000127.1 GCF_009911645.1 Pseudoflavonifractor sp. 60
CTCCTACAAGGGAGTTCAGGGGGTATACGAGAGCAAAACCGCCTTTTTCCTCCAGCTGACCTCCGGCCAATTTCTGATCCTGCGCAAGGACTGTTTTACCTCCGGTGTTCCGGACGCTTTCCGCCGCTTCATAGACGAGCGCGGTGGCAAGCCTGTCATTATCATATAACACAATAAATTACAAAGGAGCTTGGAAATGAAAAAAGAACTGCCCAAGGTTTATGAGCCCCAGGAGGTGGAAGCCCGTATCTACCAGACCTGGGAGAACAACGGCTGCTTCAAGGGCCATCGGGACCCCAAGAAGAAACCCTTTACCATTGTGATGCCGCCCCCCAACGTGACGGGCCAGCTCCACATGGGCCACGCCATGGACGACTCCCTCCAGGATATGCTCATCCGTTATAAGCGGATGCAGGGCTGCGCCGCGCTGTACCTCCCCGGTACCGACCACGCGGGTATTGCGACCCAGGTGAAGGTGGAGGAGGAGCTGCGGGAAAAAGAGGGCCTGACCCGCTATGACCTGGGCCGGGAGAAGTTCCTGGAGCGGGTGTGGGATTGGAAGGCCCAGTATGGCGCCCGGATCGTCCAGCAGCAGAAGAAGCTGGGCATCTCCGCCGACTGGGAGCGCTCCCGCTTCACCATGGACGAGGGGCTGAGCCGGGCGGTGCGCCACGTGTTCGTCAGCCTCTATGAGAAGGACCTGATCTACAAGGGCTCCCGGATCATCAACTGGTGCCCCCACTGCGTCACCGCCCTGTCCGACGCGGAGGTGGAGTACCAGGACAAGCCCGGCCACCTGTGGCACATGCGCTACCCACTGGCCGACGGCTCCGGCTATCTGGTGGTGGCCACAACCCGCCCCGAGACCATGATGGGGGACACCGGCGTGGCCGTCAACCCCAACGACGAGCGGTACAAGCACCTGGTGGGCAAGACCTGCATCCTGCCCCTGATGAACCGGGAGATCCCCATTGTGGCCGACGAGTATGTGGAGATGGACTTCGGCACCGGCTGCGTGAAGATGACCCCCGCCCACGACCCCAACGATTTTGAGGTGGGCCTGCGCCACAACCTGGACACCATTCGGGTCCTGGACGACAACGGCGTGGTCAACGAGAACGGCGGCAAGTACCAGGGGATGGACCGGTACCAGGCCCGGAAGGCGGTGGTGGCCGACCTGGAGGCCCTGGGTCTCATGGAGAAGATCGAGCCCTATTCCCACAACGTGGGCACCTGCTACCGCTGCCACAGCGACGTGGAGCCCCTGATCTCCGCCCAGTGGTTTGTCCGCATGGAGCCCCTGGCCAAGGAGGCCCTGCGGGTTGTCAACGAGGGGGAGACCAAATTTGTCCCCGACCGTTTCGCCAAGACCTATACCAACTGGATGGAGAACGTCCACGACTGGTGCATCTCCCGCCAGCTGTGGTGGGGCCACCAGATCCCCGCCTGGTACTGCGCGGACTGCGGCCATGTGACCGTCAGCGAAACCGACCCCACCGAGTGCGAGCACTGCCATAGTCATAACATTGAGCGGGACCCGGACGTGCTGGACACCTGGTTCTCCTCCGCCCTGTGGCCCTTCTCAACCCTGGGCTGGCCGGACAACACCGAGGATTTCAACTACTTCTACCCCACCGACGTGCTGGTGACAGGCTACGACATCATTTTCTTCTGGGTTGCCCGGATGATCTTCTCCGCCTGCGAGCACACCGGAAAACCCCCCTTCCACACCGTCTTCATCCACGGTCTGGTCCGGGACGACAAGGGCCGGAAAATGTCAAAATCCCTGGGCAACGGCATTGACCCCCTGGAGATTGCCGACAAGTACGGCGCCGACGCCCTGCGCTTCAACCTGGTCACCGGCAACAGCCCCGGCAACGATATGCGCTTCTACACCGAGCGTTGCGAGGCCATGCGCAACTTCGCCAATAAAATCTGGAACGCCAGCCGCTTCCTGATGATGAACCTGACCATCGACCGGTGCGCCCTGCCCGAAAAGCTGGAGCTGGAGGACAAGTGGATCCTCTCCAAGCTGAACCGGGCCATTGCCGAGATCACCGAGAACATGGACCGGTACGAGCTGGGTGTGGCCGCTCAGAAGATCTACGACTTTATCTGGGACGACTACTGCGACTGGTATATCGAGCTGACCAAGACCCGCCTCCAGGGGGAGGACGAGGACAGCAAGGTCCGGGCCCAACAGGTGCTGTGCTGGGTGCTGACAGAAATGCTCAAGCTGCTCCACCCCTTTATGCCCTTTATCACCGAGGAGATCTGGCAGGCCCTGCCCCACGGGGACGGAGTGAAGGAGGGAGACTTCCTCATGCTCCAGGACTGGCCTGTCTCCAGCGAGGCTATGAACTTCCCCAAGGAGGAGAAGGCCATGGAGCTGGTCATGGATGCCATTCGTGCCATTCGGGGCCGCCGCAGCGAGATGAACGTGCCCCCCTCCAAGAAGGCCCGCCTCACCGTGGCCACCATGGAGACCGAGACCTTCACCCTGGGGGTCCCCTTCCTGAAAAAGCTGGCCTACGCCAGTGAGGTGGAGATTGTCCCCGCGAACCAGGCCCCCGACGCCGCCGGGAAGGTGGCAGTGGTCACTCACGCCGCCCAGCTGTTCATCCCCCTGGGTGAGCTGGTGGACCTGGAGAAGGAGAAGCAGCGGATTGAGAAGGAACTAAAAAAGCAGTCTGCCGAGCTGGACAAGCTGAATACGAAACTAAACAACCCCGGCTTCGTCAACAAGGCCCCCGCCCAGGTGGTGGAGGCGGAGAAGGAGCGGGCCGTTCAGCTCACCGAGCTGGTGGCCAAGCTGAAGGAACAGCTGAAGGGGATGTAACTTCGGCCCGCAATATAAAGCGAGGGCGAACGCTCCTTGGAACTCGTTCGCCCTCGCTGCCCTCATTTAGTATGTTGGCTTACCGCTTTGCATAATACAGCAGGCACAGTGATATAATCCCCGCTTCTATCCCGTACCATATTATTTTTAAATCATTTTGTTCCGCCCATTGATAGGCCAGGGAGAGCGGGGGAAAGGCGCTTAACACAGTCATGCCAACTTCCGCCAAAATTGCGATGGCAACCATGATGACTGCCCGCAGCATCCGGTTATTCTTCATATCATTGCCTCCCTTTGCTGACTGCCCGATCCCAATACTCCTGTATAAGCGTTTGTATCATAATTTGGCTGTAATGGTTGTACACACTGAAAATGCCTATATAGCGTCATAGTGATATTGTACTATGGCTCCTCTGTCTTGTCAATGAATTTCATCTATCATGACAAAACTTCCCGGCGAAGTCAGAGAGTTGAATATCCAACCTCTTGGGATGGAGGAAGCCAGGATGGAGAAGGAGCGGGGGGAGCAGTCCATCCCGCCGCCGTCACCGAACAAAAAACAGGGCGCACTGAGGTGACCGCGCCCCGTAATAAAGGAGGAATACCCATGACAAAGATCCAGCTGGGCTCCACCGGCATAGAGATTGAGAAAAACGGCTTTGGCTGTCTGCCCATTCAGCGTATCTCAAAAGAGGAGGCCGCCCGTCTGCTGCGGAAAGCGGTAGACGGGGGGATGAACTACTTTGACACCGCCCGGGCCTACTCCGACAGCGAGGAGAAGATGGGCTATGCCTTTGCTGGCATTCGGGATCAGTTGGTCATCGCCACCAAGACCCACGCCCAGACCGGAGCGGAGCTGAGGGAGCACCTGGAGACCAGCTTGAAAATGCTGAACACCGATTATATCGACCTCTACCAGTTCCACAACCCCGCCTTTTGTCCCCAGCCCGGTGGGGAGGATGGGCTCTACGATGCCGCTCTGGAGGCCAAGAAGCAGGGGAAGATCCGCCATATCGGCATTACCAACCACCGCTTGGCAGTAGCCCGGGAGGCGGTGGCCTCCGGTTTGTATGCGACCCTCCAGTTCCCCTACAGCTATCTCTCCGGCTCTCAGGAGGGAGAGCTGGTGGAAAGCTGCCGGAAGCAGGGGATGGGCTTTGTGGCCATGAAGGGGATGGCGGGCGGTCTGCTGTCCAACGGCACCGCTGCCGCCGCCTGGATGGCCCGGCAGGAGGGCGTGGTCCCCATCTGGGGGGTCCAGCACCAGTGGGAGCTGGACCAGTTCCTGGCCTGCGTGCAGGAGGTCCCAGCGCTGACGGCGGAGCTCCAGGCCGTCATTGACAAGGACCGGGCGGAGCTCACTGGCGACTTCTGTCGCTCCTGCGGCTACTGTATGCCCTGTCCTGTGGGCATTCAAATCAACCAGTGCGCCCGTATGTCCCTGATGCTGCGCCGGATGCCCGCTGCCGACTACCTCACCGAGTACTGGCAGGGGGAGATGAAGAAGATCGAGAATTGCCTCCGCTGCGGCAAGTGCGCCTCCAAGTGCCCCTACGGTCTGGATACGCCCCGGCTGCTCCAGGACAACTACAAGGACTACTGGACCTATTTTTAAGGGGTCAAGTGAAAATCCCGCCGCACCCGAAAAGGGCACGGCGGGATTTTGCTATGCTTAGTAGCTGCGCAGCACACAGATGCTCTGGGCGCTGATCTGGGGGGGCAGGCTGGCGCTCATAATGCCGTCATAGACGATGCGCACCTGATCTCCGGCGGCCAGGTTGGCGGTGGAGTATTGTGTATTCACCAGCACCTCCTGTCCATTGCTGTGGTCGTTCACCAGCACCTGGGAGCCCCAGGCCTGAACGACGGTGGCGATCATAGTTACCATGGAAGTCACCTCCTGTTGGATCGAAGTCCGTGGTATCCTATGCGCCGGGCCGGGCGGAGGTCACTGCTTTTGATAAATCCCTTCCCACTGCTTCAGGCATGAATCAATGTCCCCGCCGGTGTCGATGAAGTCCAGCCGGGGGAACTGGTCCAGCCGCTCCTGGGAAAAATCCACCTGGTCGGCGAGAAACCGGCGGCATACCTCGGCGTAGTCGGGGCGCTGCTGGCGGCTCTCCCGGTGGATGTACCGCAGCAGGCGGGTGCGGTCGTCCACCTGGAGGCAGACGACCCGTACCGCCTGGGGGCCGTAGCAGTCCATCAGGGCCCGGGCCCCCTCCAGTGTGGTGATAAGCAGCCGGTCGGTGTCCAGCGCAAACCGCAGGGTGAAGTAGGTCCACGGCCCCTGGGTTGTGTGGTACTCCCGCTTCTCCACCACCTGGCCCTCCTCCTCATATTGGCGCAGCCGTTCCTCTGTGACAAAGTGGTAGGTCTGCCCCTCCACCTCTCCGGGGCGGCGGGGGCGGGTTGTGCAGGGAATGACGGGGACCAACTCAGGGTACCGCTCCAAAATATGGGCATAGAGGGTGTCCTTGCCGGAGCAGCTCTTGCCCACCAGACAGAAGACGCGGTTCACGTGTTTCTCCCCTGGAAGAAGGACTTGATTTCCGCCTGAGAGGCCTGGACAGAGCCCTGTACGAAGTCGGGCTTGCCGCCGCCCCGGCCATGGAGGGCCTGGTTGAGCTGTTGGGTGAATTCCTTCAGCTCGCCGCCCAGCTGGCCAATGGCGTACTTGTAGCCAGAGGAATCATCTCCAGAGAAGCAGGCGCAGAAACCGGAGCCGCCGCAGGCGTGAAGTACCGCGTCGCACAGCCGGCGCAGGCCGTCCGGGGTGAGGCCCTCCTCAAAGAGAACCACGTCCCCGGGCCCGGCGTACTGTGCGGCCAGCTGGGCAAAGCGGGCCTCCTCCAGGTCCAGGACGCGGCTCTTGAGGGCGGCGTTTTCTTCCAGCAGCCGCTCCACCGCCGCGTCGGTCTGGAGGGGCTTGGCGGACAGCAGGTGAGAGACCTGACTGTTCTGCTGGAAGAGCTGATTAAGATACCGCAGAGCTCTGTTGCCGCACACCAGCTCAATGCGCACGCCCTCCCGGAATTTCTGGGAGGACAGCAGCTTGATCAGGCCCACCTGCCCGGAGGAGCGCACATGGGTCCCGCAGCAGGCGCAGCAGTCCGCGCCGGGAAACTCCACAATGCGCACCTGACCGCTGAGTTCCTTCTTGCTCCGGTATTGCAGTGCGGCCAGCTTTTCCGGCGGGGGGAAGCTGATCTCCACGGGGATGTCCAGCCAGATATACCGGTTGGCGTCCTCCTCCAGGTGAAGGCACTGCTCCGAAGTGAGGGGGAGGGACAGGTCGATGGTGACCACCTCCGCGCCCAGGTGAAAGCCCACATTTTCACATCCCCACAGGGCGTGGGCCAGACCGGAGACGATGTGCTCCCCTGAGTGCTGCTGCATCAGGTCGAAGCGGCGGTCCCAGTCGATGATGCCGGTGACGGCAGTCCCCTCCTCCAGGGGTTTGTCGCAGGTGTGGACCACCTGCCCGCTGCGGCTATGTACCTCCAGGACCTGGACCCTGGTCTCGGAGACCTCCAGCCGTCCGGTGTCGTAGGGCTGGCCGCCGCCCTCGGGGTAGAAGGCGGTGCGGTCCAGCACAATGTCGAAGCCCTTTTTTCCCTGAGTGCAGGAGAGGACCTGGGCCTGGAATTTGATTAAAAAGGGGTCCTTTTCATAGAGTTTTTCCAATTTGCTTCACCTTCCCGTTCTGTGAGGCGCGGGCGTTGCCGGCGCGCCGCTGAGAGTGCCGTCCGCGACGGATTACAGATAGGACTCGTCCCGCTCGGACCGCTTGGCCCGCTGCATCAGGTCGGTGATGACAGCGTGGACATTCCGGCCCTCATAGAGCACTTCGTAGGCGGCCTGGGCAATGGGCATCTCCACCCCCGCCTTCCGGGCCAGGGTCCGGGCGTTGGCGGCGGCGTAATAGCCCTCTACCACCGCGCCGATTTCCTTGACTGCCTCGTCCACCGGCTTGCCCTGGCCGATGAGGATGCCGCAGCGGCGGTTGCGGGAGTGCATGGAGCAGCAGGTGACGATCAGATCGCCAACCCCGGCCAGACCGGTAAAGCTGTCCTTCCGGCCCCCCAGAGCAACCCCCAGACGGGCCATCTCCGCCAGCCCCCGGGTCATCAGCAGGGCCTTGGTGTTGTCGCCGTAGCCCATGCCGTCGCAGCAGCCAGCGCACAGGGCGATGATGTTTTTCAGGGCGGCGCAGATCTCGGTGCCGATCTTGTCGTCGCTGGTGTAGACCCGGAAGCGCTGATTCATAAACAAATCCTGGACCTGCTCTGCGATGCTCAGGTCCTCGGAGGCCACCACAACCCCGGTGGGGATGCGCCGGCCCACCTCCTCGGCGTGGGAGGGCCCGGACAGCACCACCACCGGGCACTTCCCCTGGACCTCCTCTTCAATGACCTGGCTCAGGCGCAGAGAGGAGTCCTTCTCAATGCCCTTGGACACCGAGACCAGAATGGTGCCCGGGTCGGCCAGCTCCTTCAGCTGTTTTGCGGTGGAGCGCACGGCGAAGGAGGGGGTTGCCACCACCACCAGCCCGCAGCCCTTCACGGCGGCCATGTCGGTGGTAAGGTTCAGCTCCCGGGGCAGGGGGACCCCCTTGAGCATGGGATTTTCCTGGGTCTCCCGCAGGACCCTGGACTCCTCCTCGGTGTAGGACCAAAGGGTCACGTCGTTGCCGTTTTCCAGCAGCAGCAGGGCCAGAGCCGTGCCCCAGGCGCCGCTGCCAAGGACTGTGATTTTCATACCGTTTTCCTCCCAAAATCGTTTTTTTCTTTTCTTTTTGAAAAAAGAAAAGAAACAAAAGAAAAACTTTTGCGCAAAACTTCGTTTTGCTTCTATTTCTTTTTATGCAGGCTGAATTTATGTTCAGTGCCGGTGAGCAGTCTATGGATATTTGCCCGGTGTATATACAGCACCAGCCCGCCCAAAGACAGGGCCAGGGCCATCATAACGGGGTTATGGCTGACAAAGAGCCAGGTGCCCACGGGGAAGGCGGCGGCTGCGAAGACGGAGCCCAGGGAGACGTACCGGGTGAGGACCGCCAGGATGAGGAAGCCGCCCCACACCAGCAGGGCCAGCCGCCAGTCCAGCATAATGGCGATGGTCCCGCCGGAGAGAATGCCCTTACCCCCCTTGAAGCGGAACATGCAGGGGAACATGTGGCCCAGCAGGCACCACAGGCCCGCCCAGTATTTGGCGAAAATCATATAGTCCGGGCGGGTTACAAGGAGGATAAAATAGAAAACAAAAGCACCAAATCCAACTGCCAGGACAGCCGTGAGAACGTCACAGAGAATAACCCCCAGAGTCAACGGTCCGCCGAAGGTGCGGTAGAAATTAGTCAGTCCGGCGCTGCCGCTGCCGTGGGTGCGGATGTCGTCATGCAGAATATAGTTGGAGATGATTACGGCGCCATTGAAGCAGCCCAGGAAATAGGCAGTCAAGGCAATGACAGCCAGCCAGAACAGAATCTCAATTGCGGCGATTGCCATAATGAAAATATAGATGGGGCGAAAAAGCTCTGTCAGTTTATCATACATATCCAGCTCTCCTTCGCGCTCCGCCCCCGGACGGTGAGACGGACAGGGCTTCCCTCCTGGGTATGGGGTTTTCCCGAATCTCCCGCAGGACGCCGGGTTCCTCTGTGCAGGCCCTCATGTTGCTTCTATTTCTTTTTATGCAGACTGAATTTATTTTCGGTGCCGGTGAGCAGTCTATGGATGTTTGCCCGGTGCATGTACAGCACCAGCCCGCCCAAAAACAGGGCCAGAGCCATAATAACGGGGTCTCGGCTGACAAAGAGCCAGGTGCCGATGGGGAAGGCGGCGGCTGCGAAGACGGAGCCCAGGGAGACGTACCGGGTCAGGACCGCCAGAATGAGGAAGCCGCCCCACACCAGCAGGGCCAGCCGCCAGTCCAGCATGATGGCGATGGTCCCGCCGGACAGGATGCCCTTGCCTCCCTTGAAGTGGAACATGCAGGGGAACATATGCCCCAGCAGGCACCACAGGCCCGCCCAGTATTTGGCATACATCAGGTCAAAGCCAGTGAAGTCAAAGCAGGAGAATATCCACACGCCCAACAGAACAGCCGCGATTGCTTTCAGCACATCGCAGGAGATAACTCCCAGGGTAAGCGGCCCGCCGAAGGTGCGGTAGAAGTTGGTCAGTCCGGCGTTGCCGCTGCCGTGGTTTCGGATATCGTCCCGGAGAATGTACTTGGAGACGATGACCGCACCATTGAAGCAGCCGCAGAGGTAAGCGATAGCGGCGGTGATGACAGAGCCAAAAATCAGGTCCATCATAACATCGTATAAAATATCTGTCAGCATTCCTTACCCCTCCTTCTCGCTCCGCTCCCGGACGGTGAGGCGGACGGGGGTTCCCTCCAGGCCGAAGGTGGAGCGGATTTGATTTTCCAGATACCGCTGGTAGGAGAAGTGGAACAGACGCGCGTCGTTGCAGAAGCAGACGAAGTGGGGCGGTTTGATGCCCACCTGGGTCATATAGTAGACCTTGAGCCGCCGCCCCTTGTCGGTGGGGGGCTGGACCCGGGCGGTGGCATCGGCCAGCAGGGAGTTGAGCATTCCGGTGGTAATGCGCATGGCGGCCTGGTTGTTCACGTAGTTGATAAGCTCAAAGAGGCGGTCAACCCGCTGTCCGGTGAGGGCGGATATAAACACGATGGGGGCGTAGGTCATATAGGACAGGTCCCGCATTACGTCCTGGCGCATCTTGTCCATGGTCTTGCCGTCCTTTTCGATGGCGTCCCACTTGTTGACCACGATGATGCAGGCCTTCCCCGCCTCATGGGCCAGGCCGGCCACTTTGGTGTCCTGTTCGGTGACCCCCTCCTGGGCGTCAATCATAATCAGGCACACATCGCTGCGCTCAATGGCCATGGTGGCCCGAAGGACGGAGAATTTTTCAATGCGGTCGTCCACTCTGGACTTCTTCCGCATTCCGGCGGTGTCGATGAACAGAAATTTGCCCTTGTCGTTCTCAAAGAAGCTGTCCACTGCGTCCCGAGTTGTGCCCGCCACGTTGGAGACGATGACCCGCTCCTCCCCCAAGATCTTGTTCACCAGGGAGGATTTTCCTACGTTGGGCTTGCCGATGACCGCCACCTTGACCACGTCGTCCTCGCTGTCTTCCTCCTCCTCGGGGGGGAAAAACTCGAAGCAGGCGTCCAGCAGGTCGCCGGTACCGTGACCGTGGACGGCGGAGACGGCGATGGGGTCGCCCAGGCCCAGATTGTAGAACTCGTAGATATCCGGGTTCTCCCGTCCCGTCTGGTCGGCCTTGTTTACTGCCAGCACCACCGGCTTGCCGGAGCGCAGCAGCATATTGGCCACCTCCTGGTCGGAGGCGGTCATGCCCGTTTTGATGTCGCAGACGAAGACGATCACCGTGGCGGTGGAGATGGCGATTTCGGCCTGCTCCCGCATGAAAGAGAGAATCTGGTCGTCGGTGCCCGGCTCAATGCCGCCGGTGTCCACAATGTCAAAGGTGCGGTTTCTCCACTCGCACTGGGCGTACAGCCGGTCCCGGGTCACTCCGGGGGTGTCCTCCACAATGGACAGCCGCTGTCCGCATAATTTATTGAAGAGCATGGACTTGCCCACGTTGGGGCGGCCCACAATGGCAACCAGGGGTTTCATAGGCGTCACTTCCTTTACGGATTATACCGGTAAAATTCCTCATTTTCCCAGGCCAGGCGCTGGGTCTCCGGAGTCAGTTCAATGCCGCAGATGGCGTCCAGCAGCTGGTAGCCGTCCTGGGGGACGGGGATGACGGGCAAGCCCAGCTCCCGCTCCACATCATCGGTGGTCACATCGTCCAGAAAGATGTTCTCCCCGGCGCGGAGCATATTGGCGGGGATGAGCAGCCGCTGGCCCAGGTCCTTTCCCCGGAGCTGCTGAATCAGGTCGCCCCCGGTGACCAGCCCGGCCACGGTGATGGTCTCGCCGAAGAAGCGGTTGACAATGGGGAAGACCCTCCCCTCTATTGTACCACATTTCTCCCGGGCCATCGCCACTAATTTTTCCAA
The DNA here is from genome assembly GCF_009911645.1 of Pseudoflavonifractor sp. 60. Lineage (GTDB taxonomy): Bacteria > Bacillota > Clostridia > Oscillospirales > Oscillospiraceae > Lawsonibacter. The sequence continues at coordinate 10,907 of NZ_QWKI01000127.1, forward strand.
AAATGGGGCGGCGGACAGGCCGGTGGCGATGGAGAAAGGAGTGCTGCCCGCCAGCTCCTCGGGCTCCATCAGCTCCAAGGCCCGGGCAAACTCCCGGGACAGCAGGGTGAGCATCCCAACCCCGTTGTCCAGCTGGGTGAAGTCCTCAAAGTAGTCCTCGGGGGGCAGGTCCCGCCCGGCCAGCAGGTAGAACTCGTCGGAGCACCACACCAGCCGGGTCCCCTTTGCCTCCAGATGCCGGGCGGCGAAGGACTCCACCTGGCCGATGAGGGTGGCGGCAGTCTTCCTGGTGTAGGTGTTCAGGGGGTACAGCCCATCACGGTATTTCGTCACCCCCACAGGGACCACCGAAATACTGTTCACCGCCGGGAACATAGCCGCCAAGTCGGTCAGAGTCCTGTCCAGGGCCGGGCCGTCGTTGATGCCGGGGCAGGAGACAATCTGGCAGTTCATGGTGATGCCGTGGGCGGCAAACCGTTCCATGATGTCAATGCCCTCCCCTGCCCGGGGATTGTTCAGCATCTCCGAGCGCAGCGCCCGGTCGGTGGTGTGGACCGACACATTGATGGGGGAAATGCGCAGGTCGATGATCCGCTGGACCTCCCGGGGGGAGAGGTTGGTTAAGGTGAGGTAGTTGCCCAGCAGGAAGGAGAGCCGGGCGTCGTCGTCCTTGAAGTAGAGGGAGGGGCGCATTCCCGGGGGCATCTGGTCCACAAAGCAGAAGATGCAGCGGTTGGCGCAGGAGCGGGCCCGGTCCATCAGGTAGGTCTCAAACTCCAGCCCCAGATCTTCCCCCTCCCCCTTGCGGATTCGCAGGGTGCGGGAGGTTCCCTCTGGAGAACGCAGCGTCAGCACCAGGCGGGGGTCGTAGCTGTAAAATTTGTAGTCCAGCACGTCCACAACCGGGTTGCCGTTGATGTGGGTCAGCGTTTCCCCCACTCGAACTCCCGCCCGGTGAGCCGGACTGCGGGGGTCCACCGCCTTGACGGCTGTCATGCTCATGGGCTATTCCCCCTTTCCAATATCACATCTTACTATAAACGATGCGGTAATGCAAGACAAAAAGCGGGAGCTTATGCCCCCGCTGGCTTATTCCTCCGAAAAAACGGAGCTCAGATCCACATGGCAGTCCTCCAGTACCCCCACCGGCACGGTATCCTTGGCAGTGTAGACCTCCGGCACGTAGTACTGGCCGTCCACCAGGGTATAGACCAGCACCAGCTTTTTGTCCGGGTCCACAATCCAGTACTCCCGGACCCCAGCCTGCTGGTACAGCTTATATTTCACCAGGCAGTCATACTGCTTGGTGGAGGGGGACAGAATCTCAACGATCAGGTCGGGCGCGCCGTGGACGCCCCGGCGGTCCACCTGGCGGTCGTTGTCACACACAACGGAGAGGTCGGGCTGGACCACGGTGTAAACAGTGCCTGGGACGTCTTCCGGTTCCTCGAACAGGCGGACGTCAAAGGGAGCGGGGTAAATCTTGCAGCGTTTATTCCTTAAATAGGCGTGGATTTGCGTCAGCAGTTCGGTCAGAATCATTTGGTGGATGTGGGTTGGGGCAGAAAGCGCCCTGAGCTGGCCGTCATACAGCTCATAGCGGGTTGGGTCGTCCTCCCAGGACAGCAGGTCGGCGTAGGTGTAGTGTTCCTCCTGGGGCAGAGCCATACGTCTCACTCCTTTTGCACTTTTTCTTATTATACCACAGGCAAGGGAGAGTTTGCAAGCAGGGACCGGGAAACGACCCTCCGCATAGGATGGGATAAACGGCGGAAGCAGTTCGCCGTTTTTTAGGAGGTATCACAATGCAAGCAACAGGAACACTAAGCGTCCGGGTGTACACCTCCCAGGCGCAGATTCCCCTGGAGGGGGCCGCCGTGGTGGTGGCCGCGCCGGGGGAGGAGGGCAAATACAAGCTGCTCTCCATACAGAGCACCGACAGCAGCGGACTGATCCGCCCGGTGACCATCGACGCCCCCGCCCTGGGGGAGAGCACCTCGCCCGGCGGTCTGCCCGGGAACGGCGCCCCCTTCGCCCTGTGCGACGTGTGGGCGGAGCAGCCGGGCTACGCCATGCTCCAGGTAGCCGGCGTGCAGATTTTCCCCGGTGTGGAGACCATACAGGATATGGAGCTGATTCCCCTGCCCCAGGGGCTTTGCAGCCTTCAGCAGCGGGGGGAGCGGGATATCCCGGCCCAGTCCCTGTGAGGTGAAGGTATGCCTGTCATCATTCCATATGTCCCCCGCACCATTACGGTTCACTTGGGCCTGCCCGACCAGTGGGCGGAAAACGTGACGGTGACCTTTCCGGACTACGTAAAAAATGTGGCTTCCAGCGAAATTTACCCCACCTGGGAGCCCTCTGCCATCCGGGCCAATATTTTGGCCATCATCTCCTTTGCGCTGAACCGGGTCTACACCGAGTTTTACCCCAGCCAGGGCTATGACTTCCAAATCACCTCCACAACCCAGTACGATCAGGCCTTCGTCCGGGGGCGGAACGTGTTTGAGAACATCAGCCAGATGGTGGACGAGATTTTTAACGACTATATCCGCCGCCAGGGCTTTGTGGAGCCGCTGGCCGCTAAGTTCTGCAACGGCACCACCTCCACCTGCAACGGCCTGTCCCAGTGGGGCAGCCAGGAGATGGCCCAGCAGGGGGCCAACTCCATGGATATTCTCTACCACTACTACGGGAACGACATTGAGCTGGTGGTGGACGCCCCCATTCAAGACCTCACCTCCTCTTACCCCGGGACCCCGCTGCGGCGGGGGTCGGCGGGGCCGGATGTGTCGGTGGTCCAGGCCATGCTCAACCGTATTTCCCAAAATTACCCCGCCATTCCCAAGGTGCCCTCGACAGGCGCCTTCGGCGAGGCCACCGAAAGTGCCGTGCGCGCGTTCCAGAGGATATTCAACCTGACGGTGGACGGCATTGTGGGCAAGGCCACCTGGTATAAGATGGTATACCTCTATGTGGGCGTTCTCCAGCTGGCGGAGCTGGTGAGCAAGGGTCAGACCTACTACGCCGTCCAGTTCCAGTTTCCCGGCCGGCTGGAGGAGGGGGACTCCGGCCCGGAGGTGGAGGTTTTGCAGTATATGCTCTCTCTGCTGGCCCAGTTCTCCGACACGCTGTACGCCCCGGCCATGGACGGTGTGTTTGGTCCCGTCACCAGCCGGGCGGTACGCACCTATCAGAATTGGGCCGGCATCACTCCCAGCGGCGTGGTGGATGACCGGACCTGGAATTCCATCTATGACAGCTTCGTGACCGCTAACTACTCCCTCAGCCGGGACACCGTGCGGGCCCAGTCTCTGGGAGAGGACGCCGTCCCCGTTATGGCGCCTGCGGCCCCGGAGCAGGAGCCGGACCGCTGGGCCGAGACCCCCCGGCTGGGCCAGTATCAGGGCAGTCCCCTGAATTTGGGCCAGGCGGACGGCCAGAAAAACGGACAGAGAGGAGTGAGCGCATGAATTTCGATTTGGGCCAGGAGCTGCTGGAGCGGGAGATGCTGGCCAATCCGGTGAGCAGTCTGCAATATATGCTGCGGCAGCTGTCAGCGACCTATCAATTTCTGCCCCAGCTGGTGGTGGACGGCGTGTTTGGAGAGCGTACCCTGGAGGCGGTGATGCGCTTTCAGCGGGAGGCGGGACTGCCCGTCACCGGGATTGTGGACCAGGCCACCTGGGACAAAATCCGGGACGCCTGGCTGGCTCAGGAGTCCAAGAACAGCTACGCCCGGGCCACCCGCATTTTTCCCTCCGAGGGCATTCAGGTCCACGAGGGGGAGTCCAAGGAGTATCTGATTGTGCCCCAAACCATGTTCAATATTCTGGCCAAGCAGTTTGAGGGCATTATACCCTGCCAGGCCGACGGCTGCAACGGCCCCGCGTCGGCGGGCAATATCCGCTGGCTGCAAAGGGCGGCGGGCCTGCCTCAGACCGGCTGTATGGACACCGCCACCTGGGACGCCCTGTCCCATCTCTATGAGATCTTTGTGGTCCAGGACACTGACTGCATCCCCGCCTTTACCGGCGGCTGGGGCTGACAGCGGAAGCCGCCCGCCTCTCAGGGAGGCGGGCGGCTGAATTTTTACAGGGCGGCGCTGGGCAGGTTGTCCACAAAGGCCCGCAGCTGGGACTGGCTGGTCATCTGCCCCAGCTGGAGCAGGATGGCCTGGCGCTGGTCCGGGGTGCAGCGGTCGTAGAAAGCGGAGGCCTGAGGATTTTTCTGGAGCAGCTCCCCAAAGGTTACCGCCGCGTTCATATTCACATCCATATTATCACCTCGGACCTAGTATGGCCCAGGGCGTCCGGGGATATACGCGGGCGGCGGGTTCTCCTTTTAATAAGTATGGTCGCAGATCTCTCGAATTTTTGCCTGAATGACTTTTAAATCCTCAAAGGTCTCCGGGCGGCGGCGGGGGTCCCGGAGGATGGCGGCGGGGTGGAAGAGGGCGGTCATCCACACGCCGTTTTTCTCAAACCACTGGCCGTGTTCCCGGGTTATCTTGAAGTCCTCCTTAATCAGCTTGCAGGCGGCGATGCGGCCCAGACAGATGATGATCTTGGGCCGGATCAGGGCGGTCTGGCTGCGCAGATAGTCGATGCAGGCCTCCTGCTCGGTGTTCAGGGGGTCGCGGTTCTGAGGCGGGCGGCACTTGACCATGTTGGCGATGTACACATTTTTTTCCCGGCTCAGGTCGATCATCTCCAGCATATCGTCCAGCAGCTTGCCTCCCCGGCCCACAAAGGGCTTTCCCTGGAGGTCTTCGTTTTCGCCGGGGCCCTCGCCGATGCACATTACCTCTGCGTCCCGGGGGCCCATACCAAAGACAACGTTGTGGCGGGTATCGGCCAGGGCGCACTTCTGACAGGACATACAGGCCTGTTCCAGCTCCTCCCAATTTGTATACAGCATATTGCTTCCTCCTTAAAACTCCGGGTTTCCGCTGAGCTGCCCCCAGTATACCACAGGCCGCTTTGTCAGAAAAGGGGGTATTCTGGAGAAAATTTTTTTCTGGCACTTATTGCTCATGTTTTTTCTCCCCCACTCCGGGAGCGCAGGGGAGGGAATGCCCAGCGGGATACAATATATAGTGTTTAAAATAAAAAAATAAAGAATATATTGTGGTATTGAGAGACGCCCCTTTCAGCAAAAACAAAATAGAACATACGTTTTACAGGAGAAAAACAAAAGATTTTCATGTAAAACCCGATATTTAGGACAAAAATGAAAGAAAAAAGAACTTGCTTTTTATGTCAACAGGATTTATACTGAAACACAGAGTGGGGCGGAGTGGAGGAATTTCCCCTTCTGCTGCATTGAAGTGGAGGAGAGGTGGAGGGCGGTGACCGGCACATACGAGCACAATATCGATGCCAAGGGCCGGCTGTTCATCCCTGCCAAGCTCCGGGAGGAGCTGGGAGACACCTTCTACCTGGCCATGGGCGTGGACGCCTGCCTGGCCATCTACCCCCAGTCCACCTGGGACCGCTTCACCGCGAAATTCGCCTCCCTGCCCATGAGCCAGTCCAAGGTAATGCGCCCTCTCTTTGCTAACGCCGCCAAGTGCGAGCTGGACAGTCAGGGGCGGATTGTAGTTCCCCAGAAGCTGCGGAAATACGCCGGTCTGGAGAAGGAGACCGTAATCATCGGCGTCCACGACCGGGCGGAGATTTGGTCCGCGGACGTCTGGAACGCCCAGGAAGAGGAGGAGATGACCCCGGAGAAGATGGCCGCCTGTATGGCTCAGCTGGGGTTCTGATATGAGTGAATTGATCCATCGCCCCGTTCTGTTGGAGGAGTGCATAGAGGCCCTGCGCATTGCTCCGGAGGGCGTCTATCTGGACGGCACGCTGGGCCGGGCAGGCCACAGCGAGCAGATTGTCCGGCGGCTGACCACAGGCCGGCTTATCTGTGTGGACCGGGATCAGGTGGCCCTGGACACAGCACGGGAGCGGCTTGCCCCCTGGATGGGCCGGGTGACTCTGGTTCACAGCAACTTTGACCGGATCGACGAGATTTTGGACAGGCTGTCCCTGGTCGGAGTGGATGGAATGCTCTTTGATTTGGGCGTCTCCTCTCCCCAGCTGGACGACGGGTCCCGAGGCTTCTCCTATCTGGCGGATGCCCCCCTGGATATGCGCATGGACCGCAGCGAGGGGCTGACCGCCGGGGACATTGTAAACGGCTGGTCCCAGGAGGAGTTAAGACGAATTATTTCTCAATTTGGGGAAGAACGCTATGCCCCCCAAATCGCTTCCGCCATTGTTCGCCGCCGGGAGGACAAGCCCATCGCCACGACCCTGGAGCTGGTGGAGGTCATCCGAGGCGCCATGCCCGGCAAGGCCCTGCGGGAGAAGCAGCACCCCGCCAAGCGCACCTTTCAGGCCATCCGCATCGCCGTCAACGACGAGCTGGCCAGCGTGGAACGGATGCTGCGGCGGGCCGTCCCCCGTTTGAACCGGGGCGGGCGGCTGGCGGTCATCAGCTTCCACTCCCTGGAGGACCGCATTGTGAAAACTGGCCTGGCTGATTTTGCCAGAGGCTGCACCTGCCCGCCTGATTTTCCTGTGTGCGTGTGCGGCAAAACGCCGGAGATCAAGTTAGTGAATAAGAAACCCATCCTCCCCACTGCGCGGGAGCTTGCGGAAAATCCCCGGGCCCGCAGCGCTAAGCTGAGGGCTGCGGAGAAGCTGAAGGACCCTCGCTGAGGGAATATTGTACAAGAAGGGGAAGAATCTATGGCCGCCAACCGACGCCGCAGCACAACCGGATACAATGCCTACGGCGGCGCGGCCTACTCCCCGGCCTACGACGGGAACGCGGTGCGCGCCCCCCGGAGGGAGGAGGAGCTCCGCCGGGCTCCCAAGCCCAAACAGCGCCAGCCGGTCCAGCGCTACGAGCGTATCCAGGCCCGTGTGCGCCAGGCTGGACAGGTGGCCCCCTTCGCGGTGGTGGGCTTTTTGGCGGTGGTCATATTTGCGGCCATGCTGATTACCAGCTATGTGCAGCTGACGGTGGCCAACGACGAAATGGTCTCCCTGCGCAAGGAGCTGTCCAATTTGCAGAGCCGGAACAGCACCCTGTCCGCCGAGTATGAGAAGGTCTTCGATCTGGCCACCATCCAGGAGGCGGTGGGGGATAGCATGGTCCGGCCCACCAGCGATCAGGTGGTCTATATCGATCTCTCCGCCCCCGATACCGTGACCCTCTACCAGGAGGAGGGACTGAACGCGGGCTTCCGGGGCCTCTGGGACGGAATTCGGGATATGTTTGACGGCATTATAGAATATTTCCGCTGAAGCGGCCATATAGTTGGGGTGTGCCTGACGCCGGAGGGCAGCGGCTAGCCCGGTATAGAAGAAATGAGGGCGCAAGAAAGAAAATTTCTTGCGCTCTTTATGTGAAGAACCCGGAAAGGAGGACCTTTTATGAGAAACGGACGGGAGCGCTCCATGAGCCGTATGGCCGTCCCCACTGGAGCGACCCGTGGGACCCACTCCAAGCGCTCCATTATCAACCGCACCTTTTTCCTGATGGTGCTGTGCGGCGTGCTGATGTTTGTCCCTCTGGTTTGGAAGCTGTATGACATTGCTATCGTCCACCATGACGAGTTCCAAAAGAAAGCCAGTGACCAGCAGACCCTGGACTACCCCATCACCGCCGACCGGGGCAACATCTACGACCGAAACGGCAACGTGATGGCCATGTCAGCCACGGTGTATAACCTGATTTTTTCCGCCAACGACCTGGTGAAGAGCGTATCCAACAAGGACGAGGACGGCAAGCCCCTGGAGGACGACGTCTATCAGGCCAAGGTCTCTGCCCGTCAGGACCAGATGGTGGGAGAACTGATGGCCCTTTTCCCCGACCTGGACCGGGAGACGGTGGAGAAGCAGGTCCGCAATACCAAGTCCTACTATTGGGTCGTGAAGAAGGGCATTGAAGAGGAGGAGCACAAGACCCTCCAGGAGTACATTGTGGAGCACAAATCCTCCACTTTCCTCTACCAGGAGCCCGACACCAAGCGCTACTACCCCTACTCCGGCCTGGCCGCCCAGGCGCTGGGCTTTGTGAACAGCAAGGGGGGGGCCTACGGCATTGAGGCGGTGTATAACGACGTACTGGAGGGGACCGCGGGCCGGGTCACCACGACCCGCACCGCCGGCGGCACCGAGCGGTACAACGCCTACGCCAATTACATCGACGCCATTAACGGCTACGACCTGACCCTTACCATCGACACCACCATCCAGTCCTATTTGGAAAAAACCCTGGAGGAGGGCATTGAGGAGTTTGACGTGCGGGAGGGGGCCTTCGGCATTGCCATGGACCCCAAGACGGGGGCCCTTCTGGGTATCGCCAGCTCCCCGGACTTCGACCCAAACAACTACTCTACTATTATTAACGACCTGCTTCTGGAGAATTTGGAGCCCAACGCCCAAAAGATCTTTGAAAAGCTGAAGGCCAACAACGAGGAAAATCTGCCCGACAGCGAGCTGATGGAGAAGGCGGAGAGTCAGGCCAAGTCCGACGCCCTGAATACCCAGTGGCGCAGCCGGGCCATCGACTCCCGGTATCAGCCCGGTTCCACCTTCAAGGCCCTGGTGCTGGCCGCCGCCCTGGAGGAGGGAGTGGTCAGCGAGAGCGACACCTTTTATTGCTCCGGATCAGTGATGGTCCCCGGCTATGACGAGCCCATCCACTGCTCCCAGCGCAGCGGACACAAGCAGCAGACCCTGGCCGAGGCGGTGGGAAACTCCTGCAATCCCGCCTTTATTGAAATCGGCAGCCGCCTGGGCATCGACAAATTCTACGACTATTACCTGGCCTTTGGTATGGGTGAGAAGACAGGGGTTGATTTGCCCGGTGAGGCCAGCCTGGCAGGCTCCATCTGGGACCGGAATAAAATGAGCAATGTGGACCTGGCGGTGGCCTCCTTCGGACAGAACTTTGAGGTGACCCCCCTGCAAATGATCTGTGGCTTTGCCGCCGTCATCAACGGGGGCAATCTGGTCAAGCCCTATGTGGTCCAGTCCATCAGCACCCGGGACGGCACTGTGGTCCAGAACACCCAGCCCGAGGTGGTCCGCCAGGTGGTGAGCCAGCAGACCAGCCAGCGGGCGGCGGATATTCTGGAGCGGGTGGTTTCCCAGGGGACCGGCAAGAACGCCTACGTGGCGGGCTACCGCATCGGCGGCAAGACCGGATCCTCTGAGACGGGCATCAAGGACCGTACCCTGGTCTCCTTCATGGGCTATGCCCCCGCCGACGACCCCCAGGTGATCGTCCTGATCGCCTACGACTGCCCCCAGCCCAGTGAGCCGGGGGGGAAATTCTCCACCACCGGCGTGTACATCAGCGGCGGCCACATGGCAGCCCCCAAGGCGGGCTCCCTCATTGCCCAGATCCTGGACTATATGGGCGTTGAGAAGATTTACAATGCGGACGAGTCCGCCGCCGTGGACGTATCCATGCCCAAGGTGACCGGTGTGCCGGTGGGGGAGGCGGAGTCGGCCCTGAAAGACAGGAATCTGAAATTCCGCACCATCGGGTCAGGGGATACCGTCTCCCGGCAGATCCCGGCCGCCGGAACCAGTATCCCAGGCGGATCTACCGTGATCCTCTATTTGGGGGACGCCGTCCCAGAGGAGTCCGCTCCTGTGCCCAATGTCACCGGCATGACCTATGAGGCCGCCAAGAGTACCCTGGAAAAGGCCGGCTTCTTTATGCGGGCGTCCGGCGTATCTGTCTACTACAGCAACAGCACCACCGCCGAACGCCAGAGCGTGGACGGAGGGGACGTGGCCGCCATCGGCAGTGTCATCGACGTCAGGTTCTTTGACGCGGTGCGGGACAACTGAGCGTGAGATACGCAGGATATATGAGATAGAGGCGTCTGCGTTACCGGGTGGAGTACCTGCGGAATTGCGGATCGGTCAGAGCGAGGAAAAAGTAACGCCTGTCCGGCGAGGACAAAACGCAAAACTTATAAAGAATGAAACTCACCCATGAGGGGTGACACCATGAAACTGCGCGACCTTTTGGCCGGCGTCCCCCTCACGGGGGGGAATCCCGAACAGGAAATGGAAATTTCTTCCATATCCTGCGACACCCGAAGCATTCATCCTGGAGCGCTTTTCGCGGCCCTGTCCGGAGACAAGACAGACGGCCACTGCTTCATCCAGGAGGCCCTAGACAGAGGGGCCGCCGCCGTACTGTGCCAGCATCCCCCGGACTGCCCCGGGCCCTGGCTGACGGCGGAGGACCCGCGCCTGGCCTTCGGCCTCATCTCTGCCAACTGGTTTGGCCGGCCGGGGGACTCCATGAGCTTGACCGCCGTTACCGGCACCAACGGCAAGACTACCACCACCAGTCTGCTGAAGGAGCTGCTGGAACGAACCAGCGGGGCCAGAGTGGGGCTCATTGGCACCAACCGGAACATGATCGGGCCCTTGGAGCTGCCCGCCCACCGTACAACCCCGGACAGCTATGAGCTCCAGGCTCTTCTGCGCCAGATGGCGGACGCAGGCTGTACCCATGTGGTCATGGAGGCCTCCTCTCACGCCCTGGTCCAGCACCGCACGGCGGGGCTCACCTTCGACGTGGGAGTGTTTACCAACCTGACCCAGGACCACTTGGACTACCACCACACCATGGAGGAGTACCGGGACGCCAAGGGGCTGCTCTTTGACCAGTGCCGCCGGGCTGTGCTCAACCTGGATGACGAGGCGGGCCGGTGGTACGCCCAGCGGGTAGCCTGCCCCATCTTTACCTACTCCGAGAACAAAACCGGGGCCGGCCTGTCCGCCAAAAATATCCGCCTCTTTCCCAGCCATGTGGACTTTGAGGCCCTGACTCTGGGCAAGCTTTCCCGGGTCCATCTGCCTATCCCCGGCGGCTTCTCCATTTATAACGCCCTGGCCGCCCTGTCCGCAGGGCTGTGTCTGGGGCTGGAGCTGGAGGAGATGACCCGGGTCATGCCCAACCTCCATGGGGTTAAGGGCAGGGTGGAGGTGGTCCCCGTCCCCCGGGCCTATACCGTGATTATCGACTACGCCCACAGCCCCAACGCCCTGGAGAATATCCTCAATACTGCCCGGGATTTCACTGCCGGCAGGCTGATCTGCGTCTTCGGCTGCGGCGGCGACCGGGACAGGACCAAGCGGCCTGTGATGGGGGCCGTGGTCCGGGAGTTGGCCGACCTAGCGGTGGTCACTTCTGACAACCCCCGTACCGAGGACCCCCAGGCCATTATAGATGATATCCTGAGCGGTATGGAGGAGGGAAATTCTCCCATTTATGTGGAGGCCGACCGCCCCGCCGCCATCCGCTGGGCCCTGGATCGGGGAGGGCCGGGGGACGTCATTGTGCTGGCGGGTAAGGGTCACGAGACCTACCAGGAGATCAATGGCGTGCAATACCATATGGATGAGCGGGAGATTGTGGCGGAATATTTCCAAACCGCCAGAACGCGGCAAGAAAAGACTGGAAAAGTCCCCGCGGATGTGATATAATTCTGTGCCTTGCGCAGGGAGCTGCGCGTTTCAAAAGAGAAAGACCGGGAGGATTTCAGATATGACGTTCATTCTCAGCTTCATTGTGGCCTTTGGAGTAGCGGCGATTTTGGGCCAGCTGCTGGTTCCGCTGCTGCGGCGGCTGAAGGCGGGGCAGTCCATTCGGGAGGATGGACCCAGCTGGCATATGTCCAAGCAGGGTACCCCCACCATGGGGGGCATCATGTTCATTGCGGCCATTGGAGCGGCCTGTGTTGTGGCGGGCTGGGAGGAGATCCGAGGGGGCAACTATAAGCACCTGTATGTGTTCCTCTTTGCCCTGGTCTTTGGGGTGATCGGCTTCATTGACGACTTTCAGAAGCTGCGCCACCACGCCAACGAGGGCCTCACTGCCGCCCAGAAATTCCTGCTCCAGCTGGCGGCGGCCATTACCTTCACGGTGCTCATGCGGGGGGAGGGCTACCTGACTCCCAACCTGTTTGTCCCCTTCATCGGCGTGACCATCCCTCTGCCCTGGGTTGTGTACATGGTCTTTGCCGCCTTCGTGATGGTGGGAACGGTGAACGCCGTCAACCTCACCGACGGTATCGACGGCCTGGCCACCGGCGTCACCATCCCTGTGGCTCTGTTCTATATGGCAGCCTCCGCCTGGTTTGGCCGCAGCGATATGGCCATTCTGTCAGCGGCGCTGGCGGGGGGACTGGCCGCTTTCCTGTTGTATAACTTCCATCCGGCCAAGATTTTTATGGGTGACACCGGTTCTCTGTTCCTGGGGGGGATGGTGTGCGGCCTGGCCTTCGCCCTGGATATCCCCCTGGTGATCCCTATTATTGGACTGGTCTATGTGGCTGAGGTGCTGTCCGACATCATCCAGGTGGCCTATTTCAAAAAGACCCACGGCAAGCGCTTTTTCCGTATGGCGCCCCTCCACCACCACCTGGAGATGGGCGGCTGGAGCGAGACCAAGCTGTTCTGTGTCTTCTCCGGGGTCACCCTGGCCCTGTGCTGCCTGGGATTTTTGGGCGTCATGTATCGGTATCCGATGTAAAAAGAAGCGCCCGAGCCGTCGTGAGCAGCGCGGATGGACCGGAGCGAGGGATACAAACCCAGAAGCGCGGAGCCTGCGGAGCGATTGGGTTTGTGTCCCGAGACGCAGGGAAGCCGCGCGTAGCGAACAGGCGAGGCGTGACAAAATAGAAGCGCCCGAGCCGTCGTGAACAGTGCGGATGGACCGGAGCGAGGCCAGAAGCGCCGAGTCGTTGTGGGCAGAATGAATTGATGCGATGTAAGGAGGTGTCCGCCTGTTGGCGCGCAAAGCAAAACGTGATCTGACCATGGAGGAGCAGCTGGCCCGTGGGCCCTTGGACCTGCCCTTTCTCATGCTGGTGCTGATGCTGCTGGGCATTGGGCTGATTATGCTCTTCTCTGCTTCCTACTATACGGCGCTGCGGGATTCCAAGCCCCCGGTAAACAACAATCCTTACTTTTACATCACCCGCCAGGCCATGTACGCCGGGGGTGGACTGCTTGGAATGTATGTCATCTCCAAGATCAACTACCAGCGCTTTCGTTGGATGGCTCCAATTCTGCTGGGGATCTCCATTGTTTTGCTGGTGCTGTGCTATGTGCCCGGCATCCAGGTGCGGATCAACGATGTGCGCCGCTGGCTGAAGGTGTTTTTGGTGGCCGGCCCCACCTTTCAGCCCTCGGAGGTGGCAAAGATCGCGGTGGTGCTCTTCTTTGCCGCCCGGCTGAGCAAGCGGGACACAGAGAAGCAGCTGCGCTTCACCCGGCGCACCAATACGGGCCGGGCCCTGAACTTTCTGGAGAAGGTGGGCTTTCTGGAGCTGGTCCCCTACGGCGTGACCCTGCTGCTGGTGCTGGTGCTGGTGGTCTTTGAGCCTCATATGTCGGGTACCATCCTCATCGCTCTGGGGGCGGCGTCGGTGCTGCTGGTGTCGGGCATCAGTCTGCGGTGGTTTTTCCTGGCCGGCGGCGTGGGCGGCCTGGGCCTGTGGATTATTGCCACACAGACCAACTACCTCACCCGCAAGCTGACCATCTGGCTGGACCCCTGGGGGGCGGAGGCCCAGAGCGACGGCTACCAGTTCCGCCAGGGGATCTACTCCATCGCCTCCGGCGGCCTGCTGGGGCGGGGACTGGGGGAGAGCAATCAGAAATATGGCTTTGTTCCCGAGCCGGAAAACGACATGATCTTCTCCATTGGGGTTGAGGAGCTGGGATTTGTGGGGGCCTGCCTGATCCTGCTGCTCTTTTCCCTGCTGATCCTCCGGGGATACTGGCTGGCCCTCCACGCCCGGGATAAGTTTGGAATGCTGACCATTGTGGGTATCATTACTCTGTTGGCTGCCCAGGTGTTCTTCAACATCGGCGTGGTCACCGGCCTGATCCCCAATACCGGTATCTCTCTGCCTTTTTTCAGCTACGGCGGCACCGCCCTGATGATACAATTGGGCGAAATGGGAATTGTTTTAAGCATTGCGCGGCAAATACCGGCTCCGCGCAAGGACTGAGGGAGATAAGAGATAGGGGGAAAGCGGACGGAAATATCTCCTATCTGAATCGAGGTGTAGTGTATGAATGTACTGTTTACCTGCGGCGGCACTGCCGGCCATGTCAATCCGGCGGTAGCGCTGGCCCACATTTTCCAGGAGCGGCACCCCGGCTGCTGGGTCCTCTTTGTGGGGGCGGACGGGGGCATGGAGAACAAGCTGGTCCCCAAGGAGGGCTACCAAATCAAAACGGTGACCATCACCAACTTCCACCGCTCCCTGGCTCCGGCGGACGTGGCCCACAACCTGGGGACGCTGATGAATATGCACAAGTCCCATAAGCAGGCCAAGGTGATTCTGGATGAGTTCAAGCCCGACCTGGTGGTAGGGACAGGGGGCTACGCCTCTTACCCGGTGGTCAACGAGGCCGCCCGCCGGGGTATCCCCACCGCCGTCCATGAGTCCAACGCCGTTCCCGGGCTGACCACCAAGGCTCTGGCCAAGGTGGTGGACCGGGTGATGGTGGGCTTTGAGGAGAGCCGCAGCCACTACGAGGATCCCGAGAAGGTGGTGGTCACCGGGACCCCTGTGCGGGGTGATTTCTTCCGGTACACCAGGCAGGAGGCCCGGGCCAAGCTGGGCTTCCCCGACGACCGGCCTCTGCTGCTGTCCTACTGGGGTTCTCTGGGGGCAGAGGTGATGAACCAGAAGATGGTAGACTTTATCGCCAAGGAGTGCTACGAGGGCGCGCCCTGGCGGCACATCCACGGCGCAGGCCGGGACTACCCCTGGATGCAGGAGGAGCTGCTGCGCCGGGGGCTGAAGCTGGGGGACAACGGCGTTGAGGTCCGGGAGTATATTTACGATATGCCCCTGGTGATGGCCGCCGCCGACCTGGTGCTGTGCCGGGCGGGAGCCTCCACCATCTCGGAGCTCACCGCCATTGCCAAGCCTGCCGTGCTGGTGCCCTCTCCCAATGTCACCGCCAACCACCAGGAGAAAAACGCCCGGGTCCTGGCGGACCAGGGGGCGGCGGTGCTGCTGCGGGAGGCTGACTGTGTAGACAATACCCTGTATGACGAGGCCGTCCTCCTCCTTCGGGAGCGGGACCGCCGGGAGAAAATGGCCGCCGCTCTGCGTGCTATGGCCGTCCCCAACGCGGCGGAGAAGATTTATGAGACCCTGCGGGGGATCATGAGGTAGGCTGAAACGGTCGCCACGCACGGAATGCCGCAATTTTGCATAGGATAGCCCGAATCCTGAACTAGGAGGCTATCCCATGAGCTATTATGAAATTACGGGCGGCCGTTCCCTGTCCGGGTCCCTGGCCATCCACGGGGCCAAGAACAGCGTGCTGCCCATTCTGGCCGCCTGCCTGCTTGCTTCCGGGCAGAGTGTGATCCAAAACTGTCCCGACCTGTCCGACGTGTCCACGACCCTGGATATCCTGCGGCTGCTGGGGTGCCGGGCCGACCGGGAGGGGGACACCGTTGTCATTGATACCACCGGCCTGACGCGCTGCGACATTCCGGAGTGCCTCATGCGGGAAATGCGCTCCTCGGTGATTTTCCTGGGGGCCTTGCTGGCGCGGCTGGGGGAGGCGGAGCTGTCTTACCCCGGGGGCTGCGAGCTGGGACCCCGGCCCATCGACCTGCACCTGACCGCCCTGCGGGCCCTTGGGGCGGAGATTATGGAGGAGCAGGGAGTCCTGTGCTGCCAGGGCAGAGAAAAGCTGGAGGGACGGGAGATTTACCTGCCCATTCCCAGTGTGGGGGCCACCGAGAACGCTATGCTGGCCGCCTGCGGGTGCGCAGGGGTGACCACCATTGTGGGGGCTGCCCAGGAGCCGGAGATCATCGACCTCCAGGGCTTCCTCCAGGCCATGGGGGCCCGTGTGACGGGGGCGGGCACGGAACGGCTTTCCATTGAGGGGGGAGCGCCCCTCCACCCGGCCCAGTACCGGGTCATGGGGGACCGCATTGCCGCCGTCACTTACTTATGCGCCGCAGCCGCTGCGGGAGGAGAGGTGGAGGTGACCGGCGTCCCGCCCGAGACCCTGACCGCTGTGCTCTCCTGTCTGCGGGAGGCGGGCTGTACCCTGCGCACTGGGCCGGACTGGGCTGTCCTGACCAGCTGCGGCCCGCTGCACGGCATTTCCACAGTACGTACCGCCCCCTATCCCGGCTTCCCCACCGACGCCCAGGCGATCCTGATGGCCGCGCTGGCAGGGGGCGAGGGGGCCACCCTGTTTGTGGAGAACATGTTTGACAGCCGCTACCGCCACGTGGATGAACTGCGCCGCATGGGTGCGGATATCCGGATTGCGGGCAGGGCTGCTATGGTCTCCGGGGTCGGGAAGCTCCATGAGGCGGCCGTCCGCTCCACCGACCTGCGGGGCGGAGCTGCGCTGGTGGTGGCCGCTCTGGCCGCCGAGGGCACCAGTCAGGTCTCGGAGCTGCGCCATATCCGACGGGGCTACCAGGCGCTGGACCGGAACCTGCGCACCTTGGGGGCAGACATTAGACAAATACCATGATCTCCCGCCTCCGGGCGGGGGATCAAAGGAGAGAACCATGGCAAGATACAGCCACCGCAGCAGGACACGCAGAAGAAACAGGGGCCGGTTTGGGCCGTTGTTCAAGCTCCTTTGCGTTGTAGCAGTGGGGGTTGCGCTGACAGTAGGGGTTACGGTGTTTTTCCGGGTGGAGGCAGTGGAGGTGACAGGCAATCAGCGCTACACCGACGAGGAGATTATCGCGGCCTCCGGTATTGAGCTGGGCGACAACCTCTATGGTCTGAATAAGGTGCGCATCGATCAGAATATCCGCACCAGCCTGCCCTATATCGGCAACCTGACCATTGACCGGCGGCTGCCCAACACCATCGCCATTGCGGTGACCGAGTGGGAGGCGGTGGCCAAAATCGCGGTCCCCGACCCCAACGAGGCCATTGCCATTCAGAAGGAGCTGGCGGAGCAGAATCCCAAGGGGGAGCCGCCCCCTCTGGCCAGAGAGGCTTGGCTGATTAGCGTGAAGGGCAAGCTGCTGGAGCCCGCCCCGTCGGACAGCAAGGCCATTACGGTCACCGGCCTGACCGCCATAGCGCCGGAGGCGGGGCGGATGCTGGAGACGGCGGAGTCGGAGGAGACCCGGCTGGCTGCACTGACCGGCCTGCTGGAGGCGCTGGTGCAGGAGGAGGCGCTGGGACAGGTGTCCTCCATTCAGCTGGGAAAAACTCAATTGACCCTGCGCTATTTGGATCGCTTTGACGTCAAGATGAAGCTGAACGCCGATTTTAACTACGACGTGCGGCTGATGCAGGCGGTGCGCCTCCAAATTGAGGAGCAGTACAGCACGGAGGCGGCCGGGTCCATCGACCTGACCCAGGAGCGCTACAACGCGGTATACGCCCCTGCGCAGTGAAATTTCAGAATTTGGGCGGAATCACCGGAAACCCTGAGATTGCAGGAAAAACAAGCCGGACCGAGGGAAAGAAAGGGGAAATTGCGGAGAAAAAATGTTGGAAACTTTTACCGGATTAGGGATTTCCTCTTGACCTGAGGAAAAAACTGCGATACAATGAAACAAAATCTTGTAAACTCGATGGGGAACCCCACAAGCAGTTGGGATGAACCCGCTTTTACATAGGAGGAAAGGCAATGGCGTTTGGATTGGATATCGGCCCGGAGAGCGTAGTCAATATTAAGGTGATCGGTGTTGGCGGCGGCGGAAACAATGTGGTCAACCGTATGGTGCAGTCGGGGACCGAGGGGGTCGAATTTATTGCGGTCAACACGGACAAGCAGGCGCTGATGACCTCCAGCGCCACCATCAAGATCCAAATCGGCGAGAAGCTGACCGGCGGCAAGGGCGCAGGGGCCAACCCTGAGATTGGGCGCAAGGCCGCCGAGGAGAACCGCAAGCAGATCTCTGAGACGCTGGAGGGCACCGACATGGTGTTCATCACCGCCGGGATGGGGGGCGGCACCGGCACCGGCGCGGCGCCCATTGTGGCGGAGGTGGCCCAGGAGCTGGGCATTTTGACGGTGGGCGTGGTGACCAAGCCCTTCCACTTCGAGCGGGCCAAGCGGATGCGCCAGGCTGAGGCGGGCATTACCGAGCTGCGGGACCGGGTCGATTCCCTGGTCATTATCCCCAACGAACGGCTGAAGCTGGCCAGCGACCAGAAAATCACCCTAGCCAACGCCTTTGAGATTGCAGACGATGTGCTGATGCAGGCGGTCAAGTCCATCTCCGACCTGATTAACGTGCCGGGTATGGTGAACCTGGACTTTGCCGATGTGTCCTCCATTATGAAAAATGCGGGCCGCGCCCATATGGGTGTGGGGCGGGCCGCCGGCAAAAACAAGGCGGAGGAGGCCGCGCGTATGGCGGTTTCCAGCCCCCTGCTGGAGACGGCCATCAGCGGCGCAACCGGCGTGCTGATTAACGTTACCGGCGCTATGGATATCGGTCTGGAGGAGGTAGAGATCGCCGCCAACTTGGTAGGTGAGGCCGCCCAGACGGACAACGTGATTTTTGGCACCACCTTCGACGAGAGTCTGGAGGACGAGATTCGGGTCACCGTTATTGCAACCGGCTTTGCGGAGAACCAGCCCATCCCCATCCCTGCGCCGGAGGGATCTGACGCCGTCCCTGCTCCTGTCACTCCGGAGCCGGAGCCCGTTATGGAGCAGCCCACTGTCGAGCCGGAGCCCATCCCCGAACCCCTGAAGCCCGCCATTGAGGATGATGACTGGAAGATCCTGGAGGATATTTTCAGTAAAAAGAGGCGCTGAATCCTTCATAAAAACCGCTCTGCTGGATTGCAGAGCGGTTTTATGCTTATAGAAAGAGGGCGAGGAGGGAGGTGAAAATTCCACAGACGCAGATGGCGATGGAGCTCATAGCGCCCTGGGTCTGGCCGATTTCCATGGCCCGGGTCGTGCCCAGAGCGTGGCTGCAAGCGCCGATGGCCAGCCCCTCCGCCACCGGTTCGGTGATGTGGAAGAGCTTGGCGAAGAGGGGGGCCAGCACCGCCCCCGCCAGTCCGGTGATAATCACCGCCGCTGCCGCAATGCCGCCCACGCCGCCCTGGCTCTCCGCAATGCCAATGGCAATGGCGGTGGTGACGCTCTTGGGCAGGAGGGAGGCGGTGAGGGCCTCCTCGACCCGGAACAGCCGGCACAGTAGCAGCACACTGCCCACGCTGGTGAGGCTGCCCACCAGACATCCGGCCAATACGGGGAGGAAATTTTCCTTTAAAATCTCCCGCTGGTTATAGATGTTTAGGGCCAATACGGCGGTGACCGGCCCCAGCATCAGCTTGATAAAGTCGCCTCCCAAGGCGTAGGCGGAGTAGGGGACCCGGAACAGAGCCAGCACTCCGATGATTAGGGCGGCGGCCACCAGAAGAGGATTGCACAGCAGCAGCCCCGTCTTTTTTTGCAGCCAGCACCCCGCGCACCAGGCGGCGGCGGAGAGGGTCAGCCCCAGAAAGGGGGAGGTGAGCAGCGCGTCAGACATGCCGGCGGACCCCCCTTCCTCTCAGACGCCGCACCAGCAGCTGAACTGTCCATGCGGTGACGCCGTAGACCACCGGCGTGGTCACCAGCACCACCAGCAGAAAGGGGAGCAGCTGGCGCAGGATGGCCGGGGCGTGCTCCATCATCTCCACGCAGGAGGGGAGGAAGAAGAAGGCCATGTTGGCCACCAGAAAGGTGCTGAGCTGTTGGATGTGCTCCGGCTTGAGCGCCCTGGAAAACAGCAGCAGCCCCAGCAGAAGCAGGGCGATGACGCTGGCCGGGAAGGACACGGGGAGCAGCGCGGCGATGCCCTCAGAGATCAGACAGAGGCCAAACACGATTGCCGCTTGTGCCATGATGCTCATGCCCTCACCTCTCCTCGCTGCGCCCCACCAGATAGTCCAGCGTGACGTTGTAGAAGTCCGCCATTTGGACCAGAACAGAGGCATTAGGCTCCCGCTCTCCGCGCTCATAGCGGCAGTAAGAATTTAAAGAGATATGCAATTCCTTGGCAGCGTCCTCCTGTCGCAGATTTCGTTCCTTACGAAGAGAATGAAGTTGCTCAGGTAATTTCAACATTTTTCATTTACCCCCTTGACAAGCCCATATGGGGCGATTATGATATAGCACAAAATCACCCTGTTTGGGGCGAAAAAGGCGGAGGACTATGATGGACGACTTAACTCAATGCCTGTATGAGTTTGTGCTGGACCGGCGCATGAAGGGCCTGATGGAGGATGAACGGTACAGGGCGTGCTGTTTGGCCGCGGAATTACAGGAGGAGCGGGTGGTGTCCTTTCTGAACGACAGTCAGCGTGAGGAACTGGATCAGCTCTTGGACCAGGTCATGGAGCAGAGCAACATGGAACATGCGTACCTGTTTCAGGCGGCCCTGGATCTGGTCCAAGAGCTGGATGCCCTGGGGCGGCGGCAGGTCAGTCCCAGATAGCGGTGGCGAAGTAGTCCTCGGGGGTCTCGGCCCGGCGGATAAGGCGGGTAGAGCCGTCCTCCTGGAGCAGCACCTCGGCGGAGCGCAGGCGACCGTTATACTGGTAGCCCATTGCGTGGCCGTGGGCGCCAGTGTCATGAATGACCAGCAGGTCGCCGATGTGGATTTCAGGCAGCATCCGGTCCACGGCGAACTTGTCGCAGTTCTCGCACAGGGAACCGGTGACGTCGTACTTATGGTCGCAGGGGGCGTCCTCCCGGCCCATGACGGTGATATGGTGGTAGGCCCCGTAGATGGCGGGGCGCATCAGGTTGGCGGCGCAGGCGTCCACGCCGATATACTCCTTGTGGATGTGCTTCTGGTGGAGGACCTGGGTAACCAAATGGCCATAAGGGGCCAGCATGAACCGGCCCAGTTCGGTGTGGATGGCCACGTCTCCCATGCCGGCGGGGACCAGAATCTCCTCGTAGGCCCTGCGGACCCCCTCGCCGATGACCGCGATGTCGTTGGCGGGCTGTTCCGGGCGGTAGGGGACTCCCACGCCGCCGGACAGGTTGATGAAGGTGATATGACAGCCGGTCTCCTCCTTCAGCTCCACCGCCAGCCGGAAGAGGATGGCGGCCAGGGCGGGGTAGTACTCGTTGGAGATGGTGTTGGAGGCCAGGAAGGCGTGGATGCCGAACTCCTCCGCCCCCAGCTCCTTCAGGCGGGTGAACGCCTCGGTCATCTGGGGCCGGGTCATGCCGTACTTGGCGTCGCCGGGGTTGTCCATCACCTGGAAGCCCTCCTTGCTCTCTCCCAGGGTGAAGGCGCCGCCCGGATTATACCGGCAGGAAATTTTCTTCGGAATCGTCCCAATGGTATTCTTCAAAAAGTCGATATGGGTGATGTCGTCCAGGTTGATGGTGGCGCCCAGCTGGTGAGCCAGGGCAAACTCCTCGGCTGGGGTGTCGTTGGAGGAGAACATGATCTCCTCCCCGGCGAAGCCGCAGCGCTGGGACATCATCAGCTCGGTGAGGGAGGAACAGTCCACGCCGCAGCCCTCCTCCCGGAGGAGCTTCAAGATCTGGGGATTGGGGGTCGCTTTCACGGCGAAGTGCTCCTGAAAGCCCGGGTTCCAGGCGAAAGCGCTGCGCAGCGCCCGGGCGTTCTCCCGAATGCCCCTCTCGTCGTAGAGGTGGAAGGGGGTCGGGTAAGTTTTTACCATCTCCTGGAGCTGCTCCAGGGTTACAAAGGGTTGTTTCATCGGTGCAGTCAGCTCCTTTTCAGTCAATAAAGCAAGAGACAGTTTATCTTTTTTTTGCCGGTTTGTCAACAAATTTCCTTGACAATCCCGGGGCGGAAATGCCATACTAAGAACCAATAAAAGGAAAGCGAGGGTTTTCAGCTTATGGCCTATTCCAAGGAAGACATTATCCGCATCGTCCGAGAGCAGCAGATCGAGTTTATCCGGATGCAGTTTACCGATATTTTCGGCCAGATGAAGAACGTGGCCATCACCGCCTCCCAGGTGGAGAAGGCGGTGAACAACCAGATCATGTTTGACGGCTCCTCCATCGAGGGCTTTACCCGCATCCACGAGTCGGACCAGTGCCTGTATCCCGACCTGAACAGCTTCATCATCCTGCCGGACAATGTGAGCGGGGGCCGCACCGCCCGTATGTTCTGCGACGTGTACAATACCGACGGGACCCCCTTCGTGGGCGACCCTCGGGGTGTGCTGCGCCGGGTCCTGCGCCGGGCGGAGTCCATGGGCTTTGACGACTTCAACATTGGCCCGGAGCTGGAGTTTTTCCTCTTTGAGACCGATGAGGACGGCCACGCCACCACTCGAACCAAGGACGAGGCGGGCTACTTTGACCTGGGCCCCCTGGACCACGGGGAGGCGACCCGCCGGGAGATCAGCCACACCCTGGAGCAGATGGGCTATGAGATCGAGGCCAGCCACCACGAGTGCGCCGTGGCCCAGCACGAGATCGACTTCAAGTACACCACCGCCCTGGACGGGGCCGACAAGATTATGACCTTCCGGCTGATGACCAAGAGTCTGGCCCGGAAAAACGGCCTCCACGCCACCTTCATGCCAAAGCCCATCTACGATATCGCCGGCAACGGAATGCACTTGAATATGTCCCTGTTCAAAAACGGCAAAAATGTCTTCTGCGACCCCAACGGAGAGCGGGGGCTGTCCCAAACGGCCTACTCCTTCATCGCCGGCCTGCTGGACCATGTGCAGGGCTTTACCGCCATTACTAACCCTCTGGTGAACTCCTATAAGCGGCTGGGGGCGGGACATGAGGCCCCCCGCTACCGGGCCTGGTCGGCCTCCAACCGGTCTGCCCTCATCCGCATCCCGGCCGCCCGGGGCCAGGCGACCCGGGTCGAGCTGCGCAGCCCCGACCCCTCCTGCAACCCCTATCTGGCGGTGGCCGTGTGCCTGGCCGCCGGTCTGGACGGTATCGCCCGGGGCTTGACTCCGCCCCCTGAGATCACCGGGGATATCTACTCCATGGACGACGCGACCCGGGAGAGCCACGGCATCTACTGTCTGCCCGACACCCTGAAGGACGCCCTGGAGGAGATGGAGAAGGACGCCCTGATTCTGGATGTGCTGGGTGCGCATGTGGCCCGGCACTACATCGAGGGCAAGACCAAGGAGTGGGACGAGTACCAGACCCGGGTGTCCAGCTGGGAGCTGGAAAAATATTTAGTGGTATATTGAGCATTCTTTCGGGGGCGGCGCAGCCGCCCCCGGTCTTTCTGGAGAGCTGTACGCATAGGCTGACAGCGAAAGGGGGCGCGAGCCATGCGCTTTACGAAAATGGAGGGCCTGGGCAACGACTACATCTATCTGGACTGCCTGGAGGGGAGTCCGGAGGACCTGCCCGGCCTGGCCCGCCGGCTGTCTGACCGGCACTTTGGCGTGGGGGCGGACGGACTGATCTGTATCAAGCCGGGACAGGACGGCGACTTCACCATGGAGATGTACAACGCCAACGGCAGCCGGGGAAATATGTGCGGCAACGGCATCCGCTGTGTGGGCAAGTATGTGTACGACAGAGGGCTGACCCGCAAGACCTGCCTCACCATCGACACCGACGCCGGCCCCCGGGGGCTGGAGCTCCACGTTCTGGGAGGCCAGGTGGACCGGGTGACGGTGGACATGGGGCCGGTGCAGATCTTTCCCGCCATGACCCTGGAGGCGGCGGGGGAGACCTTTTCCGTGATTCCCGCCCAGGCTGGAAACCCCCACGGGGTTATTTTCTGCGGAGACCCGGATGAAATTGACCTGGCGCGGCTGGGGCCCCTTCTGGAGTGCAGCCCCGCCCTGGGGGAGCGGCGGAACATTGAGTTTGCCAGTGTGCCGGACCGGGGACGGCTGAACATTCGGGTGTGGGAGCGGGGCAGCGGGATTACCCTGGCCTGCGGCACCGGAGCCTGCGCCGTTTTTGGGGCCGCTCTGGGGGAAAACCGCTGTGAAAACCGGGTGAAGGCCCAGCTTCCCGGGGGCTTTCTGACCCTGGAGCGGCGGGGAGATCGGGTCCTGATGACCGGTCCCGCCCGCACGGTATTTCAGGGGGAAATGGCATAAAGGCGCTGGGCCGCCGGGGCGGATTTCCAGTGTTTTGTCAAAAAACTTCCCTTGACAACCGGGGGGGATACCTTTATGATAAGGAAGAATCTCCAAAGGAGGGACCGACGTGGAACAAATTACCAGCCGGAAGAATCCCATCTGTACCCACTTCCGCAAGCTGGCCTCCTCCCGGGCCTATCGGGAGGAGACGGGGGAGATGCTGTGCGACAGCCCCAAGCTGCTGGAGGAGGCCAGCCTGTGGGGGGGACATCGCATCCACACCGTCCTCTACACCCAGGGGGTAAAGCTGCCTGTCTACGACGACTGCACGGCCCGGGAGATCCAGGTCACCGAGAGCGTGATGGAGTCGGTCAGCCCCATGAAGACCCCCCAGGGGGTTGTGTTCTCCTGCGCGGCCCCGACCCTCCGCCTGCCCGGGGAGCTGAAGCGGGAGTCGGAGCGCTATCTGACCTGGAGACAGTGCCTGGTGCTGGACGGCGTCCAGGACCCGGGGAACGTGGGCACCATTCTGCGCACGGCGGACGCCTTCAACTGCGGCCCGGTGTTTCTCCTCCCCGGCTGTGCCGACGCCAACAGCCCCAAGGCCGTCCGGGCCGCCATGGGGGTCCACTTCCGCCAGGTCATTTACCAGTGTACCCTGGAGGAGCTGACCGATTTGCTGGGCAAAGCCGGCATCCCCCTGTACGCCGCCGCCCTGGGGGAGAATACCGCCGATGTGCGGGAGGCGGACCTGTCCAGCGCCGCCGTGGTCATCGGCAGCGAGGGGCGGGGGGTCTCCCGGGAGGTGCTGGCGGCCTGCGCCGGGACGCTGAAAATCCCCATGTCCAGGCGCTGCGAGTCCCTGAACGCGGCGGTGGCGGCGGCGGTTATTTTGTGGGAGATGGGGCGGGGGAAGCTGTAGGCCGCCCGCCGGCCCCGGTCCTGCGGTATACCAGGATGATGAACAGCCAAGACAGGGCCATCATTCCCAGAAACAGCTGGTAGGAGGCCACATAGCTGTCCGTCCGGTCGGCCAGCCAGCCGGGGACGGGGCCGAAGACCACAATGCCCAGGGCGTAGAGGCTCTGACTCCACTTCAGCCCCCTGGAGAAACCCGCGTCCCCCAGAAAATCCTTGGCCCAGATGGAGTAGGATACATTGCTCAGGGGGAGGGCCAGGCCGAAGAGGGCGGCGGCCCCAAAGGCGCACAGCTCACTGCCGTTGGGGGCCAGACAGAGCAGTCCGTAGGCCGCCAGGGCCACCACATATAAGATATAACTGGCCAGCCTGCCCCCCAGACGGTCGGCCAGCTCACCATAGAGGATCTTGCCCGCCATCAGGGCCAGCCCCACGCAGGAGACCAGAGCCGCCACCGTACTTGGATTGTAGCCCTCAGTGCGGTAGAGGACCCCCACATTGCTGATGCCGATCCCGGTAGGGGCTCCGGTGAGAAAGACCGCCGTGAGGTACAGTCCCCAGTACAGGGGAGTCATCCCCCCGGGGGCGGGGTGGTGGACAGGGGGGTGGCCGGCAGTCCCGCCCTGAACATAGGGCGCCAGGCCCAGAGATCCGGGCTCATCCCGCACCAGTATCAGTACCAGCAGGGCCAGCGCCAGCACAAAGACCCCCTCGGTCCAGAAGGCGGCCTTTAAGCCTCCGGTCTGGATGAGCCAGGTGAGAGGGGTGGGGACCAGAATAGTGGCCAGACCGCTGCCCGCTGAGGCCAGTCCCAGGGCGAAGGCATTCCGGTCCTGAAACCAGTTGTTAATCAGCAGAGACAAGGGGATCATTCCCGCCCAGCTGTAGGCCAAGCCGGTAGTGGCCGCCGCGACCAGATAGGCGGGCAGAGAGCCGGTCGCGCCGAAGAGGAAGCGGGACAGCGCCAGCAGGAGCATGGCCCCCGTCACTGCGGGGCGGATACCCACCCGGACGCAGAGGGCGTTGGCGGTGAGCATTCCCAGCACAATGAACAGACTGCGAGTCGTGATGATCCAGGCGGCCTGGGTGTTGGTAAAGCCGTTTTGGGCGATGATAAAGGGCTGATAGACGGAGTAGACATTGCTCCCCAGCCCCATCACAGAGAACAGCATAATGGCCCCGCCCAGGCAGACCAGCCAGGGGCGGAGGGCTTGACGTGAAGACATAAGATCGCTCCCTTTCCTAGAGTATAACCATACCGTGAACGGGAAGATTTGTAAAGAGCGATTTTAGAGAAAAAGGGGCTCTCCACCGGGGGAACAGTGTGCGGAGGGGTGGAACAATGGTAGTATATTGGCTGTGGCTGACGACCCGGAAGGGACTGGGGCGCGAGGGCCTGCTGACCGTGCTGGACTGCTTTGACACGCCGGAGCGGGCGTATTACGGGCGTAGAGAGGACTATGAGGACCTGCCTCTGTCCCCCGAGGCCAGAGAGGCCTTGCTGGACAAGAGTCTGGACGGGGCCAAGCGCATCCTGGATGACTGTGACCGGCTGGGCATTGAAGTGATGACCCTCCAGGATGCCCGCTACCCCCAGCGGCTGCGGCAGATTGCCCAGCCTCCGGCGGTGCTGTATATCAAGGGGCGGGTCTTCCGCTTTGATGAGGAGGCGGCCATCGGCATTGTGGGGAGCCGGAGCCCCGCCCAGGTCAGCCAGGTGCGGGCGGAGCGTTTTTCCATGGGCCTGACCTCCCGGGGAGCGCTGGTGGTGACCGGTATTGCCCAGGGGATCGACAGCAGCGCCATCCGGGGCGCTCTAATGGCGGGCGGACCGGTGGTATCTCTGTTGGCCGGAGGCGCGGATATCCCCTACCCCAGGCAGAGCCAAGACCTGTACCACGACGTGGCCGCCGTGGGGGCTCTTGTCTCAGAGTATCCGCCGGGGACGCCCCACAGAGGGGAGCATTTTAAGCCCAGGAACCGCATTATCAGCGGTCTGACTCTGGGAGTGCTGGCAGTGGAGTGTGAGCGGGACAGCGGCACCATGCTCACCGTCAACCACGCCCTGGAGCAGGGCCGGGAGGTGTACGCTGTTCCCATCGGCCTGGAGGAGCGGTGCGCCAGAGGGACCAACTGGCTGATTAAGCGCAAGCTGGCCAAGCTGGTGGAGGACGAGCGGGATATTTTAGAGGAGCTCTGGGAGCACTGCCCCGACAAGCTGACCTGGCGGCCCGCCCTGTCTCCGGAGCAGCGGGCGGCCCGGCAGACGGACAAGCCCCAGGAGCACAGTCAGGAGAAGCCGCCGCCCCGTCAGCCGGTGATCTCCCGGCAGGAGCAGCGGGAGCGCTTTACCGACGACCAGACGGAGCTGCTGGCCGCCCTGGCAAAGAGAGAGCTCAACGCCGACGAGCTGGTGGAAAAAACGCAAATCCCTGCCCGCCGGGTCCTCACCGCCCTCACCATGCTTCAGGTGGACGGCGCGGTGGAGGAGCGGCCTGGCAGGCGGTTTCGGGCACTGGTGGAGCTGGAAGGGTTCAATAAGTAATTCTCTGGAGGTAAATCCAAAGTGGCGAATAAGACAGATTTAGTGATTGTGGAGTCCCCGTCCAAGGCCAAGACCATTGGCAAATATCTGGGGCCGGGCTATGAGGTAAAGGCGTCCATGGGCCATGTCCGGGACCTGCCCAAGAGTAAGCTGAGCGTGGACATCGAGGGGGGCTTTGTCCCCAACTACCAGCCCATCAAGGGAAAGGAGGACGTAATCAGCGACCTGAAAAAGGCGGCCAAGCGCTCCGGCAAGGTCTATCTGGCCACCGACCCTGACCGGGAGGGGGAGGCCATCTCCTGGCACCTGAAGGAGCTGTTGAACATCCCCGACGACAAGACCTACCGGGTGACCTTCAACGAGATCACCAAAAACGTGGTGAACCAGTCCATCGCCTCCCCCCGGGCCATCGACCAGAACCTGGTGGACGCCCAGCAGGCCCGGCGCATCCTGGACCGGATCGTGGGCTATCAGCTCTCACCCCTGCTGTGGAAGAAGATCCGCCGGGGACTGTCCGCCGGGCGGGTTCAGTCGGTGGCCACCCGCCTGGTGGTGGAGCGGGAAAATGAGATCCGAGCCTTCAATCCTCAGGAATATTGGTCTATCCAGGCGGATTTGGAGCGGGTTGCCCCAAATTTGGGCGCTTTCCAGGCCCAGTTCCACGGCAGAGAGAAGAAGATGGAGCTCCACAGCGAGGAAGAGGCCCAGGCGGTGGTGGACGCCGTGGCGGCGGGGCGCTGGTCGGTGGCCAGGGTGAAGCGGCAGGAGAAGAACCGCCAGCCCGCCCCTCCCTTTACCACCTCGACCCTCCAGCAGGAGGCCAGCCGCAAGCTGAACATGACCCCCGCCCGCACCATGTCCATTGCCCAGCAGCTCTATGAGGGCATTGACATCGCCGGCCAGGGAGCGGTGGGTCTGATTACCTATATGCGTACCGACTCCCTGCGCCTGTCTGACGAGGCGCTGACCGCCGCCCGGAGCTTTATCGGCCAGCGGTACGGCGCATCCTACTGCCCCGCCCAGCCCCGGAAGTATAAGACCAAGGGCAGCGCCCAAGACGCCCACGAGGCGATCCGTCCCTCCGACGTGACCCTGGTCCCCGAGGATATTAAAAAGGACCTGACCACCGAACAGTTCAAGCTGTACAAGCTGATTTGGTCCCGGTTCCTGGCCTGCCAGATGGCCAACGCCGTCTATGATAGCCTGTCCATTGACGTGGAGAACAGCGGCTATATCTTCCGGGCCAGCCACTCCTCCCTGAAATTCTCCGGCTTCACCGCTGTGTACGAGGAGGGAAAGGACGAGGAAGAGGAGGAGAAGACCTCACCTCTGCCCGACTTGAAGGAAGGGGAGCCGCTGACCCACAAGAAGCTGACAAAGGACCAACACTTTACCCAGCCCCCCGCACGGTACTCCGAGGCCAGCCTCATCCGGGCGCTGGAGGAGCAGGGTATTGGCCGGCCCTCCACCTACGCCCCCACCATCTCCACCATCCTGAACCGGGAGTATGTGGTGAAGGAGGGGGGCAAGGCCCTGCGGCCAACCCCTTTGGGGGAGGTGGTTACCGGTTTGATGAAGGAGAAGTTCAACGACATTGTGGACTACGCCTTTACCGCCCAGATGGAGCAGCGGCTGGACAAGGTGGAGGAGGGCTCCGCCGACTGGAAGGCGGTGCTCAGCGACTTCTATAAGGACTTTGACGCCGAGCTGAAGCAGGCGGAGCAGGACCTGGACGGCGAGCGCATCAAGGTCCCCGACGAGGTGTCAGAGGAGATCTGTCCCCAGTGCGGCAAGAATCTGGTCATCAAGTCGGGCCGCTTTGGCCGCTTCCTGGCCTGTCCCGGCTGGCCGGAGTGCGACTTTACCATGCCCCTGGTGGTGGAGATGCCGGGCAAGTGTCCGGAGTGCGGCGGGCGGCTGCTGAAGCGCACCGGCAAGAGCAAGAAGACGGGCAAGCAGTACACCTACTACTGCTGCGAGCGGCACACCGGCAAGGAGGAGACCAACAAGTGTGACTTTATGACCTGGGACGTGCCCACCAAGGACAACTGCCCTTTCTGCGGCCACACCATGTTCAAGAAGGCGGGCCGGGGGGCCAAGAAGCCCTACTGCATTAACGAGACCTGCTCCAACTTCACCCCTGAGGAGAAGCGGGGGGGCTGGCGGAAGCCGGCGGCCCAGCCCGCGGAGGGGGAGGCAGAGACGGCGGAGGAGAAGCCCAAAAAGACCGCCGCCAAGAAGACCGCTAAGGCCGCCGCGGAGAAAACAAAAAAGCCCGCTGCCAAGACGGCGGCTGCAAAATCAACGGCCAAGAAGACCACGGCCGCGAAAAAGACCACCGCCAAGAAGAAAGCGGAATAAATTATCATTTCCTTTGACAGGAAACGTGTTAGCGTGTATAATACTGTTATTCTGATACAAGGAGGACTGACAACATGGGACAGACAGATAAGCAGTTTAATGGGTTTCTGAGAGTGATTATCCGGGATTTGAAGGACGCGATTGCTGAGACTGACCCAGATAAGAAGCAGAAAATGCTGGAAGCCCTTCTGAACGATTTGCAGACCACATTGGAAGACTAAACATGTGGGGCGGCGGCCAGCCGCCCCATTGTGATTTTACAAAAGAGGAACCGACATGGACAGAGTAATTGTCATCGGCGCGGGTCTGGCGGGGAGCGAGGCGGCCTGGCAGCTGGCCCGGCGAGGGATTCCGGTGGAGCTGCGGGAGATGAAACCCCAAAAAATGACTCCCGCCCACCACACGGCGTACTTCGGAGAGCTGGTGTGCTCCAACTCCCTGCGCTCCGACCAGCTGGAGAACGCGGTGGGCCTGCTGAAGGAGGAGCTGCGCCAGTGCAAATCCCTGATTATGGCCTGCGCCGACGCCCACCGGGTTGAGGCGGGGGGCGCCCTGGCGGTGGACCGTCACGCCTTTGCCGCCGCCATCACCGAAGCAATCAGGACCAACCCCAACATCACCGTGGCGGAGGGGGAGGTCACGGAAATTCCCCCGGAGGGGCAGGTCATCATCGCCACTGGGCCGCTGACCTCTCAGGCGCTGTCGGAGGAGATTGGGAAACTGTTCCCCCACAGCAAATACCTCAATTTCTTTGACGCCGCCGCCCCCCTGGTCACCTTTGACAGTGTGGACATGGACAGCGCCTGGTTCGCCTCCCGCTACGACCGGGGGACGCCGGACTACATCAACTGCCCCCTGACCCGGGAGGAGTACGACGCCTTTTGGACGGAGCTGACCACAGCCCAGGAGGCGGAGGTCCACGGCTTTGAGGACGCGGGGGTGTTTGAGGGCTGTATGCCAGTGGAGGTGATGGCCCGGCGGGGGCGGGATACCCTGTGCTACGGGCCCCTGAAGCCGGTGGGCCTGCGGGATCCCAAGACGGGGAAGGAGCCCTTTGCCGTGGTCCAGCTGCGCAAGGACAACGCCCAGGGGTCCATCTACAATATGGTGGGCTTTCAGACGCACTTGAAGTGGCCGGAGCAGAAGCGGGTGTTTTCCATGATTCCCGCCCTGAAAAACGCGGAGTTTGTGCGCTATGGAGTGATGCACCGAAACACCTTCCTGGACTCCCCCCGCCTGCTGGACCGTTACTACCGGGTACAGGGCCGGGAGCGGCTGATGTTTGCCGGGCAGATCACCGGAGTGGAGGGCTATGTGGAGTCCACCGCCTCCGGGTGTCTGGCGGCTCTGGAGCTGGCCCGGCGGCTGGAGGGAAAACCGCCCATTGATTTTCCTCGGGAGACTGCAATGGGCGCTTTGGCTCTTTACATCAGTGACCAGAGTGTGGTAAACTTTCAGCCGATGAATATCAATTTTGGCCTCATTCCCCAGTTGGGCTACCGGGTGAAGGGGAAGCGGAATAAAAACGCAGAAATTTCCCGGCGGGCCCTGGAGGCGCTGGAAAAGCTGGAGCTTAAATTGTAAGGATGCCCAGTGTACACACTGGGGCGGGGGATTGTCCCTGGGGGCACTGTCCTCTACCTCAGATTTCAAGTCGAAGTAATGCCAGCCAGTCAATCCCCACCGCTTCGCGGAGCCCCTTTTCAAAGGGGCCAGGCCGCCTGCGGGCGGGACGAGGGA
>NZ_QWKI01000128.1 GCF_009911645.1 Pseudoflavonifractor sp. 60
TTTACACGAAGTTTCCCTTGTTGTCCTCCCTTTTTTCTTGTGTTGCACTTCATATGATAATCTTTCGAGCCCCTTTGGCAAAGGGGGTGCCCGAGCGTAGCGAGGGCGGGGGATTGTTTCTGGGAGTACCAGCTTCTACTTAAAATTTCAAGTCGAAGTAATGCCTGCAAGTCAATCCCCACCGGCTTCGCCGGAGCCCCTTTTCAAAGGGGCCAGGCCGCCTGCGGGCGGGACGGGGGATGGGCCC
>NZ_QWKI01000129.1 GCF_009911645.1 Pseudoflavonifractor sp. 60
CAAGCGGCGCATCCGCTTGCCCCCTTTGGCAAAGGGGGTGAGCGAAGCGAAGGCGGGGGATTGTCTTAGGGAATCTGCTTCTATTTGAGTTTTTAATGTAGAAGCAGTGCCAGCAAGTCAATCCCCCCAGCTTTGCCGGGCCATAAAGCGGCAGGCTAGGGTCGTCCCATCCTACAAAAGATACTTTACGAATTAAAGAACCGAATTTTTTCCAGAAGCTGCCTAGTCGTCCAGCATCCGGTAGCCAATGCCCAGCTCGGTGTGGATGTACTTGGGCTCGGAGGGGTTTTCCTTCAGCTTCCGGCGGATATTGGCCATATTGACCCGGAGGATCTGGTTGCTGCCGCTGCCGCCATAGGGGCCCCAGATATGCTCCAGAATAAAGTCGTAGGTGAGCACCTTTCCCGCATGGATGGCCAGCAGCTCAATAATTTTAAACTCGTTCTGGGTGAAGTGGATTTCTTCGTCCTTCAGGAAAATCTGGTGGCGGGAGAGGTCGATGGTCAGGTCCTTGATCTGATAGATATCCCGCTGGATGCCCTGGCTCAGCTTCATCCGTTCCGCGCGGCGCAGGGCGGAGCGGATACGGGCCAGCAGCTCGGACACGCCGAAGGGTTTTACCACATAGTCGTCGGCCCCCATGTCCAGGGCCCGCACCTTCTCCGACTCCCGGTCCCGGGCGGAAATAATGATAACCGGGATCTCCCGGGGCAGATCCCGGAGCTGGGCAAGGATCTCCAGCCCGTCCATGTCGGGCAGCCCCAGGTCCAGCAGCACCAAGTCCGGGCCGTGGGAGAAAAACAGGGACAGGCCCTCTTTGCCGGTGAAGGCGGGGATGGTCCGGTAGTCGTTGGCGGCCAGGGCCCGGCTGATAAAGTTGCTGATGGCCCGGTCGTCCTCGATCATCAAGATAGTCTGTTTCTCGTTCATGGTGTTCCTCCTTCTGCGGGCAGGCCGAAGCGGAAGACGGCGCCTCCGCCGGGGCGGTTGCCGGCGGTGAAGCAGCCGCCGTGGGCCTTGATAATGCTCTGGCAGACGGACAGGCCGATGCCCATGCCCCGGGTCGCGTCCCCTGACAGGGGCATGGCCTGACCGGCCTGGATGGCCCGGAGCACCTCCTGACTCAGCCCCCGGCCTCGGTCGGCCACCTCAACCATCGCCCAGTCGTCCTGGCGGTACAGGCGCAGGGTAATGTGTTCCCGGTCGCCAGAGTGGCGGATGGCGTTCTCCAGCAGATTGACAATGACCTGACGGATGAGCAGGGGGTCCATGGGCAGGTAGAGGATGTCCTCCGACAGGTCCAGCTCCACCGGGCAGTTGTGGAAGCGCCGCCGGGTTGCCAGCAAGGCGTCTCCGGCCACCTCCTCCAGCATCTCCTCCCGGGTATTCAAGGGGATGGTGCCGTCCTGAATGCGGGTCACCGACAAGAGGTTTTCCACCATGGCGATGAGGCTGTCGGCGTCCTGCTTGATGTCATAGAGCATGGACAGATTTTTCTCCGAAATCTCCGGGGTTGACAGCAGCACCGACGCCGCCCCGGAGATGGAGGTGAGGGGGGTGCGCAGGTCGTGGGAGACCGCCCGCAGGATGCTCTCCCGAATGGAGATGCGCTCAGATTGGAGCTGGATGGCCGCCTTCTCCGCGTTGAGCCTTGCGTTTTGCTCATACAGCGCCTTGGCCTGCTTCTCCCGGCGGACGGCCTCGATGGCCTGCTTCTTCACCCGGGCGGTGAGAGCGCACACCACGCAGGAGATGGCGATCATGGACAGCATGGCCACCGGGTAGCCGGTGCGGCTGAGGGAGAAGACGGCGTAGGGCTCCATAAAGTACACGTTGATGCTGAGGGCCCCGATGATGGAGGCGGCAATGCCGTAGGCGTATCCGGAGGTGAGCAGAGAGATGAGTACTACCGCCAGCACAAAGACCAGGGCGGAGTTGTTCTCACCGCCGGTGTGGGTGATGAGGGCCCGGCTGGCGAAGTAGGCGGCGCACAGAAACAGGGCGGTGACCCCCGGATTTCGGAGGATGGGGGGAATGCGGTGAAACTGGCCGTCCAGCCAGTGATATAACTGTGTGAGACGTGAGGACACGGCGCGCCCCTCCTCCTTCTGTTCTGTGGTGATTATACCAAAAAAGCGGAGAAAGGTAAAGGGCGGGCCGGAGGGTTGAAAAATCTTAACGCGGTCGAAATATGCCGGCGTTTTTTGTCTCCTTACCTGGCGGCAAACCCTTGTACAGCCCGGAAAAGCGTGGTATAATACTCAATCAGAAATGAGATCATCCCACCGGCGGAGCCGGACACACAGAGGAAAAGGAGTTTTTCACATGAACTATCAGGAGGAATTTATCACCTTCATGGTGCGCTCCGGTGTGCTTACCTTTGGGGACTTCACCACTAAGTCAGGGCGGAAGACCCCCTACTTTGTGAACACCGGCAACTACAAAACGGGGGCTCAGGCGGCCCGGCTGGGGGACTACTACGCCGCCTGCATTCAGGAGCATATGCCCGAGGGCATCGACTGCCTCTTCGGCCCGGCCTACAAGGGTATTCCCCTGGCCGTGTCCGCCGCCGCCTCGCTGTACCGCAGTTACGACCGGGACCTGCCCTACTGCTTCAACCGCAAGGAGGTCAAGGACCACGGCGAGGGGGGCTCCATGGTGGGCTACAAGCCCAAGGCGGGGGACCGGGTGGCCATTATTGAGGACGTGGTCACCGCCGGCACCGCCGTGCGGGAGTCCATCCAGCTGTTCCAGCAGGTGGCCCCGGTGGAGATGAAGGCCCTCTTCGTCTCGGTGGACCGGATGGAGCGGGGGACCCGCAGCTGCTCCACTCTGGATGAGCTGCGCCAGGACTA
Organism: Pseudoflavonifractor sp. 60; assembly: GCF_009911645.1. Lineage (GTDB taxonomy): Bacteria > Bacillota > Clostridia > Oscillospirales > Oscillospiraceae > Lawsonibacter. The sequence continues at coordinate 2,856 of NZ_QWKI01000129.1, forward strand.
CGGGATCCAGGTGTACCCCATCGTCACCGTGCGGGAGATCATCGAATTTCTCCACAACAATCCGGTGGACGGCAGGGTCCACATCGACGATGACATGAGGGCCCGGATGGAGGCCTATCTGGCCGAATACGGCGCGAGATAAGGAGGATTGCCCAATGTGCTTTGACCGGGTTGATTATTATTGCGACAAGGCGCGGAAGGTCTACTGCCAAACCGAGGCCAAGGAGGAGAGCGCCCTCACAGAGGACGACGAGTATGAGATCACCCGCCGGGCGGGCAACCACATTGGCTTTTTCCTCACCTGGATTGTTCGGAGAAGGTTCAACGGGGAGCTCCACCGGGAGATTCCCGAAATTTTGGAGGCGGTGAAAGCCGGCAGGCTGCTGGGGGTTGACTTTTTCCTGCGCTACTGCGACGGCAAGTTTTGGGATGAGGACCTGTGTCCAGAGATTCTGCCCTTTGTGGAGGACTACTACGGCGGCGGACAGTACTGGACGGACTACGTAGGGTGGGTCCTGGACGACCTGTGCGACCTGCCCCTGGAGTTTGTGGGCAGCTGGGAGGACTACCTCCAGTTTGAGCCTCTGCTGGACCGGGCCTATGGGACATTTTGCGGGACCCATTCATAAGGAAGGGCTGACATGGGAGGGGAGCAGCGATGGCAGAGAAAAAGATGGCCGTCCACACCGGGCACCGGGGCCGGGTGAAGCAGGAGTTTTTGGCCCGGGGAATTGAGGGCTGGCCCGACCACAAGGTTCTGGAGCTGCTGCTGTTTTACGCCAACCCCCGCGGGGATGTGAATCCGCTGGCCCACACGCTGATGGACCGGTTCGGCTCGCTGGACCGGGTCCTGGACGCCCTGCCCGGGGAACTGATGCAGGTGTCCGGCCTGGGGGAGCACTCCATAACCCTGCTGAAACTGGTCCCCGCCATTCTGGGTCGCTATCTGAGCCAGCGCGCCAACCCGGGGCAGACCATCCACACCACCGAGGAGGCGGGGGCGGTGCTGTCCGGGCACTTTGCCGGTGCGCGGAACGAGAAGGTATATCTCCTGTGTCTGGACGCCAAGCGGAAGCTGATTGGGGTGTGCTTCATCTCCGAGGGCAACGTACACAACTCCGATGTGACCATCCGGCGGGTTGCGGAGGAGTGCCTGGCGCTGAAGGCCAGCTACTGCTATTTGGCGCACAACCATGTGAGCAACGTGGCCCTGCCCTCCGAGGAGGATATCAATAGCACCGACGTGGTGAGGAGCGCCCTGGAGCCCCTCCAGGTGCAGCTGGTGGACCACCTGATCTTCTCGGACGATGATATGGTGTCCGTTGAGGAGTCCCGGGCCCGGGGCTGGACGAGGGGCTTCCAGATGATCTCCCCCGGCTTCTGGTAAATAAAGAAAATGATTCTTCCCACCCCGTTTTGAGGTGGGAAGAATAAGTTGTAGAAAATTTGCGTTTTCCCTTGATATAGAACATTAGTTCTGCTATAATAGAGGCGGCAGAGAGGTGAAGGATATGCCTAAATTTGAAGTGGTATCAGAATATACCCCCAGCGGCGACCAGCCCGAGGCCATTGAGGCGCTGTCCAACGGCATCGAGATGGGGCTGGATGAACAGACCCTGCTGGGGGTCACCGGCTCCGGAAAGACCTTCACCATGGCTAAGATCATTGAGAAGGTCCAGCGGCCAACCCTGGTGCTGGCCCACAACAAGACGCTGGCTGCCCAGCTGTGCGCCGAGTTCAAGGAGTTTTTCCCAAACAACGCGGTGGAGTACTTCGTCAGCTACTACGACTACTACCAGCCCGAGGCCTATATTCCCCACACCGACACCTTCATTGAGAAGGATTCCTCCGTCAACGAGGAGATCGACCGGCTGCGGCTGTCCGCCACCGCGTCGCTGCTGGAGCGGCGGGATGTGATTGTGGTGTCCTCCGTGTCCTGCATCTACGGCCTGGGCGAGCCGGAGGACTACGGCAAGATGATGGTCTCCCTGCGTGTGGGGGCCGCGCTGGAGCGGGACGAGCTGTTGAAAAAGCTGGTGGCCATCCGCTACGAGCGCAACGACATCGCTTTCGAGCGCAATATGTTCCGGGTCCGGGGGGACACGGTGGAGGTGTGGCCCGCCTACTGGAAGGACACCGCCATCCGGGTTGAGTTCTTCGGGGACGAGATTGACCGCATTTCCGAGATCAACGTGGTCACCGGCGCCCCCATCCGGCGGCTGAACAACATCCCCATCTGGCCCGCGACCCACTATGTGACCCCCAAGGACAAGATGGACGCCGCCATTCAGGAGATCTACAAGGAGATGGAGGAGCGGGTTGCCTTCTTTGAAAGGGAAAACAAGCTGATTGAGGCCCAGCGCATCAAGCAGCGCACCCTCTACGACATTGAGATGATGCAGGAGTTGGGCTACTGCTCCGGCATTGAGAACTACTCCCGAGTCATTGAGGGCCGCCCGGTGGGGTCCCCCCCTCACACGCTCATGGACTACTTCCCAAAGGATTTTGTGCTGTTCATCGACGAGAGCCACGTCACCCTGCCCCAGGTGCGGGCCATGTACAACGGCGACCGGGCCCGAAAGACGACCCTGATCGAGTACGGCTTCCGCCTGCCCTGTGCCTTTGACAACCGGCCCCTGAAATTTGAGGAGTTTGAGAAGCGGGTCAACCAGATCGTCTATGTCTCCGCGACCCCGGGGGAGTACGAGCGGACCCGTTCGGGGCAGATTGTGGAGCAGGTCATCCGGCCCACCGGACTGCTGGACCCGGTGATTGAGGTCCGGCCGGTGGAGGGGCAGATTGACGACCTCATCGGGGAGATCAACACCCGCACCGCCCGGGACGAGCGGGTCCTGGTGACAACCCTCACCAAGCGGATGGCAGAGGATTTGACCACCTACCTCCAGGGGGCGGGCATCAAGGTGCGGTATATGCACCATGATATCGACGCCATGGAGCGCATGGAGATTATCCGGGACCTGCGCCTGGGTACCTTCCACGTGCTGGTGGGCATCAACCTGCTGAGAGAGGGCCTGGACCTGCCCGAGGTCTCCCTGGTGGCCATTCTGGACGCGGACAAGGAGGGCTTCCTGCGCTCTGAGACCTCCCTGGTCCAGACCATCGGCCGGGCTGCCCGGAACGCGGAGGGCATGGTGGTCATGTACGCCGACACCATAACCCCCTCCATGCGCCGGGCCATCGACGAGACGGAGCGCCGCCGGGAGAAGCAGGACGCCTTTAACAGGGCCCACGGCATCGTGCCCAAGACGGTGATTAAATCGGTGCGCAATCTGCTGGACTTGGACACCCAGGACGACGCCAACACCGCCGAGCGCCGGGGCGAGGTCCAGGGCCTGACCAAGCAGCAGAAGGCGGAGCGCATCGCCAGGCTGGAGAAGGAAATGCGAGAGGCCGCCAAAATGCTGGAGTTCGAGCTGGCCGCCGCCCTGCGGGACCAGATTATAGAGCTTCGAGGGAAATGAACCCGTCAGGCGGGATATCCAGCGCCAGAGACAGACCCGCCTGAACGCCATAGGCAAAGGACTGCGCCCCCCAGGAATGTTTCATGCTGTTCAGCAGGTCGAAGGACAGCAGGCGTTCATGGGTTGGCAGAGTCTTGGAAAACGCCAGCCATTCCGCCTTTTGGAGTTGGTAGGGCAGGGAAAAGGCTTCCTCATTAAATCGGGGCGCGGCGTAGTGGTCATAGAGCCATTGATAAAAATCGTTCATAAATATATCCTCCTTTAGCGCAATTTGGTGATGTGTCAAGAGGTGCAGGATGGAATTATTAAAAATGATGGGAGAAAGATTGAAGACCCTGCGTGAAGAGGAGCATTTGACGCAAAAAGATATGGCGGAGCTGCTGAATTGCACGCCCAGCCATTATCAAAAGATCGAATATGGAAAGGTAAATATTTCTGTTTCGATGCTGGCTCTGCTGTCAGATCATTTTCACGTCTCCACCGATTATATCCTGGGACGGGCGGAGAATCAGGACATCAACCGTTGATGCAGGACAATTTGGTGGCATATTAGTATGAAGAGTAAATTTGATAAATTAGAAGTATTTGCTGCACGTCTTCGGGAATTGCGGCAAGAAAAAAATTTGACCCAGAGGCAGATGGGAGACCTTATGGGAATCACAGAACGAAATTATCAGCGCTGGGAAAAGGGAGAGGTCAATGCGTCAGGGACCGCGTTGATTTTTCTGGGCGATTATTTTGGCGTCTCCGCTGATTATCTTCTAGGCCGGACAGAGAACCGGGAGATCAACCGCTGAAACATCGTCTTGGCTGAATATGCAGACAAAGGAGAGATTACATGGGTGGTCTTATTGTTGTTGTCATGCTGCCAATGCTGCTGCCGCTGGCCCTTTTGTACCTTCTCAGGGTTGCGCTGCCCCTGATTCTGCCTATTCTGCTGGTCTGGAATGTGCTGGTCCTGGGGGTGCTGGTTGTGGTCCGCTGGCTGTGGAAGCGCACCGGCACCATGGACCGGGAATATCTCAGCGCCCAGCCCGACTGGAAACGGATTTTGTTTACCGTGGTGAAGTACGGCCTGCTCCTGTTCATCCTCTGGGAGGTCCTGCTGGTGCTCCTGTGCGGGGCCTGGATGTTCTGGGGGCATGAACTGCTGTTTGGGATATAAAATAAGGGGAATCATATGGCAAAAGAGGAAAAAACCAACGTAATGCGGGTCCTGGAGCAGCACAGCATCCCCTACACCCCCCACACCTACGACCCGGGGGCGGGACTGGACGGGATCAGTGTGGCGAAGCAGCTGGGGCAGGACCCGGCCTGTGTGTTCAAGACTCTGGTGGCCCGGGGGGCGTCAAAGGGGATCTACGTCTTTGATATCCCGGTTGCGGAGACCCTGGACCTGAAAAAGGCGGCTAGGGCGGTGGGGGAAAAATCCATCGCCATGGTGCCCCAAAAGGAGCTGCTGCCCCTGACGGGCTATGTCCACGGCGGCTGCTCCCCGGTGGGGATGAAAAAGCAGTACCCCACCGTGTTTGACGAGACGGCGGAGCTGTTCGACACCATTATGGTCTCCGCGGGGAAAATCGGCTTTCAGGTGGAGCTCTCCCCCGCCGCCCTGCTGGAGCTGGTGGGGGCGTCCACGGCGGATTTGACATCGGGATAGGTGTCCATTTCCTGGAACTGACTTAATTCCCGGCCCAGGGACAGACCGAAATCAACCCCCATGGCGAAGGCTTGCAGAGCCTCCTCTTTCCGGCTTTCAGGGATAGTGTAGTCGCTTTTCAGGATTTGATAGAGAAAATAGATGGTGTTATCCATATTTATAGACCTCCGGCATATGTGATTTAATCTCCATGAATTATTATAACATGAGATAAAAGTTCCGTCAATAGGAGAATTAGAATGATGGAAATTAAGATGCCCCTTTTGAGTCAGCGATTAAAATTGCTGCGGAGCGAAAAAAATGTGACTCAGCAGAATATGGCTGAACTGTTGGGGAAGACCAGCCGTCATTATCAGGATATCGAATCTGGAAAGATCAATATTCCGAGCCTGACCCTAATCAAGTTAGCAGACTATTTTGGAGTTAGTCTTGATTATTTGGTGGGCCGCAGTGAGGACAGGAGGATGTTATGAGCTTGATGAACTGGCCCAGTCCCGCAAGCCTCCCCGATACCATCCGCCCTGTCCGGGAGGAGGACTTCCCTGCCGTCTATGAGCTGGTGAAGACCGCCTTTCAGACCGCCCGGGTATCCGACGGCACAGAGCAGGACTTTGTGGAGCAGCTGCGCCGCCGGGAGGGCTTTTCCCTGGAGCTGGCGGCGGAGCGGGAGGGGGCGCTCACCGGGCATGTGATGCTCACCGAGACAGAAGTCCCCTGTCCTCCCGGGCAGGACCCCAAGGAATGGAAATTCCTCATGCTGGCCCCCCTGTCGGTGCGGCTGGAGGACCGGGGCCGGGGACTGGGCGGGGCCCTCATAGGGGCGGCGGTCCAGCGGACAGAGGCCAACGCCATCTTTCTGGTGGGCGACCCGGGCTACTACGGTCGGTACGGCTTTGAGAACGCGGTGGAGTTTGGCTTCACCAACGCCAGCGGTGTGCCCGACCAGTACCTGCTGGTCCTGCCCCTGGAGTCAACCCTGCGGGACCGGGCTCGGGGTCCGGTAAATTTGCACTAGGAGGAAGTGACATGGCAAGCAATCCTGATTTTGTGGCCTACATCTGCGAACAGCTGGAGGGCCTGGGGGCGGTGCGCTCCCGGAAGATGTTCGGGGAGTACATGGTCTACCTCAACGACAAGCCGGTGCTGATGATCTGTGACGACCGGCCCATGGTGAAGATGCTGCCCTGCTTGGAAACGCTGCTCCAGGGCCGTCCCACCCAGCCGCCCTACGAGGGGGCCAAGGACCACTACCTGCTGGACCCCGACGACCGGGAGACTTTGCGGGAGGCGGCCCGGCTGGCGGAGGAGGTGACCCCTCTGCCCAAGAAGCGGGCCCCGAAGAAGAAGGCCCCGGCGGAGGGTCCGGTACCTTGGGATGTGGCCTGGCCCCAGCAGACCAAGCCGGAGCTGGAGGATATGGACCGCTGGGTTAACAGCCCGCTGTTTCCCGCCCTCCGGAGCTGGCTGGCGGACACCTACCAGGCGGAGCCCTCGGTGGAGTTCAGCAAGTGCGCCCTGGACAAGGGCTGGAATGTCAAATATAAAAAGGGGAGCAAGTCCCTGTGTGTCCTCTATATCCGCTCCGGGGGGTTCGCCGCCATGGTGACCCTGGGGGCTAAGCAGATGGCCGAGCTGGAGGTCCTCCTGCCCACCTTTTCCGACTCCTTCCGCGAGAGGTTTGAAAAGACCCCGCTGTTCAACGGCGGCAAGTGGCTGACCCTGGACGTGAAGGAGCCCCGGCAGCTGGAGGAGGTCCAGCGGCTGATTCTGATGAAGGCGAAGCCGGTGAAAAAAGAGGCTTGAATGAGGCTGTAGAGGCGGCCAGCGATTGTCCAGCGGGAGGCGAACATAACAATGGCGTTTATATTCTGGACTTTTCTGCTGCTCCCCGCAATGGCGCTGGGCCTGTTGCTGGAGGCGATTTTTACACCCATTCTCGGTCCGCTTGAGCCGGTGATTCGGTGGCTGTCCCAGCCGGCGGTGTTTTATACGATTGTCAAGCTGATTCTGGGCTTCAACATACTGGTGCTGCTCGCCTTTCTGGCCATCCGGCGTCGGATGAAGCGGGCGGGCAGGCTGGCGTGGCCCTATATCGACAGCTTTCGAGGCTGGAAGCACCTGGGGCTGATCGCGGTGAAGCTGGTCCTGTATCTGGGCCCTCTCTGGGAGGCGGGGGTGATCGCCGTCTGCGCCCTTCTCCTGGTCATCCAGCCCGTCCACGAGCCTGCCCCCGTTATGCCGCGGCATCCGGAGTTTGACGGCAGCTGGACCGTCACGGAATGCGCGGCGGTGACCCCCTTTTGTCCCCTGACCCAGGAGGAGCTGGACGCCTGCGTGGGGACCGTCATCACCTATGACACCAGCTACTTTGAAAAGAATGGTACCACATACCGGGAATACAACGGTCTGACCGTATGGGACACCTATTATCCTGCTGAGGCCATGGACTACACAACCCTCACAGCGGAGGAGTTTGAGGAACTGTTTGAGCTCTCCGCCGCCGATTTGGGCTACGAAAGCTACGCCCTGTCCTACAGCGTCCTGACCCTGGCGGAAGGCGCGGAGCCGGTGCTGGGGCAGGAGATTGTGGGCTGGTGGCTGTACTGGCAGGGGGCCTTTTTCCTGGCAGAACCGGTGGAATAGGTCTTGACAATAAAAATTCATTCCATTATCCTAAAGAAAAACCATGACTTCCCGCCCCTGGCGGAGCAAAAAGGAGAAGCGGCACCATGCACACACACATTACCGTCAAGGGCGCACGGGTCAACAACCTGAAGAATATTGACGTAAAAATCCCCCGGGACAAGCTGGTGGTGCTCACCGGCCTGTCAGGCTCCGGGAAGTCCTCCCTGGCCTTTGACACCATCTATGCCGAGGGCCAGCGGCGGTATGTGGAGTCTCTGTCCTCCTACGCCCGAATGTTCCTGGGCCAGATGGAGAAGCCCGACGTGGACTACATCGACGGCCTGTCCCCGGCCATCTCCATCGACCAGAAGACCACCAGCAAAAATCCCCGCTCCACCGTGGGCACGGTGACCGAGATTTACGACTACTTGCGCCTGCTGTGGGCCCGGGTGGGGACCCCTCACTGCCCCATCTGCGGCAAGGAGATCAAGCAGCAGACCATTGACCAGATCATCGACCAGGTGCTGGCCCTGCCCGAGGCGACCCGCATTCAGGTTATGGCCCCCATCATCCGGGGGAAGAAGGGGGAGCACGCCAAGATCTTTGAGGACGCCCGGAAGTCGGGCTATGTGCGGGTGCGGGCGGACGGCTCTCTCTACGACCTGAGCGAGGAGATCAAGCTGGACAAGAACAAAAAACACCACATCGAGATCGTGGTGGACCGGCTGGTCATCCGGGACGACATAACCCGCCGGCTTACCGACAGCGTGGAGATCGCCTCCAACCTGGCGGGGGGGCTGGTGATTATCAATGTGGCGGGGGAGGACCGGGACATTATGTTCTCCCAGAACTACGCCTGCGAGGACTGCGGCGTGTCCATTGAGGAGCTCTCCCCCCGGATGTTCTCCTTCAACAATCCCTTCGGCGCCTGCCCCACCTGCACCGGCCTGGGCTCCCAGATGAAGCTGGACCCGGAACTGGTCATCCCCAATCAAAACCTGTCCATTGTGGAGGGGGCCATCACCGCCTCCGGGTGGAACAACATCAAGTCGGACGGAATCGCCCGAATGTACTTTGACGCCCTGGCGAAGAAGTACAAGTTCAAGCTGAATACCCCGGTGAAGGACCTGCCCAAGGAGATTATGGACGTCATTCTCTACGGCACCAACGGGGAGAAGCTGACCCTCCACTACGACCAGCCCCGGGGCAAGGGGACCCTGTACCAGCCCTTTGAGGGCATCGTCAACAATCTGGAGCGCCGCTATCGGGAGACCCAGTCCGACGCCGTGAAGCGGGAGCTGGAGGAGTGTATGTCCCAGTGCCCCTGCCCCACCTGCCAGGGGCGGCGGCTGAAAAAGGAGTCGCTGGCGGTGACGGTGGGGGGGCTGGATATTGACAGCTTCTGCCGCAAGAGCGTCACCGAGGCCCTGGACTTTGCGGAAAAGCTGGTCCTCAACGAGACCCAGGCCATGATCGCAGCCCAGATCCTGAAGGAGATCCGCAGCCGCTTGGGCTTTCTCCAGTCGGTGGGGCTGCAATACCTGACCCTCTCCCGGGAGGCGGGGACCCTCTCCGGCGGCGAGAGCCAGCGCATCCGCCTGGCAACCCAGATCGGCTCCTCTCTGATGGGGGTGCTGTATATTTTGGACGAGCCCTCCATCGGCCTGCACCAGCGGGACAACGACAAGCTGCTCCAGACCCTGAAGGAGCTGCGGGACCTGGGCAACACCCTGCTGGTGGTGGAGCACGATGAGGATACCATGCGCGCCGCCGACTACATCATCGATGTGGGCCCCGGCGCGGGGGTCAACGGGGGGACGATTGTGGCCGCCGGGACCCCGGAGGAGGTCATGGACAACCCCGCCTCCATCACCGGGGACTACCTCACCGGGCGCAAAAAAATCCCCGTCCCCGTGGAGAGAAAGAAGGGGAGCGGGCGCTATTTAAAGGTATACGGCGCGGCGGAGCACAACCTGCGCCATGTGGATGTGGAGATTCCCTTGGGTACCTTCACCTGCGTCACCGGGGTTTCGGGGAGCGGAAAGTCCTCCCTGGTCAACGAAATCCTGTACAAAAAGCTGGGGGCCGACCTGAACCGCACCAAGACCCGGGCGGGAAAGCACGACCGGATTGAGGGGGAGGAGTTTCTGGACAAGGTCATCAACATCGACCAGTCCCCCATCGGCAGGACCCCTCGATCCAACCCCGCCACCTACACCAATCTGTTCAACGACATCCGGGAGCTGTTCGCCTCAACCCCCGACGCCAAGAGCCGGGGCTACGGTCCAGGGCGGTTCTCCTTCAACACCCGGGGGGGCCGGTGCGAGGCCTGTACCGGCGACGGCCTGCTGAAAATCGAGATGCACTTCCTCCCCGATATCTACGTCCCCTGCGAGGTGTGCAAGGGCAAGCGGTACAACCGGGAGACCCTGGAGGTACGGTACAAGGGCAAGAACATCTACGAGGTGCTGGAGATGACGGTGGACGAGGCTCTGCCCTTCTTCGAGAACCTGCCCAAAATCTACAACCGCCTGAAAACCCTGGAAGAGGTGGGCCTGGGCTACGTGAAGCTGGGCCAGCCCTCCACCGAGCTGTCCGGCGGCGAGGCCCAGCGGGTCAAGCTGGCCACCGAGCTCAGCAAGCGCTCCACCGGCAAGACCATCTATATCCTGGACGAGCCCACCACCGGCCTCCACTCCGCCGACGTGCATAAGCTCATTGAGGTGCTCCAGCGGCTGGTGGAGGGGGGCAACACCGTGGTGGTCATCGAGCACAACCTGGACGTCATTAAAACCGCCGACTATATCATCGACCTGGGCCCCGAGGGGGGCGACGGCGGCGGCCAGGTCGTCTGCACCGGGACGCCCGAGGAGGTGGCCGCCTGCGCGGGGTCCTATACGGGACAGTACCTGAAGAAGATGCTGGAATGAGGGATTACCGCTCAGCCGAGAGGATTTCTTCGATTTTTGCCCTCAGGACAGGAATATCCCGCTCCACAGTATCTCGGACAACTCCCATATCAATACCGGTATAGTCGTGGATGATTAAGTTTCGCATTCCTTTGATCTGCTTCCAAGGGATGTCCGGGTGCTGTGCTTGCAGTTCGGCGGAGATGCGACCGGACAATTCGCCGATTTGGGCCAGGCTGAAGGCTGTTAGGATCACGGGATTGGAAAAGGGACCGGGTTCATATTCGGAACGGACCGCCTGATAGTCTATCTCCGATTTGCGGGCCCACTTGACCATTTTTTCCAGAAGGATACGGTCCTTACCGGTCATAAACAATCACCCCTGTTTTCTGTATCTCCCGCTCTGCCGCCTGGCCGGGGAGGATATCCTTTTTCTCAAAAAGCTCTACCGGGATGGAGAAGGCCTCCTGAAGAGCCTCGTAAACGCCCCAAAAGGCAAAATTGTGGGTACAGCCATCCATATCCACCACCAGGTCCAGGTCGCTCTCCTCTCTGGGACAGCCCTTGGCGTAGGAGCCGAACAGGATTGCTTGTCTGACCGGGGTGGCTGCCAACTGGCGGGCCAAAATCGACTTGATATCGGAAATGGAATAAATCATACTAGCCACTCCTTTCTGCTTGTGTTATATTATACCATAGAACGCACATATATCAACGAAAAAATAGCTAGGAGACTTCCATGGAACTCTTTCAATATCTCACCAGCGCTACACAGGGAAAAATGCTGCTGACCATGCTGGTGTCCATGATTCCTGTGATCGAGCTGCGGGGCGGGCTGCCCTTCGGGGTAGCGCTGGGGCTGCCCTACTGGCTGGCCTTTCCGGCGGCGGTGGCGGGCAACCTGCTCCCCGCCCCCTTTATCATCGTCTACATCCGCCGTATCTTTGAGCTGATGCGGAAATATTTCCCCAGGCTCAACGGTCTGGTGGACCGGCTGGAGAAGAAGGCCCATCTCAAGGGTAAGAAGGTGCAGAAGTACCAGTATCTGGGGCTGTGGCTCTTTGTGGCCATTCCGCTGCCCGGGACGGGGGCATGGACCGGCTCACTGGCCGCCGCATTTTTGGGGATGCGGCTGAAAAAGGCCATGCCCGCCGTGGTGCTGGGGGTACTTACTGCGGGCTTCATCATGCTGGGGCTGACCCATGTGGGGGTCAATCTGTTTTCGGGGACGGTCTGAGGGCCGGCGGTACACCGAAGAGGCAGATTGTGCATAGAATACCCCGGAGGTGGTTCTCTGTGGGTGTGTTGGATATCCTGCTGGCCCTGGTCAGCGGACTGGGGCTGGCCTTTGTGCTGTGGTGGCTGTTTGGACTGCTGCTGCGTCCGCTGCCGGCCCGGGCGGCCAGGGTCGTGCTGACCGGGCGGGGCGAGGGAGAAAATCTGGAGCAGCTGGTGCGCTCCTTCGTCTGGCTGCGGGGACTGGGGCTGCTGCGGTGCCCCATAGTCATTGCCGACGCGGGGCTGACCCCGGCGGGCTGGGAGCTGGCCCTGCGCCTCACCGCCCGGTGGCCGGAGGTGATCCTGTGGCCGGCATCCGATTTGGGCGACTACATTTCCCGGGTGTGACGGACGCCGGGACGACGAAAGGAGGCGGAAGCCCATGTCAGAACAGGAACTGGAGCTGCTGGAGGGCTCTGTCTCCGCCGTCATCTACCAGAACGAGGAGAACGGCTATACCATTTTGAAGCTGGACATCCACGGGGAGGAGGTCACAGTGGTGGGGGCGATAGCGGGGGCCGCGCCGGGGGAATTTTTGTCCGTCCGAGGGCGCTGGACCCGCCACCCCACCTATGGTCCCCAGATGAAGGCGGAAATTGTGGAGCGCCGCCTGCCCCAGGGGCTGAAGGAGGTCTTCCACTATCTGGCCTCCGGGGCGGTGAAGGGGGTTGGCAAGGCCACGGCCCGGCAGATTGTGGAGGAATTTGGGGAGGATGCCCTCGCCGTCATAGAGGAGGATCCGGATCAGCTGACGAAAATCAAGGGCATAACCCAGCGGCGGGCCAGGAAGATCGGCGAGGCCTTCCGCCAGCAGATGGGCGTCCGGCGGCTGATGGAGTTCCTCACCGGGCACCAGCTGCCCCTGGAGCTGGCCGCCCCGCTGCGCCAGGCCTACGGCGACGTAGCGCTGGAGGTGGTGAAAGCCAACCCCTACCTGCTGGTGAATGAGGAGTTTGAGGTGGAGTTCTCCCAGGCGGACCAGCTGGCCCTGTCCCTTGGAGTTGGGCGGGAGGACCCCCTGCGGCTGGAGGCGGGCCTCCTCTTTGAGCTGTCCCACAATCTGAACAACGGCCACACCTTTCTCCCCCGGCGCAAGCTGCTGGAGGCCACCAGCGTACTGCTGGAGGTGTCCGGCGAGCTGCTGGAGGAGAGCCTTGAGGCCCTGCTCCGGCGGGGGGAGGCGGAGAGTGAGACGGTGGCGGGCCAGGACGCGGTATATCTGCCCGCGCTGTACGACGCGGAGAGCTACATTGCCCAGCGGATTTTGGAGATGAGTCAGGCGGAGCTGGCGCCGCCCCAGGGGCTGGACAAGCTGATTGGCCGCATTCAGCGGGAACAGCACATCTCCTACGCCCCCCAGCAGCGCCAGGCGGTGGAGCTGGCCGCCAGCCGTCAGGTGATGCTCCTCACCGGCGGACCGGGCACCGGAAAGACCACCTGTCTGCGGGGGGTACTGGCCCTCTTTGAGATGATGGGGCTGGAGACCGCCCTGGCCGCTCCCACGGGCCGGGCCGCCAAGCGGCTGGGGGAGCTGTGCTCCACCGAGGCCTCCACCATCCACCGCCTGCTGGAGGCGGGCTTTGACCTCCACTCGGGCAAGCTGGTATTTACCAAAAATTCCTATGAGCCGCTGAAGGCGGAGGCCGTGATTGTGGACGAAACCTCCATGGTGGACGTGCCCCTGATGGCCGCCCTGCTGGACGCCCTGGAGGGGGACTGCCGCCTGGTGCTGGTGGGCGACCCGGACCAGCTGCCCTCAGTGGGGCCGGGGTCCCTGTTTGCCGACCTGATCCGCAGCGGTACGGTGCCCACCGTCCGGCTCACCGAGATCTTCCGCCAGGCGGCCCAGAGCGCCATTGTCCGCAACGCCCACCTGATTAACCGGGGGGAGGTGCCCGACCTGCGGCTTAACCAGGGGGATTTCTTCTGCCTGGCCCGGCGGGACCCCCAGGCGGTGCTGGACACGGTGGTAGACCTGTGCCGCCGCCGTCTGCCTGAGCGGATGGGTATCCCCACCGACCAGATCCAGGTGCTCTCCCCCACACGCCGCCGGGGGACCGGGACCCGGGCGCTGAACCAGGTGCTCCAGGCGGCGCTGAATCCCCCGTTGGAGGGGAAGGGGGAGCGGCGCTTCGGCGACTGGGTCTTCCGGGCGGGGGACAGGGTGATGCAGGTGCGCAACAACTACGACATCCTCTGGCGGGAGGAGGGGGGCTCCGACTCGGGCATGGGGATGTTCAACGGAGATGTAGGGGTTATCCGCTTCATTGACAAGGAGTCCATTACGGTGGACTTCGACGGCAAGGTGGTGGAGTACTCCCCGGATATGCTGGGGGAGCTGGAACCCGCCTTTGCGGTCACCGTACATAAGGCCCAGGGCAGCGAGTACCGGGCGGTGATTCTGGCGGCGCTGGAGGGGGCCCCCATGCTGATGACCCGGGGGGTTCTGTATACCGCCGTGACCCGGGCCCGGGAGCTGTTCATCGTGGTAGGCGACCCCAACGCCGTGGCCGGGATGGTGGCCAATAACCGGCAGACCAGACGGTACTCCGGCCTGCGGGCTAGACTGACGATGGAATAAAGAGAGACTTCCCTGGAGGGAAGTCTCTCTTTACATCTGAACACAGTCTGTGATGACGGTCCCCTCCGGCGTCAGGAAGAGGCACAGTTTATATTGGGTTCCGAGATAAAAGGGCTGCTCGTCGGAAAACTGACCCACAAACCGGCAGCCCGGGGGGATGTGTTCCGGCTCGCACCAGCCGCCCAGCTTGCTGAATGGGACCCCGGAGTCCCACCAGAGATCAAAGTCCTGTTCCAGGTCGTAGTCCTCCCGCTCCAATACCTCCTGGAAGCGGATGTCGCCGCCGGAGTAGCCGTGAAAACGGACGCCCCACTGTTCCACGTCCGGATAGCCGGGAAAGGGCAGTCCGATGTGCTCTGTATTTTCTGCCGCCCCGGGGGGGACCCGGACAATGACGATGTCAGAGAGGCCCTCGCCGTCCTGAAACAGCTGATAGCCCTGAATGCAGAGGGTGTTGGGGATATCCAGCATCCTGCCGTCGCAGTAGAGCTGGAAGAGAAAGGTCAGGTCGGCCCCGTCCAGCTGCGGCCACCGCTCCGGGAGATGGGTGGGGAGCCCGCCGCACCGGTTCAGTCCCCCTGTGTACTCTTTGGGAAAGGTCATGTGGTAAGAGACAGGCATGGCGTCAGCCCTCCAGCCAGCCCGGCAGGGCCGGGTCCTCCCAGCCAGTGAGGTAGCAGTCGGCAACCCCTCTGAGGGCCTCCTGGTCGGCGGCGGAGGAGGTGTCATAGATGGCGGCCACCTGGAAGCCGGCGCTCTTGGCGGTGCGGGCGGCGAAGATCACGTCCTCGAAGACCATGGTGTTCTCCGGCGTCCCGCCCAGGCGGCGGGCGGCTTCCAGGTAGACATCGGGCCGGTCCTTGCCCGCCCCCACCTCCTCGGCGGAGAGGAGGAACTGGAAGAAGTCCCGGACCCCCAGCCGGCGCAGGCAGATATCCAGCAGCTCCGGGGAGGTGGAGGAGGCCACGCACATCTTCACCCCGGCGGCGGCCAGCCGCTCCAGCACCGTCCGGGCCCCGGGCTTCAGGGGGATGTCAGTGCGATAGTGGGCCTCCATCAGGGCATTGATCTCCCTGGCCACCTGTTCCGGCGTTTTGGACAGCCGGTAGTGCTCCACAAAGATGGCGGCGGAGTCCAGCACGGTGAGGTGGGCGGTGCTCTCCATCACCTGGGGGGAGTAGACATAGCCCAGGCCGGTGATGTACTCCTCCGCCAGCTGGTTCCAGACGCCCATGGAGTCGGTGAGGGTCCCGTCCATATCAAAAATTGCAAAATTTTTTTTCATAGTTATCCCGTCCTTGCCTGTTCAGGTAAGATGAATTATAATAGAAAGGAAGAGGGGGCGCAAGCCCTTTTCTAAAAATGACATATAATATAAGGAGGCGGAAGACATGACCGACCAGGAACTGGTGCAAAAGGCCATTGAGATGCAGAACTTTTCCTACGTACCCTACTCCCACTTCCCCGTGGGGGCGGCGATCCTCTGCGAGGACGGCCGGGTGTTCACCGGCTGCAACGTGGAGAACGCGGCTTACGGCTCCACCATCTGCGCCGAGCGCACCGCGATTTTGAAGGCTGTGAGCGAGGGCCGCCGGGAGGGCTGGACCGCCATTGCCATTGCCGGCCGTGGGGAGGACTACTGTTGGCCCTGCGGCGCCTGCCGGCAGATGCTCTACGAGTTTGCGCCGGGGCTGAGGGTCCTGGCCGCCCGAGGGGACGGAGGGTATCAGGAGGCCTCCCTGTCTGAGCTGCTTCCCTGCGCCTTTGGGCCAAAATCGCTGGAAAAATGAAAAAATTCCCGGAATAGCCCGGAAGAATGGGCACAAACTACCTCTGGAGCCCAGTATGAAGGAGGTGGTCTGACATGGTGATGGACAAAATCGCTCTGACGCTGCTGATTATCGGCGGTCTGAATTGGGGCAGCGTGGGCCTGTTTCAATTCGATCTGGTGGCCTTCGCCTGCGGCGGTTCCGGCAGTATGATCAGCCGGGTGATATACACGTTGGTGGGTCTGTCCGCGGTGTGGTGCGTCACGCTGTTGTTCCGGGACCGGGACCCTGTGGAAGAACGGCGCTGACCGGCGCGGTCATATAGCAAAAACCCGGGGCAGACGCTCCGGGTTTTTTGATGGAACTAATAGATGCGCCGGGCCTCCTTAAACACGAAGCTGCGCAGCTGGAGCTCATACATGGGGGCCAGGTCCACAAAGCGGCAGCCGTAGCCCTTGACGGGGCGGCTGTACCGGTCGTAACGGATCTCCTCCCGCAGCACCTCGGCGGTGAGGGGGATGGTGCCTCCGGCGTCGTGGAAGTAGAAGAACACCTGGTCTCCGGGCTTCAGCTTCAGGTCGGTGACCATGTAAATGCCGCCGGCGCTGAGATTATGTATGGTAGCGGGGGCCTCCAGGGTGCGGTCGGGGGCCTCGAAGGTGACGGTGACCTTGGCGGTGAGAGAAATTTTGATATCCTCCCGCCGCTGCTCCTGGGACAGCTTATCCAGCACCTGGCAGCGGTAGGAACAGTGCTGCCGGTCGTCGGTGACCAGGGGGGCGGAGAGGGTACACCGGCAGGTGACCAGTCCCTGCATCGGGTCGTAGAACACGATTTGGACCGGACTGGCAGAGCTGGCCTTAAAGTCCCGGGGCAGAGTGACCAGCAGACTGTCCATGGGCCCCATGCTCACGGCGGCGATAACGGCCTGGTTTTTGTTCTTGTCAAAGACCTCCGCCTTTCTGCAATGGGAAAATTCGGTCATTGGGTTTCCACCTCCTTTCTCGTACATGGATTGCCTCCCCGCGGGGGCGGGGAGGCGGGTTGTGCCAATATTATAAAGGATATCCGCCTGGGATGCAATGGGATTTTATAAAATTCTCCCGCAACAGCGGCCCCGCCGGGGCGGGAATGAAAAAATTTCTTCCTCTATATTATGTTTTGAACCCAACAGACCGATAAAAGTATTGCAGAATGATTTACCATGTCTGGATATAGAATGCTCCCCGGAGGAGCGCCAGGAGGTCACATTATGTTGATTAGAAGGGCTGAGCGCCTTACATCTACCCCCATTACCGCCACCGGAGCGGTTCACAGCTCAGGGACGCGGCGTGTCCAGAGTACGGAGGGGCATTACGATCAGATCACCTTCTCCGCGCCTGCGGGGCAGGGATTTCGAGAGATGGCCGCCAGTCTGTCTCAGCAGGTGCGCACCTTTAACACCACGGGCAAGATTCAGGACCTGCACTGCCAGGTCGCTGCCGGGGAGTACCGCCCCGACGCCCGGGAGACGGCGGCCCGGATACTGCTGATGACGGAGGGTGAGTAAATGACACAGTGGCAGGACTATTTAAAGCTGCTCAGAGGACTGAGCAAGACCCTCCAGGAGCTGGCTCAGGTGGAGCGGGAAAAAAACGCCGCCGCCTCCACCGGCAACCTGCGGGGGGTTGAGGAGTGCATGAAGCGGGAGCAGGTGCTCAGCCTGTCTCTGCGGGGCTGCGACCAGAAGCGGGATAAGCTGCTTGCTCAGCTGGGGCTGACGGGGGTCGGCCTGCGGGACCTGGAGCGGCACAGCCCGGAGGAGCACCGGCTGGAGACCAAGGCGGTGGCGGAGGAGCTGCGCCAGCAGTATGAGATCTTCCAGACTGCCAGCAAGCTGGCCCGGCACACCCTGGAGGCCAACCTGCGGGCCATCGAGCGGACCCAGGCCGTCCAGGCCGGCGACCGGGCCGAGGCCGAGGAACTGCGCAGGGCCCACCAGACTGATTTTAAGGCCTAAGGCCGTGAGATAAAGAAGGAGAACGTATTATGGCAGTCATTGGAACCTTTGGCTCATTTACCGCCGCCCGCCTGGGCATCTACGCCTCTCAGGCCAGCCTGAACGTGACGGGCAACAACATCGCCAACATCAACACCACCGGCTACACCCGGCAGCGGGCGGACCTGGTCTCCCTCCACTCGGCGGGCAGCGCCCGGTACGCCAGCGACTACAACCTGGATATCGGCTACGGCGTGCTGGTGGACCAGGTGTCCCAGCTGCGGGACCCCTATCTGGATATCCTCTACCGGGATGAGCAGGCCAACGTGGGCTTCTACGAGGCCACGGTGAAGGGCCTTCAGCAGATTTCCCAGGTGCTGGACGAGGTGGGCAAGGGCACCGGCAAGTTTGGCGTGCTCCACGGGCAGTTCGAGGACTTCCTGGCCCAGCTCCAGGGATACAACAACCGGGTCAATGACGAGGACTACGACACCACCGTCCGGGGCTCCGCCGAGAGCATTGTCAATATCTTCAACACCTACGCCAAAAAGCTGGCCACGGTGAAGGAGAACATGACCAACGACCTGAAAAACGATATCACTCAGGTGAACACCATCCTCACCGAGATCCGGGACCTGAACGCCCAGATCCGCAACGCCAACATCTTCGGCCACAACGCCCTGGAGCTGAAGGACCAGCGCAATGTGCTCATCGACAAGCTGTCCTCCTACATGGAGATCGAGGTGCAGTACAGCTATGAGCCCATTGACGAGTTCTCCCAGGTGGAAAAGCTGTCCATAACCCTGGCCAATTCGGGCAATCCCCCCAAGTATCTGGTCAACGGCATCTACGGCACCCAGATCGATATGCCGGAGGAAATTCCTTCCCGGAATCCGGACTATGACCCAAGCCTGCCTACCAGCAATATGTATATCAGCCGGAACAGTGACCTGAGCGTTGATCCGCCCAAAATCGTTTACACCACGCTGGAGCGTGAGGCCATGCGGGACGCGAACGGTAATATTGCCACCAATGATGCTAACGGGCTGGCAGTCCTTCAAGCAAACGCAGCCGCCGGAGTCACTATTCCGGATATCAGCGCCGACTATTATGACCCCGGGCTGGCCACCACCGGGCAGTATTTGATCCACGATGCGGATGGGAACGTGATTGGCCGAACCAATGACCCGGATGACACCTGGAATGGAGGCAGTACACTGATCGACAACGCCCAAAAGGGGTCTGACGCCAACCGCCTGTGGATGCGGCTGCAGCCCCTGGTGGATGAGCGGGGCCGGTACATCAAGGACGAGTATGGCCGGGATATCGACGAGATTGTGGAACTGGGGGACAACGACCTGTACGGCTCCCTCCAGGCCAAGCGGGAGCTGATTACCGAGGAGGGCGAGTTTGCCAGCGAGGATGACTTGAAGTTTGACCCCAACGCCAACGTCAAGCGGGGTATTACCTACTTCCAGCGCTCTCTGGATGCCCTGGCCCGGAAGTTTGCCGAGAGCTTCAACGACGCTAATACGGTAAATGGCGAGCAGGTCTTCCTGGGCTACGAGACCGAGACCGGCAGGGACGGCATCAAGCGCTATAAGATGGATGACACCTGCGACCTGGTGAATGTCCCGGCAGGCAGTGATGCTGAGAAGGTGGCACAAGCAATTGCCGCAGAGCTGAATATCTCAGATGCCAATGCTAAGGACTATCTGGTGCGCAAGGACGGCCTGGATGAGCTGTCCGCTGGACTGCGGCAGCAGCTGCTGGATGTGCAGAGCGAGCACCTGGGCAAAAAGGGCCACGGCACCGCCGTTATGGGCGGCGGCGTTCTGTTCAGCGTCAGCGGCGACAGCGACGACGTCAAGGACGCCGACGGGAAGGGCATCACAGCGGCCAACATCTCCATTGCCAAGAGTTGGTCCACCGGCGGAACCCGCCTGCTGCCCACCAAAAATTACGACCCCACTGAAAACACCACTGCCGATGACAACATCTACCATATGATTGGGATGATGTATGAGGAGATGAACTATAAGCCGGAGGACATCGCCGATATCGTGGGCCCGACCGCCAGCGACGGCACCACCTATTTCTCCGGCTCCTTCCAGCAGCGCCTGTCCGAGATGAACAACACCCTGGCTACCAAGCAGCAGACCGCCACCACCAATTACACCGCCTTTGAAATCAGCGCCCTGAGCTGGGACAATCAGCGCCAGAGCGTGTCCGGGGTGGACCTGAACGAAGAGGCCACCAGTATGATGATGTTCCAAAAGTCCTACGCCGCCGCCTGCCAGCTGCTGACCACCCTGGATTCCATGCTGGATAAGCTGATTAACGGCACCATCTGATAAGGAGGCAACACAGATGAGCTTTCGCATTACCAGCAATATGATGAGGAATACCTATCAGTATAACCTGATGAATTCCACCAACAACCTGAATAACTCCATGGAGAAGGTGCAGACCCAGCGCAACTTCAACAGCTACGCCGAGGACCCTGCCTCCGCCACTCTGGCTTTCCGCCTGCGCCGGGAGTACTTCCAGACCAGCAGCCAGATTGCCAACAGCAAGGACGTGTACAGCAAGTTCAACACCGGCTGGAACAACATCCAGGGGATGCTCAAGGACCTGATCAACCCCATGGATAAGGTGTCCATCATCCGGGGCGACAGCGACACCTCCGGCGAGAGCCGCACCGCCCTGGCCCAGATCCTCCGGGAGAGCTCCGAGTCTATGATCCAGGGCTTCAACCAGCAGCTGGGCGGCCACTTCATCTTCGCCGGGAACGACGGTCTGAACGCTCCCTTCACCTGGAAGGACGGCAACCTGTACTACCGGGGCATTGACGTCAACTCCGGCGGCATGAAGCCCCCCACCGCGCCGGAACCCACGTGGATTGAGGATGTGCGTACTGCCGCAGAGGCCGCCGGCACCTGGACCAACCATGACGAGGACTGGTACAACTACTATACCCATCAGACAGATAAGATCCCCCCCTCTGCTGAGCCCACCTGGCTGACCGATGAGGCAAGTAAGGATGGCCAGATCACAGATGAGGAGCAGGCCTGGATCGACTACTACCGCCATGAGACTACGGAGCCCCCCACGGCGGAGAAGCCCAAGTGGGCCGACAGCGCGCCGGATAAGTACGGCATTCCGGAGGATATGCCCCAGTTCAGCGATGATGAGATGGAGACCAAGTGGATCGCCTATTATACCGACCAGGCCAATTACGCCAAGCTGAAGGAAATGTCTGAGGAGGAGATGTACATCGACCTGGGCATGGGCGCGGCGGAGAAGGGGGCCAACAATCCCCTGCGGGGCACCTATTTCAACAGCGCCCTGTCCGGCCTGAATTTCCTGGACTACGGCGTTGACGAGGACGGCGACCCCAAGAACTTTGCTGTGCTCCTGAATGAGCTGGCGGATGTTTTCGACAACTGGAACGAGAACGGCCAGAAGTACGTCCCCGATGAATATCTGGAGCTGACCGGGGAGGAACTGAAGCAGCTGATGGAGGACAAACCGGAGGTGGCCGAGGAGATCAACGCCTATAACGACGCCGCCCGGGAGAAGGCCTTCCGCCTGATGGATAAGCTGAAGGAGGCCCAGGAGACCCTGACTGCGGCCAACGTGGAGCTGGACGCCCGGAGCTCCTTCCTCCAGACCAACCTGAGCCAGCTGCAGACCCAGGCTACCGACCTGAACACCCAGATCCTGGATGTGGAGCAGGTCGACATGGCCGCCGCCATTACCGAGATGTCCTGGGACCAGTACTGCTACAGCGCCGCGCTGAAGATTGGCAATCAGCTGCTCAGCCAGTCCTTGATCGACTATATGAACTGAGCGTTTCAAGTCTTATGGGCGGTCCTTTTCAGGCCCGCCCATGGGGCTTATCCCGCGTTTTTTGTGTGTATGAAGGTAAGGATGCCTTAATATACTAGAAGGGAGTGCGTATCACACATGAAGCCGCTGATCGAAATCACCACTGTACCCATTCAGATCGAGATGAAGACTACCAACGCAAAGCTGGAGTATGCCCGCGGCACCGCCGAGATGGAGATCACGCGGGATTCAGGCGACCTTCAGATTAAAAGCCGCCCCATTAAGGTGAATATTGATACCTTTGAGGCCCGTAACTCTCTGTCGCCCACCCTGGCCCGCTATCTGGAGCAGAACGCCCAGAAGGGCCACCAGGCCGCCTATGAGGCCACCGCCACCTATGCCCGCCAGGGCCAGCTGCTGCTGAAGACCCAGGTGGGCGAGGAGCTGGTGACCCAGTTTGCCGAGGACGCCATGATGAAGGACGTCAAGACCAACGTGGGTCTGGACTTTATCCCCAAGGTGGGGGCGGAGATCACCTGGGACCCAGGGGAGCTGAATATTCGCTATGACATGGAAAAACTGGCCATCGACTGGAATATCGGCGGGGGCAGCTTCGAGTTTACCCCCGGAGATATTGAGTTTACCGTAACCCAACGGCCTGATGTGGTGATTAAGTATCTGGGCGGCCCCATCTATGTGCCTCCCTCTGCTGACCCCAACTATGAGGCGATGGACGTGTGGGCGTAACGGCCTGATATTTAGGAGGGACTATGCGTCTGAAGACAAAATACTTTGGCGAGATCGAGTGCAGCGAGGAGGATAAGCTGTTCTTTCCCAAGGGCCTGTTCGGCTTTGAGGAGGAGAAGGAGTTTTTCCTGCTCCCCTTCGAGGGCAGCGGCGGCTCCCTCCTCTGCTTCCAGAGCGCTGCAACCCCCGGACTGGCCTTTGTGGCGATGAATCCCTTCTCTCTGAAGCCGGACTACTCCCCGGTGCTCACCAAGGGGGAGCTGGCGGACATGGGGGTGGAGCGCAGCGAGGATCTGTGCTTCTACGCTCTGTGCGTGGTGCGCAGTCCGGTGGCGGAGAGCACCGTCAACCTGCGCTGCCCTGTGGCCATCAACGACCACACCCACCGGGCCATGCAGGTCATCCTGGAGGACGGGAGCTGTCATATGCACCACCTTCTTTCAGAGTTCGGCCAGAAAGAGGGGGACGGTCCATGCTGATCTTACAGCGCAAGGAGGGGGAATCCCTGCTGCTGGGGGAGAACATTGAGATCACAGTCCTGGCGGTGGAGGCCGGGCGGGTCCGTCTGGCCATTCAGGCTCCCCGGGACGTTACCATCCTGCGCAGTGAGCTGCGGGTCGCCGCCGAGGTGAACCGGGAGGCGGCGGACGAGGAGGTCTCCCCCCTGGAGCTGCTGGATGTGCTGAGAGAAAAAAAGTAAAGCCGGAAATAGGCCTGATATGGCGGAATATCAGGCCTGTTTCCGTGTTTGCCTCAGAAATCCGGCACTTTGGCGGGGAAAATGTGTGGAATTTGGACGGGGAAACAGACAGTTTACTGAAATTACCATTGCAATTGGAAAGGATTTGCGCTATCCTAAATTAGCGTAGCTGGACTGTATGCTTGACCCTGAGGGAAAACCGGAGAGAGCAGATTCCATAAAATTTGGAGCAAAATTCCGAGAGAATATATTTGCACAAAGGCTTGCAATGACTGGAAAAATGCGTTATAATGAACTTAATTTGATTTCAAGGGGATGAGTGTGAAATCATTGTAAAGACGGTGAACATCGCCCTTGCTTTTTCAGATGAGCTGTGCTATAATGATTCACGTTCGTTTTAGAGCGATTATTAAGGGAGGAAATCTCCATGTCCATGTTGTATACCAATTCCCTGATGATGCTGGAGCGGGCCATGAACTATCAGTGGACCAAATTCAACGCCATCTCGGACAATATTGTCAATGCCGAGACTCCCAACTACAAGGCGAAGTATGTCACCTTTGAGGAGGCGCTGGACAGCAGTATCCGTTCGGCGCAGAAGAGCCCCAGCCGGAAGATCTCCTCTGTGCGCTCCGCCATCGACCGGGCTCAGCCCATTGTTCACGTGGCCGAGAACGAGAGTATGCGTATGGATGAGAACGGCGTCAACGTGGCCGAGCAGGAGACAGAGGCCACCCGTACTGTCTATCAGATGCAGTACACCATGGATGCCATCAACAGCAACCTCTCTCTGATGCGCACCCTGATCCGGGGCCAGTAAGGATTCCGGCCTGTAAGCTTTGGCGGATACGTTCTGCCTTAAAACGTTCGTGGAGGGGATACATATGGCCTTCGTAAGTACCATTGATGTGATCGGTTCCGGTTTCACTGCCCAGCAGCAGCGGCTGGACATTGTCTCTGAAAATATTGTCAACATGAACACCACCCGAACTGAAAACGGAGAGGGTCCTTACCGCAGGAAAGTGGTGGTGTTCCAGGCGGATAACGGTACCGGGCGGTTCCAGGATGTGCTGGCCCGGACCCGCTACGGCTGGGGCGGACGGCTTGCCCGAGAGTCGGTGGCCGGGGTTCGAGTGGCAGAGGTGGCGGAGGACCCCTCTGACTTTAAGCTGAAATATGACCCGGACGACCCCGATGCCAACGAGGACGGTTATGTGGAGCTGCCCAACGTGGACCTGGTGAAGGAAATTACCGATGGTATGGCTGCCAGCCAGGCCTACTCCGCCAATGTTACAGCCTTTAATTTGCTGAAGAGTGTGATCGCCAAAGGACTGGAGATCGGAAAGTAAGGCCAATCTAGGTCAGGCTAGCTCTTGTCTGGCGGGTAGGATGCCCCAGGACAGGGCGGGTCTGGCCTGGATTTGCGTTTTGGGATATGAAATACATGGGCTTTTGGCCCGTTCAGGAGGAATTTATGGTGGAATTTACACCCATTCGCCCCATCGAGCGCCTTTGGGATACTGCGGAAACTCAGACCGCTCAGTCTGTGAACGATCCCGCCGGCTCTATGTTCGCCAACATTTTCCGGCAGGCCATCCAGAATGTGCGGGATACTAACGCCGAGCAGGTCAACCTGGAGTATCAGCTGGCCACCGGTCAGATCGACAATCCCGCCCTGCTGACCACCGCCATCAGCAAGGCGACCACCGCCGCCGAGCTGCTGATGCAGATGCGCAACCAGGCGCTGGACGCCTACAACGAGCTGATGCGCATTTCCCTGTAAACAGCGCACAGCCGCTGTTAAGATAACTGGCCGGAGGGATCCAAGGTGCAGACAAAACTGAAGGACCTTTGGGAAAAAATCAAAGGTTTTTTTGCAAAACTGAACAAGAAGACCCGTATTCTTCTGGGCGTCTGCGCAGCGGTCATCCTGGTGGTGATTATCGCAGCGGCAATTTTGCTCAACCGGAAGGAATACGCAGTACTCCAGGGCGGACTGAACGCCAGCGAGATCAGCACCGTAGTCAGCTTTCTGGACGCCAACGGCGTGACAGACTACCAGGTGCAGGGGGATAAGGTACTGGTGCCCAAGGGGAGAGAGACCCAGCTGCAAATTCAGTTGGCCACCTCGGGCAACCTGAATTCCGGCTTCCTCTATGAGTACTACAGTGATAAGATCGGCGCCATCAGCACCAGCGACGAGCGGGACAAGGCGTTTCTGATTGCGAAAGAGGAGCGTCTGGCCGCCACCATCCGCCAGCTGGAGGAGGTCCAGGACGCCACAGTGCAGATCACGCCGGGGACCGAGCGGGTCTATGTGCTGGACCCCCAGGCCACTCCCGCCGAGGCCTATGTCACCGTGACGCCGGTGAGCCGAAATGCCCTGAGCAGCGGCACAGTGAGCGTAATCCGGGACCTGGTGAAGCACAGCGTTCAGGGCCTGGAGATCGAACACGTAGGGATCGGCGATACTTATGGAAACTCGTATTCTGACAGCAGCAGCTCCAGCACCGACAGCGTGAACGATGCCAGCACATTAAAAATGCAGTATGAGGAGCAGTTGAGCAACCGTATCCGGATGCAGGTGCGGGAAGCAATCGAGAATATTTATGGTAAAGATAATGTGGATGTGACGGTGAACTGCAACATCGACGTCAACCGCAAAGTGGTGGACTCCACCACCTACCACCAGCCCGATGGCTCAGTGGAGGGGGGCGGCCTCATCGGCAAGGACGAGTGGCTGTGGGAGATCATCCGGGACGGCACCGATCCGGTGGGCGGCACCGTGGGCACCACCACCAACTCTGACATCCCCTACCAGGCGGAGCTCCAACCCGAGCTCAACGGCGACGAGAACTATACCAATGGCTCCGGAAGCCGCCTGCACCAGATCGACACCATCACTGAGCAGACCGAGGTGCTGGCCTTTAACATCAGCGATATCCGGGTTGCGGTCACCATCAATCAGAACTGCCCCAATGCCAGCTCCCTGAGCACCGAGGCGCTGCGCTCCCATGTGGCCACCGCCTCGGGCATCGGCGGCGAGAATCCGGAGAACTACGTGTCGGTGGTCATCGCGCCCTTCAACGTGGAGACGCCGCCCAGTGTGCTTGGTCCCATTGGTATCCTGTCCGGTGTGCCCGATTGGGTGCTCTTTGCCGCCATCGGCGGAATGATCCTGTTTATTATCCTGTTGATTATCATCCTCATCCTGCGCGGCCGGGCCAAGAAGAGACGTCAGGCCCAGGAGGAAGCGCTGGCAGAGGAGATGCAGGCGGCCGAGGCCCTGGCTGCCGCGGAAGCTGCTGCGGCAGCGGCGGCCATCCCCGAGGGCGGAGCCGATATTATGGAGGTCAACACCGAGAAGAGTATGGAGCTGCGTAAGACTGTCCGGCAGTTCGTCCAGAACAATCCGGAGGTCGCCGCTCAGATGGTGAAGGCCTGGCTGAGAGGAGACGATGACAATGGCTGAGACCGCGAAAGTTCAACTCACATATCCCCAGAAGGCCGCCGCTGTGATCGTCTCCCTGGGCGCGGATAAGGCGTCCAACCTGTACCAGTACATGGAGCCGGAGGACGTGGAGACCCTCACCCTGGAGGTGGCCCGGCTGGGTATGCTCAACTCCGAGCAGACCGAAGAGGTGCTCACCGAGTTTTACCAGAACTGCATGACCAGCAAGGCGGTGACCGAGGGCGGCCTGGAGTACGCCCGTGCGGTGCTGGAGAAGGCCTTCGGCAACCAGACCGCTATGGCCCTGCTGGAGAAGGTGACCAAGTCCCTGAAGACCCGGGAGTTCGCCTTCCTCAACAAGGCGGACGTCAAATCCCTCTTCTCCGCGCTGCAAAACGAGCGTCCTCAGACCATGGCTCTGGTGCTGTCCTATGTGGACCCGGACAAGGCGGCAGGCGTTATCGAGCAGCTGGAGCCCCATCGCCAGATCAAGGTGGTGGAGGCCATTGCCACCATGGAGAGCGCCTCCCCCACCGCTATCAAGACCATCGAGGCGGAGATGGAGCGCAAGTTCTCCAGCATCATCACCCAGTCCAATGTCAAGGTTGGCGGCATAGACTATGTGGCAGGCATTATGAACAACCTGGACCGGTCCAGCGAGAAGTCCATCTTCGACGGACTGGCCGAGCACAATGCCGAGCTGGCCGATGAGATCCGCAAGCGGATGTTCGTGTTCGAGGATATCATTACCATGGACGACCGCTCTGTGCAGCGCTTCGTCCGGGACTGCGACCCCAGAGACCTGGTGCTGGCTCTGAAGACGGCCAACGCCGACGTGTCCAACAAGCTGTTTACCAATATGTCCGCCCGTATGGCAGAGAGTATCCGGGACGACCTGGAGGTCACCACCAACGTACGTATGAAGGACGTGGAGGATGCCCAGCAGCGCATTGTAGGCGTGATCCGCGACCTGGAGGAACGAAACGAAATCGTGATTTTGAAGGGCGGAAAGGACGATATCATTGCGTAATATCCTAAAATCCTTCCTGGAGCCCAAGGCCGAGACCTACATACTGCCCGACACCGATGATATCTTTATGGGGGGCGAGGAGGAATTCCGCCCCTTGGATGCGGAGGAAGTAGACGCGGAATCCCTGGATATTACGGTGGGCGGGGAAGAGGAAGAGGAGGCTGAGCAGGAGCCGGAGGAACTCCAGGAACCCAAGCAGGAGACTCCCGTTCACTATGCCCAGCTCCAGGCGGAACTGATTTTGAACCAGGCCCGGGAGGAGGCGGAACAGCTTCTGGCCCAGGCCCGGGAGCAGGCCCTCCAGGAGCAGGAGGAGATCCGCGCCGGCGCCCGGGATGAGGGCTACCGGGAGGGCTACGCCCAGGGGATTGCCAAGGCGATGGACGACTCCATCCGGGACCGGGAGGCCACCGCCGCCCGCCTGGAGCAGCAGGTGCAGGATTTTTTGGAGAAGGCCTCCCTGGCCAGAGAGGAGATGATCCTCCAGAGCCGGGATGAGCTGCTGGAGCTGTGCCTGTCGGTGGCCGAGAAGGTGGTGCGGGTCAGCCTCCGGAGCAGCAGCGAGGTGATCGTCCGCATGATCCAGACCGCCACCGAGCGGATGAAACGGCAGGAGTGGGTACACATCTATATCTCCGGCTGTGACGCCCGGCAGGTCGCCAAAATATCCCCCGCCCTCACCAGTACCCTGGGGGCCCTGTCCCAGCATATTAAAGTGGTCCCCATGGGGGACGACGAGGGGGGCACCTGTATTGTGGAGACTCCGGAGGAGATTGTGGACGCCAGCGTGTCCACTCAG
Source organism: Pseudoflavonifractor sp. 60 (assembly GCF_009911645.1). Lineage (GTDB taxonomy): Bacteria > Bacillota > Clostridia > Oscillospirales > Oscillospiraceae > Lawsonibacter. The sequence continues at coordinate 31,696 of NZ_QWKI01000129.1, forward strand.
ATGTCCAACATCCGGGATGTTCTCTACGACCAGATGGGCAGCTACTGGCCTCAATAAGAATAAGGAGACTTGGACGTGTTTCGAGAGCTGATCCCCGCGGTGCGCTCCGCCGAGACGGTGGGCCGGACCGGAAAAATCGAAAATATCGTGGGTATGTCCATCGAAGCCTCCGGCGGCCGGGCCGCAATCGGCGATATCTGCCGTATTTATTCCAACGAATCCGGTGGTCAGATCCCCGCCGAGGTGGTGGGCTTCAAAAATGACCACATTCTCTTAATGCCCTATGCCAACATGAGCGGCATTTCAGCGGGCAACTTTGTCCGCAATACCGGCAAGCGGCTCACCCTGCCGGTGGGACCCTTTCTGCGGGGGCGGGTGATCAACGCACTGGGCCAGCCCATTGATGGGAAAGAGGCCTTTCCCCGGGGCGACACCTTCTCTGTGGACAGCACTTATATCAACCCCATGGCCCGTCCTCCCATTCGGGAGCGGATGGAGTTTGGCGTCAAGGCCATTGACAGCCTGCTCACCATCGGCAAGGGCCAGCGTATTGGCATTTTTGCCGGTTCCGGCGTAGGCAAATCGACCCTCATGGGCATGATCGCCAAGAACGTGAAAGCGGACATTAACGTGATCGCCCTGGTGGGGGAGCGCGGCCGCGAGGTTCTGGAGTTCATGCAGAAGGACCTGGGAGAGGAGGGTATGCGCCGCTCCGTGCTGGTGGTTGCTACCAGCGACCAGCCCGCCATGCTGCGGATGAAGTGCCCCAGCGTGGCCACCAGCATTGCCGAGTATTTCTCAGGGCAGGGCTACGACGTGCTGCTGATGATGGACTCCCTGACCCGTTTCGCAATGGCCCAGCGTGAAATTGGCCTGGCCATTGGCGAGCCCCCCATTGCCAGAGGGTACACCCCCTCCATGTACGCCGAGATGCCCAAGCTGCTGGAGCGCAGCGGAAATTTTGAAAAGGGTTCTATTACCGGCGTTTACACCGTATTGGTAGAGGGCGACGATACCAACGAGCCCATCGCCGACACCGTCCGGGGCATTTTGGACGGACACATCGTCCTCTCCCGCGCCCTGGCCAACTCCAATCACTTCCCCGCCATCGACGTGGGCGCCAGCATTTCCCGTTTGATGGTGGAGATCGTCTCCCCGGAGCACCGCCAGCTGGCGGGACAGCTGCGGGATATTATGGGTGTTTATGAGAAAAACGCCGACCTGGTGTCCATCGGAGCCTATAAAGCGGGCACCAATCCCAAGCTGGACCACGCCCTGTCCAAGATGGACGCCATCAACCAGTTTTTGATGCAGGGCACAGACGAGGCTTTCTCCTACGACGAGAGCCTGAACCAGCTGCGGCGCATTCTCCGCTGACACCATGTAAGGAGCAGATAGACAGATGAAAAAATTCCGCTTCTCTCTGGAGACCGTTTTAGACTACAAGCAGCAGGCCCTGGACGCCCTTCGGGCGGAGCACGGCGCGATTCTGGCAAAGGTCCGGGCCCAGGAGGCCGTGATCGAGGGACTGGAGGAGGAGCACCGCCAAACCGACGAGGAGTTCACCCGGCGCAAGCTGGAGGGGCTCACTGTGTTGGACGCGATGAATTACGAGCAGTACCTCCGCTCTCTGGAGCGCCAGATCCATGAGGAGTACCACAAGCTGGCCCGGCTGCGCCGCCAGGAGGAGCAGAAGCGGGCTCAGGTGGTGGAGGCCCGAAAGGAGACGGCCACCATCGAGAAGCTGAAGGAGCACAAGCTGGAGGACTACCGCAAGGCGGAACAGAAGGACGAGGAGCAGCGCATTGAGGAGTTTGTCTCCACGACCCGCGCAATGGCAGCGGGACTGTAACAGGTGAGTTACACCGCAAGGTGTTTCTCTATATAAGGTCACAGGAAGGAGGTGATTGCAATGAGCACGCCGCTTTCATTCTGTGACATCAGCGCACGGTTCGGGCAGACGCCCGCCCCCCAGAAGACTCTGGAGGAGCAGACCGGCTGGAATTCCAAGAACATTTTCCTGAGCTATCTGGAGCAGGTGCGCCGCCTCAAGGCGGAGGAGGAGGCCCACGCCGAAGAGGACGCTCTTATGGCTATGATTGACGCCATGAACGAGGCGCGGGAGGACCATTCCTCCAGTGAGGAGTGGGTCGCCGCCCGCTCGCTGGCCAAGGCCGGACCCGCTGTCTACAACTCGGAGAAGTTCGGGAAGGTGCGCAAGGCCTTTGACGGAGCGGTGGACATTTCCGTAATGCCCGCCATCCAGGTCCTGTTGGCCAGCCTGAGTGCGCCGGGCCTCATCAGAGAGGTGGACGACATCCAGGAGGAGCAAGAGGAACAGCTGGAGCGTATTCAGGAGAAGGAGTCCTTGGAAGTCACAGAGAAGCGCGATCCCAGCAAGACCCTTGACCCCGGCCAGATCGACGAATAGGAGGTGAATGACGATGAATGTAACAGACCAGTGGATGCTGGAGCGGATGCAGCAGGCGGCGGCCAGTATGGCGGCTTCTGTGCCTCAGCTCAGCCAGAACACCGAGAAGACCGAGAAGGGCGACAGCTTCAAGGACCTGATGGACAAAGCCAAGGACCAGAAGGTGGAGGCACCCAAGAAGACCGAGGCCCCTGACAAGCCGGAGCCCACCAAGAAGGTGCAGCAGACGGAGAAGGTGGACACCCGCAAGGTGGAGGTGACCAAAAACCCCGACGGCACCGAGACCAAAACGGTACCGCTGACCGAGACGGAGGCGGCGGCCATTGCGGCGGGCTACGCGTTCCTGTTCCCCCCCGACGAGGACGGTACAGTGAGCCTGGGGATCTACGTGGGAGAGAACGCCCCGCTGAACAACCCGCTGACCAGGGAGATTCTGATGGACCACGGCATGGGCGGCGACAAGGTGTACGCTTTCCAGGCCGCTCTGGTGGAGGACACCGGAGAGTGGACCATCGAGACCACGCCGGAGCTGGTGGAGGCTCTGGAGCGCTTCCTGGAGGCGGCCAACGACCCCCGTTCTGCGGAGGACATTCTGGGCGAGCTGAACTTCGATCAGGATGGTACTTCCTTTGAGCTGAAAGCGGAGATCAAGGTCCAGACCCCGGAGACGGAGCCTGCCGACGACCAGGAGGAGGACACCGGCCTGGATGCCCAGGACCTGAGCGCCAGCCAGCCTCTGTTCAAGGACGTGAAGGCGGCCCCTGTGAAGGTGGGCGAAAACTTCGAGCTGGACACCCAGCAGGCCGACATGGACGACCAGCTGGCCGAGACCATCCGTCTTGCCGCTCAGCAGGGCCTGAAACAGATCGAGATCAAGCTCAGCCCGGAGAACCTGGGTGCGCTGACCATTAAGCTGACCCAGAGCGCCGACGGGAGTCTGCAAGTGATCCTCCACGCGGCCAACAACAAGGCGGCCAATCTGCTGACCCAGCATCTGGATACCCTGAACGCGGCCCTCCAGGGCTACAGCCAGGAAAGTCAGGTCCAGGTCCAGGTCCAGCGGAACGAGGACAGCCAGCAGGCCCAGCAGCAGCAGGCCGACCCCGACGGCCACAACTCGCAGCAGCAGCAACAACAGCAGCAGCGCCAGCAGGAGGAGAGCCACAGCCAGGACTTTGTACAGCGCCTGCGCCTGGGACTGTTCGGCCTGGAAGAGACGCTGTAAATCAGCAGGAGGTGAACCCAAATGGCAGATTCTGTGATCCCCACTGGGATCGACACAGCCAGCCGCTACGGCAACTACACGACCGACTTTGACCCCAACATTAACCGCTGGGAACTGCTGGAGCAGCTGAAGAAGGAGGAGGCGGCCAAGGACAAAGGCAGTCTTTCCTTCACCGACATGCTCAGCCTGATGGTGGCCCAGTTCCAGTACCAGTCCATCGACAACCAGGCGGACACCACCGACATGATGAACCAGCTGGTTCAGATGAGCTCCATGCAGGCCATGACCGAGATGACCACCCAGATGAAGGAGCTGGTCCTGGCCAACGTGATGAGCTACTCCGCTTCTCTGGTGGGCCAGACCGTCACCATCGGCGTTTACGATGAGGAGGGCAAGCTCCACGAGTTTGAGGGCGTGGTAGAGGGCACCGGCATCTACAACGGCGAGCAGGTCATTTTTGTGGACGGCAAGAGCTATTCCCTGAGCAGCATTATGGCCGTGGGCAAGCTGCCGCCCAGAGTGGAGGACCCCGAGAATCCCGACGAAGGTGAGGACAAGGACGACAACGTTGACCAGGTTCCCGGCGACGGTGAGGACAAGGACGACAACGTGGACCAGGTCCCCGGCGACGGTGAGGACAAGGACGACAATGTGGATCAGGTCCCCGACGACAAGGTGGACGGAGGAAACACGGAGAACGAAGTGGGCTGAGCGGAAAACATTCAGAAGGGAATCTGATCAATGAGCGGACAGGAGGTCCGTGAAGAAAGAAGGAAGCATTATGGCAGAACGCATCAATTCCATACAGGGCGTATCCCCGGTGGAACGCGTCCAACGGGTCAGCCGGGCCGGCGGCACGGCGGCAGGACAGTTTGGCGCTCTGCTGCAAAAGGAGATCAAGGTCGCGGCGGAACCCGCCATATCCTTCTCCAAACACGCCCAGAACCGGGCGGCAGAGCGGGGGATCCAGGTGGACGACGCCCTGATGGGCCAGCTGGCCGACTCAGTAGAGCGGGCCCAAGCCAAGGGAGCCACCAACATCCTGGCCTTTGACGCTACCCGGGCTTTCATCATCAATGTCCCCCACGGGCGGGTGATTACCACCATGTCCCAGGAGGAGATGGAGGAAAATATCTTCACCAATATTGACGGCGCTGTGCTGCTGAAATAAGCAAAGGCAGGACCTTTATGGATGCTTTGCTCCCCTGCCCGACTGACAGGGGGGCGGCAGCGCCACAGAAAGGATGATCCTAAGACTATGACCGGAGCAATGTATGCCGCCATCGGCGGCCTCAAGACCCACATGAGCAACCTGAACGTCATCGGCAACAATATCGCCAACGTGAACACCTATGGCTATAAGGCCGGACGTATGACCTTCAAGGAGTCGATGTACACCACCAGCCGTACCGGCAGCAACGGCGGCGCTACGTCGGGCGGCAACAACCCCTCCCAGATCGGCTACGGCTGTTCCATCGGGTCCATCGACCTGAATATGTCCCCCTCCACCTACGCCCCCACGGGCTACCCGCTGGATACCTATATCGACGGCGAGGGCTTCTATATGTTCGGCGATAAGGACGGGAACATTTTGAGCACCAAGGATGCCACCGCCCTGGAGCTGAGCCGGGTGGGCGACTTCTGGATTGACCCCGACGGCTATATCTGCAACCGCGACGGCAAGTGTCTCTACGGCTTTGCCCGGGTGCAGAATCCGAACTATATCGCCAAACCGACGGATAAAGACAAGGAGGATGCGGAGGCAAGCGGCATTGATATTACCAGCAAGACCATTATCAGCTCTCAGCTGGTGCCGCTTCGTGTTCCTCTGTCTGCCGCCAAGCCCACTGCGGACAACAAAGGCTTGATTCCTGGTAACGGTAAGCCGGGCGATCCGGATTATAAGGCGGATCAGTACCTCTGGAACGAGGGCGACCCTGTCTACCCCTATCTGGTTGAGGAAAAGTCGGCTGATGGCAAGACCTACTACACAAATGAGTATGCACCGGTTGACTATACTGGCAAGGTTGCGGCCGCTGAAGTGCCTGCGACAGGTTCGATGGGCCTGGGCAAGACCAACATGGTGGTTGGCCAGAACACTGACGAGCTGCGCGCCTCCGATGAGCTCCATGTCCAGCTGAAAGAGGTCAGCGTGCAGAAGAATGGCGCCATCCAGGGTATCGCCGCCAACGGCGACACGGTGATTATCGGCTATATCGCCATTGCCAACTGCGACAGCCCCGACGGCGTGACCCACATCGACGGCCCCTACTACAAGGCCATGGGCGGCGCGGGCGCTCTGCGCGTATCCGCTCTGAACGGTGTGCTGGAGGGCAAGTATATGGGCAATCAAAGCATGGATATCTTGGGCGCAGCTGCTGGCAACCCGGATACGGATCCCGTCATTGACCCCATGGACTATATTGTGAACGAGAAAGCGGTGGAGCTTCGCAGCAGCGGTCTGGAGTCCTCCAGCACCGACATTGCCCAGGAGTTCACCGACATGATCAAGACCCAGCGCGGATATCAGGCCAACACCCGCATCATCACCGTCACCGACTCCATGCTGGAGGAGCTTGTGAACATGAAGCGGTAAGCGGACCCCAGCAATCTAGTGCGTTGTTGACCGGCCACCCCCTTGGGAAAGCGCCCTGGGGGGATGGCCGGGGAAGGAAGGAAAGGAAGGTTTATCATGATTCAACTGACAAAGCGTAATGGAGAGCGTTTTCTGGTGAACCATCAGCAAATCCAATGTATTGAGATGATCCCCGAGTCAAAAATTGTCATGATGAACCGGGACTATTTTATTGTGAAGGAATCTCCGGAGCAGATCATCCGCCGGATCACGGAGTATAACGCCAAGGTCCAGGACGTGCATCGGGCGCTGACCATCGAGGACCGGCGCTGAACGGGACAGGGGCGTGTTTGACAGGCGTCAGACGCTTGCCGGAGGGACTTTCTGCGGCAAAAGCAGAGCCGGACGGCTATCAAATGCGCCCTGAGACAGAAAAAATACCCCATGCGGGGAGAGGAGCGGACATACAGCAATGAATATTACCTATATCATTGGTACCATAGGTGCATTCGTGGTCATGGTCATCGGTATGATCCTGGACCTGAGCGCACTGAGCACGCCCGGCGGTCAGCTGATCAACTTTGGCAAGGTTATGAACTTCGTTGACCCGTCCAGTATTTTCATTGTGGTGGGTTGTACCGTGTTTGTGTTGGTGGCCAGCTTCCCTCCCAGCGCTCTGGCCGCCATCCCCAAGCACTTCGCGGTTATGATGAACAGCAAGAAGTATGACCCCATGAACTTTATCGATCAGCTGGTGGAGCTGGCCCAGGTGGCCCGTAAAAACGGCCTGCTGGCGCTGGAGGAAAAGGGCAATCAGCAGGAGGACCCCTTCTTCAAGCAGTGCATCATGCTCATCGTGGACAACAACGACGCCGACCAGGCCAAAGAGATCATGATGAATGACATCGAGCAGTCCGCCGCCCGGCATGAGGACGCCGCCGCTATGTATGATAAGGCGGGCGCTGTGGCCCCGGCCTTCGGCATGGTGGGTACGCTGGTAGGTCTAATCAATATGCTGAAGGCGATGGACGTCTCCAGCGGCGGCGGCGACCTGGGTCCCTCTATGTCCACCGCTCTGGTCACGACCCTCTATGGCTGCGTGCTGGCCCATATGATTTTTGGCCCCATCGCCAACCAGCTCCGCAAGCGGGACGAGGAGGAGACCCTGTGTAAGCTGATCATCGTGGAGGGCATTATGTCCATCCAGTCCGGCGCAAACCCCAAGTTCCTGCGGGAGAAGCTGCTTACCTTTATGGCCCAGAAGCAGCGCGACGGCGAGGGCAAGAAGTAAGCGCACGAGTCAAAGAACTGAGGTGAAACTATGGCAAGCATTAAAAAGAAGAGCTCCGGCGGAGGCGGCGGCTCCAACTGGATGGATACATACGGCGACATGGTCACCCTGCTGCTGTGCTTCTTCGTCCTGCTCTACTCCATGTCCACCATCGACACCGAGAAGTGGAAGTGGATTGTCAATCAGCTTAACCCCAGTACCATTGAACAGGAACAGCCCGGTCCCACCCCCAGTGATACAAGCAACAAGGGGGGCGAAGAGCTGCCTACCACCACCGATATGGAGGTGGCGATGGATGAGCTGTATGATTTCCTGGTGAACTATGCCCAGAACAACCCGGAGAACTCCGTTTCGGTGAGCCAGGGAGACGGCTATGTGTTCATTTCCTTTGACGATACCGTCTTCTTCGACGGCAACAGCTCCTATATCCGGGAGGAGGGCAAGGTCATTCTGGACAGCATTATCCCCGCGCTGGATAAGGTGACCCCCTTTGTGGATGAGCTGAAGGTGCTGGGCCACACGGCGCAGCAGTATGCCTACGAACCCAACCCCATCCCCAACGACCGCCGCCTGGCCTCCGAGCGGGCCACCGAGGTGACCATCTACCTCCAGCAGAATCTCGCTGATCTGGAGCCCGGCCGTCTGGTGGTTACAAGCTACGGTCAGTGGCGTCCGGTGGCCTCCAACGAGACCAACGAGAGCCGGGCCAAGAACCGCCGTGTGGAGCTGATTATTACAGGTCGTGAGCTGGAGGATAAGCTGCAAGACAATGTGGCACAGTACTTTACCATGTATGAAACCGCTACCGGCCAGCCGGTGGGCGGCGCCGAATAATGAACTCCCCCGCGCGGGACGACCTGGTTATCAAATGAGGGAAGCAATATGGCTGAAGTCTTATCGCAAAGTCAGATAGACGCCCTGCTGAACGCGGCCAGAAGTGGAGAATTGGACGTAGACAAGCCGGCGGAAAAATCTGCGGAGCAAAAATATCGTAAATACGACTTTTACAGTCCGCGGAAGTTCACCAAGGACAGGCTGAAAATGCTCAACAGTATTTTCGAGAGCTACGCCCGGGTGATCAATTCCCGGATCAACGCTCTGCTCCACGCCACCTGCGAGATCGAGGTGGACAGCGTGGAGGAGCAGCGGTACTACGAGTTTTCCAACGCCTTGACGGAGAGCGACGTGGTTGCCCTGGCCAAGATCGATTTGGAGAAGCTCCAGGGGGACGACCCGATCCTGGTCCATCTGGACACGCCGGTGGTGCTGTCTATGCTGGACCGGCTCATGGGCGGAGAGGGAGACCCGGACCCAACCCTGGTCAATGACTACAACATGACTGATCTGGAGCTGGATATGTACGAGGACCTGATTAAGGACCTGGTCCCCATCATGGGCAGCAGTTGGGAGAACTACATTACCATCCGCTTTGAGTATACCCGCACTGAGGTGAATCCAACCCTGGTCCAGCTCATCGGATATGACGAGACGGTGGTTATCGTGGGCCTGAACATCAAATTTCCAAACTGTACAGGCCGCATCAGCTTGTGTCTCCCCGGTGAGATGCTGACGAATGTGTTCAGCGAGATCAGCAAGAACACAACGCGCCGCACTACCGGAGAGGACAAGTCCGAGGAGATTTTTGATACGCTGCGTGAGTCCGAGCTGGAGATTGTGGCTGAGCTGGCGCGGACCCGCATCCTGCTTAGCGATTTGTATCACCTGAATGTAGGTGACGTGGTGGATATTAAGCGGCCCAAGGACTCCCCTGTGTTCCTGAATATCGGCGGGCGCAGGTGGTTTGACGGCCGCATGGGCACCAGCAACAAGCAGGTTGCCGTGAAAATTGGAGAGACCTACATTAAAATGTAGGCTAAAAGGAGCGAATCTGGATGGAAGATATTATTTTTAGCCCGATGGAAATAGACGCCATCGGGGAGATCATGAACATCAGCCTGGGCTCCTCTGCCACTGCGGCCTCCAATATGCTGGACCACCGCGTGGACATCACGACGCCGCGAGTCAGTGTCGTCAATGCAGAGGAGTTCAGCCTGGGTAAGGTTGAACCGGCGGTGGGCGTAGAGATCAAATACGTCTGCGGCCTGGAGGGCAGCAACATTATGCTGCTCAAGCGCAGCGATGTGAAGGCCATTGTGGACATCCTCCTGTGTACCGAGACCCCAGATGAGGAATTTGAGCTCAACGATCTGTCCATCAGCGCTGTGTGTGAGCTGATGAACCAGATGATGGGCTCCTCCGCCACAGCTCTGTCCGACTTCCTGGGCCGAATGGTCAATATCACGACCCCCGAGTCCTTCGAAATGACGGACCTGGATAAGGTGAAGGAGGAGCATTTCCCCGTCACCAAGGGCCCCGTGGTGGTGGTGCGGTTTAACCTGACCATCGAGGGGGTCTTGGACAGCGAGTTTATGAACGTCATGTCGGTGGAGTTGGGCAAGGAACTGATTGCCGGCTTTGGATTGGACTTGAATGGGGACTCGACCGCAGCTCCCGCCCCGGCTCCGGCGCCAGCCCCCGCCCCGGCTCCTGCCCCTGCGGCTCCCGGCGCGGCCCTGAGCCAGGAGGAGATCGAACGCCTGATGGCAGGCGGAGCTCCTGCGGCAGCCCCGGCCCCGGCTCCCGCCCCCGCTGCACCGGCGGCGCCGC
>NZ_QWKI01000130.1 GCF_009911645.1 Pseudoflavonifractor sp. 60
AAAAGTACACTTTTACAAATTGAGGGCGGCTTTGTTTTGTGTGCTCCCTGTGGAGTAGACAAGCGGAAACTGGGAATGATACAAACTGAACTATGGGGCGGATTCTTAATCAAAATGAATTTTTTCGCCGTTTGTCAAGAGAAATGCGAAAAATTTTATAAATTTTTTTAGCACAATGCGGGGAGGCCAGGAAAGGTAATGCCAAGTGTTTGTTAATGTAAAGTGAAAGCGGAGAAGTATTGCCAATCCAGCACTTCTCCGCCAAACACTTTGCATAATTCCTATTTAAAGCGTAAAGAAACATATAAAAACACCTTATTTCTGCTAAGATACTTGTGGGGAACCCCAATATTTTTGTAGGAGGGATCAGATGGACAAGGCCAGATTGATACCAGAGGTGATTTTAGAACTGGAACAAAAGCTTGCTGAACGGGGACAGTCCGAAAATGCGATATCTCAATATCACTATATTTTCAGAGTATTTTCTTCATTTTCGGAATCACTTGGCGAGCAGCATTTTTCGCATGAGACTTTGGCACAGTGCCTGCACGAACACTATGGTATTACAGACCAAACTATTTTAGCGCGTCGGCAAAGTTACAAAAAGAAAGTCCTTCGGGCATACCAAATGTTATGTGATGCGGCAGATGGGCGACCATTTGCACCTGGAAGGGCAGCTCCTCCCGGACGGCCTGGAGGTACTTCTGCGTGTCGATATAGTTCCAACACTCACCGCTGGCGAAGGTCACCCGTCCAACAGCCTGGCTTTCGTCCAGCATCTGCTGGAGCTTGTCAGCGGCCTCCGCAATCACTGGGTCATCCTTGAATTCCTCCATTTTCAGGCGATCATGGGACAGCCACTCCCGGCCTTCCCAGCAGATCACCAGATCCACAGCAGCAATGTCATCCTTGGTGACGCCCAGGCGCTTGTCGTCGTTCTCACTGGCGGCGTAACGCTGGATGGCATTTTCCAGGGATAATCCGTCGGTAAACGCTGCATACGCTGTGCTGCAGGATTCCATCACATACCAGTTGTAGCTGTGGGGGAATCTGGGATCTGCTGTATCCTTAAGCCTCTGCCTGCCCAGCTCCGTCAGTCCCAGCTCCTGCTCCTGACGGACAAAGCAGGAGATATACGCCTGATAATCGCCTTCTATCGGATTGCACCGCAGGCGGTAGATGTATCGCTCCGTTTCCAGCGTGAAGCCGTAGTTCTGACAGCAGGAGCCGCCCTCAATAGCTCCCTCGCTGCCACAGCAGTACCGGCACATGGAGGGGAGATCCTTCAGGATCCCTTTACGCAGGTCGTTCACCACTTTGTCCAGCTCGTCCCGAAATTCCTGCGTGTTCGATTCCTCGGGGCCTCTGGGCCACCAGGTATGATAGAAGCCTGTCCCGCCGCTCCCAAAGTCGATGCGGACATGGCCGATGGCCCCCAGTTCCTCGTCTCTCTCCGGCGTCTGGGCATAGAAAAGCCCCGCCTCCTCGGGGGAAGCGGGGCACATCTGATACCAGAGAGGGACTTCGGGGCAGTGGACATTTTCCGCAGCACAGAACTCAGACAAAGTGGAATTGGTCCCGGTCATCTGAAACATATTCTTGACCAGCCTGTACTGGGAGCGTCCGTTTTTCAGCGGCAGGCGGGAGAGGATAGAGCCCGCGTGGTTCTCCTCCGCACGATCCACCAGGGTGTGGGGCTCGTCCGGACGGCGGGCGGTGCCCTGCAGGTCGTAGCAGTACCAGCCTTGGGGAACATCCTCCTGAGGGATGGGCTGGGCGCTGTACAGCACCGAGGCACCAAACAGGCGGGCACCCAGCAGTTTATCCTTGTAGATGTTGATCAGCAATGAGATCACCTCATTTTCTTTTTATTTGGCAGCAAATACAAATACCACAATTTTATCTGGAAGTCCAGCAGAAGTTTTACATCATGGTTTGCCCAAACTTGGGTCCAGGAAAGGGTTTGCTCAGGCGGCGCACCAGACCGTATCCTGTCTGACGGACGCCGTTCTCCTCCATTGTATCTCTGCCTAACTGGTCAAAATCTGTGTAGCCATCAATGGTATCCAGCAGTTCATCGTCAGCCCCAAGGCGGCTCAGAGCCTCACGGCCATACTCCCGCTCGTTGTCGGAGATCAGCTCATAGTCGTCAATGTCTATGGCCATATCCAAAGCCTCCGTAAAGGTGGAGGGCTCCTCCACTTCCAGTGTGGCACAGTATTTCAGCATCTCGCCGTCTGTCTTGATTCGCTGGAGACAGTGGGCCATCTCATTGGCGTTCTCTACGCTGACGCAGTCCGTGGGGATCAGCCGGTTCAAATAGGGCGCCACATACTCCACGTTGGAGATCGCCGCCTGAGAGAGATCCTCGATCCCCAGGGTTCTTTTTGCGTGATCCAGCTGCTTTTCTGAGGCGGGGAGTGCAAGGGGATAGCTCTGCCCCGAAGCCGTAAGTGCCAGGAGCATCGCCCTCGGTGTTTCCGCCTGCACAGGGACTTCTTCCCGGCGGCGCACCATACCATGAGGCGTGTACACTCCATCAAGTGTGTCTCGCTGCTCTGCGCCGATCTTGGCATAGTCCAGATAGGGCTTTGCCTCCTCGGGGAATGAGAACTTTCCAGTCATAAACGCAGTGTCCACAAGAAAGCGGCCCAGGTCTGCGTCCGTCTTGATCTTGGGAAATATCTCATAACGCTCCAGACTGCCCGCAATGCGTACTGCGTCGTCCAGATCGCCAGTGTATTCCAGTTCCAGCGCCCCGGAAAAAAGGCGCTGCTCCTCTGGCGTCATGCTGCTGATCCGCTCGTCAAGTGCGTTCAGCTTCTGGAGGTCAGCTTCGTGCTCCAGATCAGCGTGCTGGATATACGGGTAGAGGTTGGGGATAGGGCCGTTCACACCGCTGATTTTGATTTGAACAGGCTCGTTCTCAAATCCTGCTGTCAGATCGAGGATGGTGCTGGCCGCATCATTAGAGGTGGCAGGAAGGTCGAGCGTAATACCGTAATTCCGGCACTCCAAGTAAAGAAACATTATGCCATACCTCCCATCTGCGGCCCTTGGCACTGCTCCGGTGGGATATCCCGCATCAGTTCCTCTAACGGGATCGCACCCAGGTATGTCACATAGCCGCACTCGTTGAACTGTCCGCCCTCCTGTTAGATGCGCTGCTCACCGTAGCGGTGGTAGTCGTAGAAGTCTTCCAAATTTTCGTCATAGTCGAAGTGGCCGGACTCCTGGATCATGTATCTGCCATATTCCTCTGGGGTCTGGATATTGGGAATAAAGTTGAACTGATCCAGATTTTCTGCCAACTGCTGGATCGCCATCGTGTCCCCCGGCTCCGCCATACAAGCTACTGCGTTCAGTTTCCTCTGCTCCGCTTCTTTCAGAGAGTCAATAGCCCGGCACATCTGGTTCAGGGCTGGGAGATCACCGCCGCTTAGGGATTCCAACTCCAGGGCTTCCGCAACTTTTTCCGGCAGCTCATCGAAGTCGAGCCGCACCTGGGCATCGTACAATGCAGTAACGCCGATACGGAGCAGGGTGCGCTCGATCTGGTGCTCTGCGGCGGGGAGGTACAGGTATTCCGGATTTTTCCCTTCTGTCAGCCCCTGCTTCGGTGTGACCTCCAATGCTATGAGAGATCCTTCATAGTCATACGCCGGGAACTGATGTCCATTGTACTGCTGGTCCAGGACCATACCGTTGTCGTAGACCACGCCGTAAGGGGTTATCGCTCCGCCGCCGCCATCGATCAGCAGTAAAGCGGTTTCGGTGCCATCCAGATTGGCAAGCTCGTCAGTGGCACAACAGCCACCGCGCATGTTCAAATAATGGGTGCGGCCAACGGCATCTAAATCCGAAAAATCGGTGATGACCGTGGCCTGCTGGCAGGCGAATGTCAAGTTGATGAAGTCCTTGATGTCAACTAACTCCAGCTTGTGGGCCATAGCCTCAAACTGGCTGACCTCGCCGGGGCAGAAGCTGTCCAGCCGTTTCGCCAGGTAGTCCAGCTGATCCACGTTCACCATTGCGCCTTTGAGGGCATCCAGCACACGGTACCAGCTGTCGATCTCGTCCACCTTGCAGTCCCGATCTCGGGAAAAGCCCAAGTCGATTCCCTGGAGCATCTCAATGGCCTGGTCGTACTGGTCAACGGGAATGGGAAAGGGGATGGTGATCTGGCCGCATTCCGGACGCTGGGTGTTGCGCAGTACCGCTTGGATCATATAACTCATACGTTGTCCCCCTTGATCTCCCATTCACGGGGCCGCGGCTTGGCGGGCCGGTCACAGGGCAGCTTCTTCTGGGGCCTGTTCCTCTTGGTTTTGGTACGGATGGGTGGCGTCCTGGACGGATCCATCATCGCGTCGTCGCAAGCTTCGTATCCCTCGCCCCGCCGCAAGCGGCAGGGCTCACTCACTGCGCTGCTCCTCCTTTCCCCATGCGACCCGCTCCGCTGGGCTCGCATGGGGTGCCGAGTGTCACCCATGAAATATCTTGCCATGTTCTTTTTGTCCTCCTCGTAATTATTTGCGATCCCTCAAAAAAGGACAAAAAGAAAAAAGGCGCTGCCCTTTTTCAAGGGGAACGGCCTAAAATGAAACAATGATTGATTTTTAGCTGAACTGTATTCCGTTGTTTTTGGCGAACATCTTGTCCGCGAACTTCAGTTCTCTATCAGTAGAGATTGCCACCCACTTGACCAGATCGGGAACGGCAGTTTCGATTTGTTCTGCTGTGGACTCCAAGCACTTCTGCCGCTCGTCCGTGATAGGATAGTTGCTCGCCAGAGTATCACAGATACAGCGGTACATCTCAGCCAACTGATCCGGAGTAAAAAGGGCACTGCGGGAAACGAGACCGGATCGAGTGACGAAGTCCTGCTTGGCAGTGGCGTAGCAGTCCACACCGCCGAGGGGACCGTGGTAATCTCCCTGGTTGAGTCCAGTACGTTCCTGTACTCGCTCCCAGGTGATAAACTGGACACCATACTGGGTGGGGTGGCCCGCCAGGACCACGCTGTTGAAATCAGCCAGCAGCCTGTAGTCTCCCGTCAGGCCGCTGGCTGTCAATTGGGGCGCCGACTCCATCTGACTCATATACTCGGCAGTGGTTTTGGCGATGGAGATCACTTGGTCCAACGCGGCGCTTCTGTGGCCGTCTGCCGCGTCCTCCCGCCGGAGACTGAGGGTCAGCTCTTTGAAATACCTGTTTCTTTCTTCTGTGTCCATTTTGATCCTCCTCGTAACTTTCATATAATTTCAACTTTTCGGCCTAAAAAATCCAGAGCCCTTTTTCATTTCCCCTGTTTCAAAAACAGGCGCTGGGGATATCGCATTTCTGCCGTCCGCTCCTTAAGAGGCAGCTGCAGCTCCTGGCATTTTCTTGGAAAAGCAAAAAAGCGCCGGCCTGTCATTCCTTTGGAACTGACGGACCGACGCTCAAAACAGGCATATCAAAGGTTTAGCGCCCTTTTTCAATTGTGTGTCGCGGGTTTAAGTCGTACCTGAGTGAATAAAAAGCAGGGAAAAATCTAAATTTTGAGGCCCTTGGATCTTCATCATCCAAGGGCCTCCGAGGCCTTGAAAATTCTCGCTTTTTTCACCAAAAATCTTTTTTGACCTCTTTTTCTGGAAGTG
This sequence comes from Pseudoflavonifractor sp. 60, assembly GCF_009911645.1. GTDB lineage: Bacteria > Bacillota > Clostridia > Oscillospirales > Oscillospiraceae > Lawsonibacter. Next base: position 5,643 of record NZ_QWKI01000130.1, read on the forward strand.
CCGAACACTTTCGATGCCACAACCACAGGGCAGAAAATATATGCCCAGCGAGAACATTTTGGACTTTCCAAAAGGAAGTGTCCAAAATGCCCCCGCCAATTCACTATTTTGAATAATTACACCGTATCTTGGATAGAAGGTTGCATATCTTACGTAATCCCGCAAAGTTTTTTATCGGGATTCAATCAACGTTAGATTTGAGTAATTTCCCGAACAAAGCCCATGTATTTCCATGCTTCTTCACTTTTTCTCATATACACTTCATCTCTTGTTAACCTATACAGAAAATCATTAATCTCAACTAAATAGACATCTGCTTGACCATAGTGATTAACTTGTTTATCTGAATACCAGTATACCGCTTTTTCAAGTCGCCATATCAATTCTGTCCACTCTTTGCCGGTTAATTGCTCAATTTTATTATCTTCAACATTGTAAAAATTTTGCCTTTCATAATTTTGTGTGTCAATCTGCTTATAAAAAACGATTAACGCTTGTTTCCTATACCATGAGGCTATACAATAGGCACATCGCCAGTTACTCGGAGCAATTTGATAGGCCCTTTTGTATTGTTCGAGTGCATCAGACATATTTCCGCTTTTTTCATAGGCACTTCCTAGATTCCGGTAGAACTTTTCTCGTACCTTATTTGGCAGTTCTGTGGAATAATTGATAGCTGCTTCAGCCATAGTTGTCACGTCTTTTAATTCTTCTTTAGAAAAATTCTGTATAATATCAACATAGGTCGATGCAATATCATTGGCTAAATAGGCCAAAAACTTTTGATTTTCTGGACTGTAGGAAGCAGCATCCGAAAAATCATCCGCTTTTTGAATATGGAATAGCCACTTTCCCGCTTGAATATATTGTTCGATGGCAGATTTAGCGGTTTGGCAGTATTCTTCCGGCTTATTTTTTTTGTCATATCGTGCCTTATAGTGCAAAAAGTCCCCCCACCGCCAAGAAGTATATCCCATTAAAAAGTGATATTGATCATAACTTAATTTTTTTGCGTTTTTATATTCTTCGGTCAATTCTTTCAAATTTTTTGCAAAATCCGCCCCCTTTAAATTAATATCTGTATATGACTCATCTCCATACAAATGGTAAGAAACTTGAAATATATCTTCCAATTCAAAAATTTTTTCCGAAAGTTCCATTGGCAAACGATTGATATAGCCCAATTGTGTGGCAAAATATTCAGAGGCTGTGCTTGAAGATAATATACGAAACTTGGATTTAAGAATTTCCGTATACATCTGTTCAGTTACTTCTGTTATTTCCTGTGCACGATCTAATATAACCCGCAACTCTTCTTTTGAGAGGACATTATAAATATTTAAGCCAATCCATACAGCTATCGCAATACCAATCAAAGACAATGTAAGAGATTCATGGGTGTGCACATTACTCATAAGAACATTGGCATAATTTAGTTCGTTGGCATTATCTAGTCCACTGGATATTTCTTGCACGCTATTAAATCGTATAAAGTCAAAGCATAATCCCAAAATAATTGCAAAACAGAGAAGCAGTGGCAGAAATATTGTAGCTTTCATCCACTTCTTTGTTGTACGAATTTTTCTCATTTTGATACCAGCTTTCATCGGATTTTCACCAAATATAATATTCAGTTCTACAATGAGGTCTCTCCATCAGATTCCATGGGCATTTGAGAATGCCTATAACACTTGTTTTATAGGAAATACTGCTTAAATTCTTGCCCCAAATAAAAATTTTCAACTTATTTGTTTTAGAAGCCAGTGGCAGATATAAAAAGTGAAAAGCTCCACATTGCAAGCTATCCAAAATATAACAAGTCCTGTTCTTTTCTAAAACTGTTCGAAAAACAAATTCATTTAGGCAATTCACAAGTCTTCTGCGATTTTTTTATCCGCCTCTGCAAGTTCTTCTCTTCCAATTGCCAAATATGCGTATGCTCGATTTAGATAGGCTTGTTTGTTTTTGGGATTCAATTGGATTGACTGGGTGTAATCTTCGATAGCTTTTTCGTACCTTTTTAACTTAGCATATATATCGCCGCGATTCTTATAAGCCGTCGCATATTGGGGATTTAATTCGATTGCCTTATTATAATCTTCAAAGGCTTTTTGAGTCAATTTCATTTCTTTATATACAACACCTCGGTTGTTATAAGCAACTGCATAACTGGGGTCCAACTCAATAGCTTTATTGTAATCTCCGATAGCTCTTCTATACTGTCCTAAGTTTTTATATGTAACACCCCGGTTATTATAAGTCTCTGCATAACTAGAATCCAACTCTATTGACTTATTATAATCTCTAATAGCTTCTTCGTATTGGCCTAAATCGTCATATACAATGCCCCGAGTATTGTAAGCAGCTGCACTTTGGGGATCTATCGCAATTGCTTTTGTACACTCTTTGAGGGCATCCTCTTTACGGCCTTCAGTATTAGCACGAATACCTCGGCGAATATAATCCCAAGCAGTAAGTTCCTGCATTTTTTCACGTTGCTCTTCTTCACGTCGTTCTGCCACATTCATCTCCAGCAGTGTTTCTTGAATTTCTGGTTTCTCATTCAATTTTTCCCATTGTTCATTATATCGCTGGACACGCCTATCATGTTTCTCTTTAAGGTGTTCTGCAGTAATCCCTGGCCGGATAGCATCTCCATACATAGTTTTTCCAATCTCTACCATTAACGCATCGAAGCCATCAATAGCAACAAAGTATCCATTTCGTTTTGCCACAAACTTCTGGATATTTTCTTCTGGCAAACTAGAGAAATCGATTTTTCCTCGGTAGCACCAATAAATGCTATTTTGTATGGTTGTAGCATCATCCTCCAAAAAGGACATCAGGCTGTGGTCACCACCGGCATAACCGATCACGATAGGGGTATAGGTGTTCAGCGCATAGCTTAGTGCTTTTTGCCACTCTGTTTTTAATTCTTGGGTTGTTTCAGGACTGTTAAATGGTGCATACATCAAACCACGATGTACTTTCGCTACAATTGGACGCTGAATATTTGCATCCATGTAATCCGCCAAAGATTCATGTCCAACGACAAGTGGTTTCTTATCTGTGTATAAAAAAAGTGCATCTTCTACCAGGCTGACAAAATTTGTAGTAATTACCAAATTGTTAAGATTATTCTCTGTCAATAGCTTTGCCAATGTATGATAACCAAGACTCGGGGTACAAGGTTCCATGATTTTTTCCAGATAGCTATACCCATTGCGGGGATTGGTATAGAAACGCAACTTATAGATATCAAAATAGTACTTACTTGGTATACTTGTGCCATTTTCTTTTGCATATCGCCATGCGTCTTCAATTTCTTCAAATTTATGCGCAATTGCCTTTTCAGCGCACAGCTCATTGGCAATTCTTCGTGTCTCTTCAGCGTCCATTGTGGGCATTCCACGGTCTTCCTTCACACCCATCAAACAATCCATCCACTGCATTTCAAGCACATTACCACTAGGAATACCGGATTCTACTGACGCACCAGAACCTAAGATGAAGCAGAATCTTGCTCCATTTCCAGTTGACTCTTTCATTAACTGGGATAAACGTTTTGCAGAAAGAACCCTAGACTTTGGAAATGTCATAACTACACCCCCTGTGTCTGTAAATAATCCAGCAATCTCCTATACACCCGGCCAGTACATCCTGCCAGGTGGCCTCGAAGTCACCTGTATACCAGGGGTCAGCCACCTCTGCATCGGGACGGCCAGCAAACTCCATCAGCAGATGTAGCTTGCCATCGAAATCTCCGCCGCATATCTGGTACATATTCCGCATATTTTCCTGGTCCATCCCAATCAGGAGGTCGTACTGGTCGTAATCGCGGTTCTTCAGCTGGCAGGCTGTTTTGCCGGTACAGTCGATACCGTGTTCGGCTAGCTTGCGGCGGGCCGGAGGATAGACCGGGTTGCCGATCTCCTCTGTGCTGGTGGCTGCAGACTCGATATGGAACTGGCTCTCCAATCCCGCTTTTTTTACCAGATCCTTCATTACGAACTCGGCCATCGGGCTTCGACAAATGTTCCCATGGCAGATAAAAAGTATCCTTGTCATTGCTCTTGTGCTCCATTTCGGCGCTGTTTTTCTCAGTATAACACACCTCATTCTGGATGTCGAGAGGAAGTTCCGCATGAGCGCCAGCCCTGATTTTCTCCAGCAGCATCAGCTTGGACCAGCCAAACTGTTTCACCGCCTGGATATACCAAGACTTTTCCTGGAGCGTCAGGGCTGCCTCCAGAATAATCACATTTTGCGTCCAGCCGATGGTCATAGCTTCAGCCAGCACATCGGGAACGGCTTCATAGGTACGGTAAAACTCCCGCATCCGACGTAGATTCCGGGGAGAAAACCCAGAAGCATCAGGGTAAGTATTATGCAGATACTCTGCAGCCATGACGGCCGCGCCTTTCTCCGGCCTGCCGCTGACCACCTGGCCAATTTTGAAGTACAGTTCCATTTGCAGCATATCAGCAGCTATGAGCTTGTCCAGTGCTTTGAACATTGTGCTGTAATCAATTGTTTTTCTGATGTTCACAGGATTTCCTCCTTTCTATTACAATAGGAATATAATTTATAAAACAGTGTTCGTTCAGATTTCCTAAACATTTGATTTGTGGTCATTCATAAACTCTTGATTCGAAAGTCTTTCTAATATTGGGTGTGTGTCAGGACTATACAGAGAAAGAAATTTAATAACCAAACACAAAAAATAGAATGCGCTTTCACTGTTCCCAATATTGGGATCTAGAAGTCCATGCGCATTTAGATTTCGAAGATTCTCTCCCGCACGCTCATCCATAATGCTTTGAAATGTAAAAATAATATCATCATTATAACATTCATGCAACTTATCTGACCTAAAAAGCTGTGACAGTGGCTTATACTCTTCTGTTCCATCATCCTTCAAAAATGTAATTGTATCACCACATAAATCGACCAAATTTCTGATTGTATGTTCCATTTGCGGCAGTAAAATATGCATTGCTGAATATAACTCACCCGACAGCCCCAAATACAATCCGGTTTTTATAATTTCTTCTCGCCCATCAGGGATAATGGGATTATCACAGACCAAAAAATCCAAATCTGTACTGGAGAATGGCCCGGCATCTCGAAGGAATTTGTATGCAAATTTTAAAGCAATTGATTCTCCTAAATGTCTTCTTTCAGAAACAAAGTGAACCATATGTTTGTGAAACAAATCCGGATTTTCTCTAGGATTTTCTACATCTAACGGTGGAATTATTTCGGTAATTTGTCCATGTTTGTTTAGGATGGCATTTGAAAACATGGATTTGAAAATAAATTCATGTTGCTCCTCTATTACTTTCCGTGCAGTTTCTTCTACTTCACAGAATTGTACAAGGCGGCCAAGTTGTACTATTGTCTCTTGGAGTGATAATCCCGAAAATAATTGTGATATATACTCGTGCAAAGGATTCACATCATATTCAATCGGAATTGACTTCATATTTCCAATTGTGCTCTGTTGTAATGCCTTTATTTGGGCTCGAACAACTAAAAGTTTTTTACGATCCACTTTTGCATATATTGAACAGGCTTTTTTAAGCAACACAATAGCTCGAAGTTCATCGTTACGTTCCAACAATCTATCTGCATATTTCTCATAATAATCTCCTTGGGCAAGATTGCTCTCATCGATACCAGCATTGCGCTTCAATCGCTTTAGCAAACCCCTTTGGACTGAAAAAGTTTCTTCCACTAGAGAAATATTTTCATTTCCTTCAGTAATACGTTGATGCACAATTTTATTTATGACTTGCAGATATTTTTCCACGCATTCATTTGAAGCGTCCGGATAGACAAGTTGAATAAGGTTTATTGATAAGAATAGCGGATCAGTACCATCCATTTTATGAATTGCATCGTCTATCATTTTTCGAACTTGCTTATATTCTTGGCTGGTTTTTCCAAGCTGTTTGCTAATATCCAATGCACGACAGATAGTCTGATGACATTCAACCCATTCATTAGGATTAAACGCCTGTTCAAACCACTTTAGATATGCTGATACTGAATACCGACCATACTGATAATTTTTAGATAGAATCCATAAAATATCAAACAGTTGCGCTTGTATCCATATTGAACTCACTTCATTGGCCACTGGTTCAATCGTTTCTATATCGCTTGCTTGAATATCATCCATCGAAAATGTCCGATTCCCATTGCTTAATGTAAGCATTGGTGAGTAGTTTTTTTCGGACTCACTATAGGCCATTGACAATACACCACTTAAAACTGAGAGAATCTGTGCATCGTCTTCTTTTTCGGCCTTTAGACTGGCATCTTTTAATATTGCAGTAACCCGATGCCTACTATCATATCCCAAGTGTTTAATTGTAGAAATAGTATCCAAAACATACTGTGATAATGTCATAGGTTATCTCCCCAATTTATTTAGAATGGTAGTTTCATTTACTGCTTTGCTTTTGCTTCACACCACTTTGCAATCTCTGCGATCAGCTCCAGAGGAATTGGTTTATTATATGGGAGCTGAATTGTGCCCTTGCTGGTTTTATACCCTGCTAACCGTCCGGCAAACGCCTCCACAGCTTCCGGACCGGGGTACAGACCGATGTGCTTCTTCGCAGCCGCAAACTGAATCAGGTTGTGGCCCTTCCAGTAAGTCGGCATGCTCCAAGAGATTTTCTCCTTCGCCTCCGGAATACTGGCCCTGATCGCTTCATTTATCTGACGCAGATAGGGCTGTATCTCCTCCGGCTGACTCAGGATATACTCCTCGATTGTCGCCGGTGCGGTCCCACAGTAGTGGTTCTGCTTTGCCTTTTGAAAGGAACGTCCGCACTTAGGGCATATCCACATAGCCGTTTCTTCCTGCGTCCGAAGGATTTTTTCCATTGGCTTTCCCTTTGCCAGCTCATCAATCAGCTTGTCCAGATAACGAATCTCCCGCATGAGTGGGTCCTCAACTTCTTCCACCCGAACTCCGCACACGACACCCTTGATCAGCGTCCGATTGGGATTGGGCTTGGGAGCATTGCAGAAAAAGTCTCCATAGCAGACAGCATTGGAACAGGATTCTTCCAACTCCGCCGCACTGTATCCCGTCAGCCAGCAGATCACCTGGTCGACCTCAGCTTTTGTCCGTCCCTTCCTGGCCGCTTTGTTCAGCAAAAGGCCATAGACTTTTCCAAACTCCATCTGGAACACTTTATCATTGCTCATAGCTCCATACTCCCCTCAAGCGCCCTGATTCCGCGAGCAATCCGAGCTGAAATATCTTGAAAATGTCCGCCTTGGTTCATCTCAAATACCACCGAAATGTTATGCGTCCTCAACAGCTCCGCTGCCCGGCTGGTGCAGTCCTCTACCGCCGCCAAGCGGCAGTTTTTTGTCTCTTTCTCTTTATCTCCTAAAGAAAGATAGACAAATTCCACCTTTGGCGTATTGGCTTTCATAAACTCTAAAAATCCATCGAACCACAGCGAACCAGAAATGGAGGCGGCCCGGTCGAAGATATCCGTTTGATAAACGGACCACAACGCAAACAGGCCAGCCAGCGAATACCCTGCAATACCGCGAAATTTTGGCACATAGCCCAAGTGCTCCTCGGTGAGTGGGATGATCTGATGAATCAGCGTATCCAACAGGTCCGGCCCCTCGCCGCCAAAGTCTTCTCCACCCCGAAATGCCCTGGGTGCGTTCCATGGGGACAACTCCCGGTTCCAATCCACACCGGAGATCGCGGCCAGTGCCATTCTGTGTCCGTTCAGCAGCTGCCAGGTATCTTCCACGTTTTGCCGGTCCATTACCGCATATATGATGCCTTGACTATCGCTTTCCGAAAACAATTCAATTGTATATGGCCCAGAGAGCAGTGTCTGCATCAGGCTCACTCCATCCACTATGCGTATAACAGTTATTGTAGCAGGTGTTGCAGGATTTTGAAATAGCAAAACGGGAATTGCATCATTCAAAGCAAAGAAAAATGCGGCAGACACCGCACTTTTCTTTACTCTGAATATTCAAATTATCTGCACGATCTGCTCCCACAGCAGGATATGCTTTTCTGTGAGCTTTCGGTTGTCGTGATAGTGGCCGCACAGCCAGTAATGGAAGTCCAGCCGCTGATTGACCATCTCTAGGAAATCCGTCAGGGAGTCCGACTCATAGTCCTGGTCTATGGTTTGAGCGACGCTGGTAGGAGCACAGTGTGTGATCACATAGTCCACCTTCCAGCCGATACGCTCCAGGGTCTCCAGTGCTGTGAGGTACTCCTCATCGGAGGGCAGTTCCTCCGGCCACCAGGAGACGCCTTTCACCCGGAAGTGCTGCCGCGTCCGTCGCTTGAACCAGTATTTCTCCTCAAAATTGGGGGCTGCCGGATCAAGGATGCCATCCTGGATATCATGGCTGCTGGCTCCGCCCATGGTGAAGAAGGTGTATCCATCTATATCATAGCACTGACCCCGCATCAAATGGAGCACATGGGGCCGGATGCAGTGGACCTTGCCGCCGTGCCAGTCGTGGACCGGGAGGCTGTTCAGCCGGTCAAAATTCTCATGGTTTCCATCCACCCACAAGGTGGTGAAGGGTTTCCGCTCCAGCCAGTTGAGCCAGTGTTCCTCCTCTGGTGTACCAGCCCATAGGCCACCGAAATCGCCGCAGATGATGATGTAATCGTCTCTAGTCATTCCAGCCTGCTCTGGGAAAAACTCCTTTTTGAAGCGTTGGAAATTTCCGTGGCAGTCGCCTGTTACCCAGATCATGTTACCGCCCCCCTCTAATCGTTTGCTCAATCTCTATACCGCCATGGAGATATACCTTGATCCGTTCTGCTGACAGCACCTTCACCGTATCCACCAGCTGGCGGATCATGCTCTCGTCCCACTCGGTGATCTCGGCGGAACCGGAACTTAGAATGTTGACTGCGTCCTGAATTCTCCGGTTGACTGCGGAGCTGCTGTTCTGCTGTTCCAGCAGAGCGGCTTTCTTTTCCTTCAGCACAGCCATATCATCCGCAATTCGCTTGAATTTGTCCGCATGCTTCAGATATCCGCCCTCACCTCTGGATTCCGCAAACAGTTTCTGAAATTCTTCGTTCAGTTCTGAGAGCCGCCGGTCGATATCCGCCGCACTCATGGTCTTGCCGGAAACAGGAGCCAACTCCATTTGCATGGCACTAGTGATCCGGCTGATCAGAGTCTCTTTCTGACTCATGGCTGAATTGACTGCGGCAAGGATGGCCTCTTGCAGTGGCTTCTCGTCCAGTGTGGGAGAATTACGGCAGTATGTCGTTCCGTAGTCTACTCGGCTGGCGCAGCGCCACACGACGCGCTTGGTTCCCCGCTTACTCCAGACGCACCTGCGATATAGGGTGCCGCACTCGCCGCACACCAGCCGTTCCGTGAGGGCGTACTTGGCGCTGTAGCAGGCCCGGCCAGTCGGAGCCTTGTTGCGGCTGGGGGCCTTCCGGGCGTTCCGTCTGGCCATTTCCGCCTGGACCGCGTTGTAGGTATCACGGCTGACGATGCCCTCATGGCTGTCTGGTGCGTAGTACATAGGGAGCTGGCCCACATTGCGGATCTGCTTCTTGCTGATGCAGTCCTGCGTAAAAGTCTTCTGCATCAGGGCGTCCCCGCAGTATTTCTCGTTCTTCAGTATACCACGGATGACAGCAATAGACCACTGAGAACCGCCATCTACGGTACGGATGTTGTCCCGCTCCAGCGCCTCCTTGATCATGCGCAGGCTGTGTCCGGCCAGGTAGCTGTCATAGATTCTCTTCACCACTTCCGCCTGTTCCGGGATGATTTTGGGCTTGCCGTCCTCCCCCTTCTCATAGGCGTACAGCCACCGGTACTGGTAGTGGACCTTGCCCTCCCGCATGGCCTGACGCTTGCCCCACTGGACATTGCCTGAGAGGGACTCGCTCTCCGCCTGGGCGAAGGCTCCCATCATGGTGATAAGCATCTCGCTGTCCGTCTCCAAGGTATTGATGTTCTGCTCCTCGAAAATGATGGCGATCCCGAGACTTTTGAGCACTCGCATATAGTTGAGGCAGTCCACCGTGTTCCGGGCGAAGCGGGAGATGGATTTGACCAGCACTAGGTCAATCTTCTTCTGACGGCACTTGCGGATCATCTTCAAAAACTCCGGGCGCTTTCGGGCCGAAGTTCCGGTGATCCCCTCATCAGCATAGATGCCCGCCATGGTCCAGTCGGGGTTGGTCATGATCTTGTCGGTGTAGTAGTTCTTTTGGGCCTCATAGCTGGTGAGCTGTTCCTCGCTGTCGGTGGAGACCCGACAGTAGGCAGCCACGCGAAGCTGGCGCTGGACGGCTTTGGCCTGGATCAGCTCCGGTTTTGCTGGGATGACGATCACTCTTGGGGCGGTTTCCGTCATCTGGTTCAACTCCTTCCTATAATTTGTCCGTTCTTCAGCTTCAAACTGATTGCTCCGCTGGGGTAGATCAGAATTGCGGAGGTAATATCAAAGAGCAGGCCGGTGTCTAAATCACCGTCCTGCTCTTTGTTAGACAACATATATTTCAGCCGTAATGTCTCATAGTCGGCGGAACTGAGGGCATTGAATTGAGTTGCTGCCAGGTCGATCACTTTTTGTTTGGCGGCGACTTCATCCAATTCGTTTTGATTCAATTCCTGTTCCAGTGCTCTTTCCAAGTCTTGGACCGGACCGTTGTCTGGGACAATGGCAGGAATTTCGAAGTCAGGAGCCAGCTTTTTTGACTGTGCAAGCAATTTCGTGAGGCTTTTCATCAGGTTTTCGTCCGTCACCTTCACCGAGGTATTCATACAGTTCGGACACCGCCAGTTCGCTCGATAATTTCTCGTCATAGTGCCTCCACAGGACGGACACCGTACCAGGGAGCGCAGTTCCTTGGTGATTTTCATCCGCTCTGGTGAGTCGCAGGACCAGGTGTTCGCTGCTTCCGCACAATGGAAGGTGTTCTGCGTGATGATAGCAGGATACTCCTCATCGCCCATATAGCGTCGCTCCTTTAGAATACGGGCTACAATATTTTTGTTCCACCACTTTTCGGGGATGTATGGCAACCCCTGGTGTACCAGCATGTCCGCCACTTTTTCGTATGAGGCCATCTGGATATAGCCGTCGAAGATCATGCGGACTGTATCTGCGCTCCGTTTGTCAACGCAGATCACTCCGTTCCGAATGCAGTACCCGAATGGCAGTTTGCGTATTTTCATGTGTAAGTCACTCCTTCCGTCCAAGGGATTCCGTCAGCTCCAGCCCGTTGACCAGCCGGAAGCGCAGGACTGTACTGCTCTCGGCAATGACATGCTCCACCAGGTCGCGGAATATATCACCATCGAATGCTGGGAGGAAGTCCGGCATGGTTTCCAGCGTCTCCAGCAGTTCCTGGGTTTTGGGGATGGTATCATCACATTCAGAACCGAGGAGCCGCTCTTTCTCCTGCTTAGCCGCACGGAGCTGTTGGGCAAGTTCGTTGCTCTGGGATATATAAATATCAGGATCGACACAGCCACACTTGTTCAAGGTGGTCAGCATCTGCTCCTGATCCATGATATCGGATATTCTTTTGTTCAGCTCAATGATGTCCAGGCTCCAAAGCATCCGGCGCTCCCTGATGGTCTGGAGGTTGAATATCATCTGTTTGAGGATTGGCTCCCCATGGAGCCGGAGTTTGTGATACACACGGAGGAACGCGGCTTGGATATCATTTTCCGCAATTTGTGTGACAGGGCAGTCCTCTTTGTTGTGGAAATGTGTGCGGCAGACCCAGTAGACTTGGCCTCCCCACATTCTCCGCTTGAACATGGTCCCACAGACAGCGCAGAACATCTTCTTCCGCAGAGGTGTGTCTTGACTGCGGGATTCGGAAATTCTCTTTTCTCTGCGCTGATTTTTCAGCCTTTGCACCGCCTGGAAGGTTTCCTGTGTAATGATGGCTGGATGAGTTCCCTCCGCATAGTACTGCTTCCGCTCTCCGTGGTTTCTGACATGATGGGCCGACAGGATATCGGGCGTATATGTCTTCTGCCATAGGGAATCGCCAATATACCGCTCATTGGACAGGATATAGGATATGGCGCTGTGAGTCCATTTCCTGCTCTCCCAGCCGATTTTCACTGGTACCTGCTCTCGATTGAGCCTCTCCGCAATCTCATCTATGCTTTGTCCTGCCAGATAGTCCTGAAATATCTGACGGACGATCTCAGCACGGCTTTCATCGATTTCGATTTTCTTGTTGCGGATAATATAGCCGAAGGGCATGGAGGATGGGAGATATGTTCCACTTTCCATCCGATACTGATAGCTCCAGCGCATCTTAGCAGAGAGGCTCTCGCTCTCCTTCTGTGCGATTGCGGCGAAGACAGCAGTGAGAAGTTCTCCTGTCATGTTGGAAGTATCAATATTCTGTTCCTCGAAATGTACTCCCACGCCGATGGTCTTCAACTCCCGGATGGTCTCCAGGCAATCCTTGGCATTGCGGGCGAAGCGGGAGATGGATTTGACCAGCACCTTGTCGATCTTGCCCCTGCGGCAGTCTGAAATGAGCCGTTGGAAGTCTGGGCGTTTCTCTGCTGAGGTGCCCGAGATGCCCTCATCCGCATACAGATCTACCAGGGTCCAGTTCTCCTTGCCGCTGATCAGGGTGGTGTAGCGGTTCAGCTGGGCCATAAAGGAGTTGAGCTGGTCGCTGGAATCGGAGCTGACCCGACAATAGGCGGCCACACGGAGCTTTTGCGCTTCCGGCCTCTGGGCGGCCTCAATGACGATGACTTTCTTGGGGGCCAACGCCAGATTTCCACTGGTCTGCTGTCCTCCATACATGTGCCGCACCTCCTCCTGTCAGCAACATACAATACCATAACCCATCTGTAAAAGCTATTAAATTCGAGTCGTGAAACTCAACAAAAAATGATATCCGCTCCGATTTCTCCAGCAATTCTGGCAGCGATCTTCTTCAGCTCAGTTTTGCTGAATCCCTGGTCCTCCAGCAGACGGAGCAGGTTGCGGATACCGCAGAAATCAATGTTTGCGTTTTTCTCTGTCATGATGAATCTCCTCGTAAAAGAAGCGGAGCCGCTCCACATAGGTGTAAAAGTATTGATAAACCCTTTGCGGGAGCGGCCCCGCTGTTTTTGAAATTTGCTGTTGGCCCTATTCGACACTACTTCCCAGGCCGTGGGCGGCAAAACTGAACTGTGCTGGCGCACACTCCGGGTCTCTCACCCCTCCGAGGATCTCTCCGAGCTGCCCCCATTGCGTGATCCTGCATCGCAGGGCTGTGGCTGGGCAGGGGTACCATTATAGGTGAACGAGGTCATTGCGAGGCAGCTTGCCAAGGCTGCTTTTGGAGCGATGAAATACGCTGGGCACCTTATTTGGCCGTCTTTTATAAAAACTTCCAGAATTCACTGCAATCTGTCATTTTTACAGGTGGTCTTGGCGCATCGTCCGAATCGCTTTTCCCTTTTCATAGGCTCGTCCACTGACGTTATTCAGTCGCCGGATATTCAATTTTCAAGCTGCACGAGAGGAACTAAAATTGCCCCCTCACTGTGTAGGCAGCGAGGAGGCCAGTTTTACAACCCTTATTTCAAAAACTTTTTAATTCTTATAAAACGCTTGGATACAGCTTCTTGGGTACATCCCAATTTTTCTGCCAGTTCCCGCTGTGTGTGCTCCTCTATAACAAGGAATGTCAGCAGTTCCAAGTCTTCGATGGAGAGCTGCCGCAACGCACACACCAGCCGCTGGTTCTCAATAGTATCCACCCAGGCATACCGGCCAGAAAAATCTGCCTCATCAAAAGAAATCGTGCTACTTGCAAATTTGCGAAGCAGGACAGAGTTCTCTATTTTCTCGCCATTGATGTACTCGCTAGGTAAAGCCTGTGTGTGGATTTCGTAAGTACGCTGAGAGCGGAAGCATTCCAGGTCAAACTCATAAAGGAGTTGGATCGCTTCTTGGGACATACCCGCCGCCTCATAGTCCTTCCGGAGCTTGTCCCACTCCCGCTCAAAGCGTTTCCTCTCCGTGGCATAATAAAAACCCATACCGGGTCCTCCATTCTTCTGAAATTTTGTAAATAAAAATTCCAGAAGCGGAGGAGAACGGCAGTGGAGCGAAAAAAATCGGCTCCCTTCTTCACCGTTCGACAAAAAACGATGTCGAACAGCAAAGAACGAAGTCGATAAAAAATAAGGTGCAAACGACTGTACCGTTTGCACCTTATTTTTTAGAGGAGAGGCCCAAATATTTTGATTCATGCCCCTGAATCAAAACAGAGGAAAAATAGAAGCACATATACTCCCCCATTTACTCTTCTTTATTAAGGGGAAATGGCGACGATTTTGAATGAAAAATACAGGATGCTGAAAAGGGTAAACCTAACAAAGACTTTGTTCACTTAGCTGTTGTGTTCACAGTACATCAGAGTATAAATCACCTGCTGACTCATCCAAGCATTCTTACGACTGAAAGCATATAGTATTCAATGGAACGGAGATAATCCTCAATTGGAATCTTCTCATCGGCCTTTGCCGGTTCATTGAGATCGTCTGCTGCACCAATATTGGGGAAGGGCGTTCCATAGGCTGCGTTGATATTGGCACCATCCGAGCCGCCGTGACGGCGATAGAGCTCCACTGGCTTTCCAGTAACCTCCTCCATTGCCTGCCGGACTGTCTGGATAAAGGAATCATCTTCCGAAATCTCCATAGCAGGGCGGTCCGAGAATTGTTTGAGTTCATAGTCCATTTCTGGATATTGATTCTTCAGTTTATCAAGAACTGCGCGGATTTCTGCCTCACAGGACTCCATTGTCTCTCCCGGGACCATACGCCGGTCAATGGAGAATGTGCTGACCGTGGAAAATGTATTGAACGCCTTTCCGGAATGGAAGGTGGAGACCTCCAGGGAGGGGGACCCGTAATAAGGAACTTTTCTGGACTCAATTTCATGGGACAGCTTGTAGATTTCCGACAAGGCCAGGTGAGCTTTCTCCAAGGAATCCATAGTCGGGTGGGGACGGTACGTGGAAGCAGGAGTCCCAGTATAGGTAACTGTAATGCGGTAAATACCGGATTGCCCGATCAGCAGCTGCCCATGGGTCGGTTCCATGCAGATTCCAAAATCACCTTTGAGATAGCCGTTTTCCAAAAGCCACTTCACGCCATAGGTGCTGCCGTTTTCTTCATCGCACATATAGCTCACCTCGATGCTGCCCTTGGGGTCGAAGCCTGCCCGCTTCAGAAAGGTCACAGCCATCAGAGCCGCCGCATCTCCGCCTTTCATATCCGAGGCGCCGCGCCCATAGATGTAACCATCGGCTACCTTTCCGGAGTAGGGACCATACAGTCCGAAGTCGCCGTCACAGGGGGGGTAGGCATCCATATGCCCGTTGAACTGGAATTTCTTTCCTGGCTGAGTACCGCTCCATTCAGCAATGACGTTTGGATGCTCTGGGGCGCACCCGACCACCTTGGGCTCAAGTCCGGCTTTTTCGAGCCACTTGCAAAAAACCTTGCTGATCGCCACTTCATCCCCAGTCGTGCTGGGCGTTTGAACAAGTTCTACCAGGCAGTCAATGGCTTCCTGGCGATACATCTCCACGGTTTCATGTATCCTTTCGCGTGTTAACATATGATGCCTCCTTTATAAATTTTGCGTATACTTTTGGATGTTTTTATGATATCATAAGTGAAATCAAACAGGTTCCCTTCAATTTGATATTCCCCTATATTTATTTCATATTGGAACAAAGGGAGGCGGCAGCATATGAAACTCCAACAAATACAGTATGTGATAGAAATTAATCGGGCCAACTCTATTTCAGGTGCGGCAAAAAATTTGTTCACCTCTCAATCCCATATCAGCAATGAATTAAAAGCGTTAGAGCAGGAATTGGGTTTTGTGATTTTTGAGCGGACGGCACAGGGCGTCCGTTTGACGGATCAGGGACAGGCTATGTTGAATATTGCTATGTCTATTCATGAACTTACCGACCAAATGCGCTCTATTAAAAAGGGGAAAGAAATATCAGATCGTGTTTCTATTGCCACAGAAAATATGTCATTTTGCCTGGAGGCATTTTCAAAATTATGTATCAAGCATGGTGCCAATAATCTCAAACTGCTTGGCGGGTGTCCCAGCGAGGTCTGCTCTATGGTTGCGCAATCTGACTGTGAAATCGGTATATTAACCGCTAATTCAACGTTTTCAGATGCCTTTATGCAAAAGCTAAAGTCCCAAAATCTGTATGCGCACAGACTAGGAAAACTCGGATTGTATATCCGACTGTCACGGCAACATCCGATTTTTCAAAATTTTCAGCAGACCAAAGTGATAGATTATGCTTCTCTGATGAATTATCCTTACATCAATACTGAGGACTCTGATAACTCCTTGCGCTATATTCTCAACGATATTTTCGGGTGGTTTGTTTCGGACTCTACAAATCAAATTATCCTGACAGACCGGGAGTATAAAAGGCGGATTGTGTGCTCAACCCTAGCCTGGTCGATCGGGGTATGCTATTCAGAACGAGACGAATCAGACTTTGAAGGTGCGCGTATTCTTATCCCCGGAATTGCAGCCGAAGTGATTTATGTGACAAAGAAAAAGCGGATGTTAAGTGAATTGGCACAAGATTACTTGACCCTGCTGCGCAAGGAACTGGACGCCATTAACAAATTTACCGCAAATGATTTGAGGGAACAATCACTGCTTTAGACTGTTGTTATTTTAAAACTTGCAACTGACAGGCCGAAATTTTCTGATGGACATCCTGCATTCCGCTGGATGGTATCTGGTTCAAATTCTTGTACAAATCAAACTATGCGGCGGAAATGACCGTAAAATATGCCGTTTTCCCAAATGAACAAAAAATCCTCAGATTTCAAAGGAGATCTGAGGATTTTTGTTTGTGAGCCCGCAACCCTCTGGATTCTGAGGCCAAATGCGCCAGCGGCAACTTCGGTTACGTCTTATGGTATCCACTTTTGTTCCAATATGAAATACATATGGGGGAATATCAAATTGAAGGGAACCTATTTAATTTTACTTATGATATCATAAAAAAAAATCATGACGAAAGGAGCGATATAAAGTTAAAAGACACAGCGTTATTACAAATGTAGAAAGAGGCGGATCAAATATGAAAGAGAAAAAACAGTTTAAAATACCCTACACCTATACCGTGCTGTTTATTATGATGATATTAGCGGCAATTATGACCTGGATCATTCCAGCCGGTGAGTATGACACGGAGAAGGTCGGCAATGTGACCAGGGTCATTGCCGGCACCTACCACGCAGTGGCCGCCACGCCCCAGGGTCCCTGGGCCATGCTGATGGCTGTGGTGCAAGGCTGTTATCAAGCGGCGAAACTGATGTTTATGGTGATGTTCTGCGGCGCCGCGATGGAAGTGCTTCAGCAGAGCGGCGCCATTTCGGCGGCCTTCGGCAAGGTCTCCAGCAATAAGCGGGTGAACGGCAAGATCCTGATTATGATGGTCTTCATCTTTGTCTCTATCGGCGCCGCCGCCGGTGTGTTCGTGAACTCCACGCTTGCCATGATCCCCGTGGGCGTACTGATTGCCCAGAGTCTGGGCTACGACGCCTTTACCGGCTTCCTTATGGTAGGTATGGCCTCCTACTGCGGCACCAGCGTGGGATGGGCGACCCCTCACACCATCGGCATCGCGCAGACCATCGCTGAACTTCCCATGTTCTCCGGCTTTGGTGTGCGTGTCCTTTTACATATCATCAACTTCCTCATTACCTACTACTTCATCGCCCGCTATATAAATTTGATAGAAAAAGACCCGACCCGCAGCTTGAATTACGAGGTCGGAATGGAGCGCTCCGAGTACATGGGCATAAAGAGCAATTTTGGCAACGGCACAGAGTCTGGCATGACATGGCAGCACACGGTGAGCATGCTTGCCCTGGTGGTCGCAATCATCGCCGTCATGATTGGCACCATCAAGTTTGGCTGGGGCCAGGACGAGATGAGCACGACATTCTTTGTTCTCGCCCTGTTCGTGGGACTGATCAGCGGCATGGGGCTGGATGGGACCTTTAAGGCTTTCATCTCCGGATGCGCTAAAATGGCGTCTGCTGCTTTCATTGTGGGCTTTGCCAACGGCATTTCTATCATTCTGACAAATGGCAATATTCTCAACACCATCGTCAATTGGCTGTCCATCCCCATGAGCAAGATGAGTGCCGTGATGGCCGCCAATTTTATGTTCGTTGTCAACACGATTATCAACTTCTTCATTCCCTCCGGGTCGGGCCAGGCGACTGCGGTTATGCCTCTGATGGTCCCGATCGCCGATCTGTGCGGCATCACCCGTCAGGTGGCGGTGCAGGCCTTCCAGTTTGGCGACGGCTTCTCCAACGCCCTGTATCCTGTGGGATCGACGCTGGCCGCGCTGAGCGCCGGTAAGACGGAGTACAGCAGATATGTCAAATGGGCGATCCCCATGCTGCTCTGCCAAGCCGTTCTCTCCATAGTCACTCTGACGATTTTGCAGTCTATCGGCTGGACCGGCCTCTAAGAGCGAGCGCGCCGATACAGAAACTCAAAATTCAGATAAAAAGGAGGCTTATCTATGTTTCTAATCAAAAACTGCAGATTTGTATCTGAGTTGACCGAAGGCACAGAGTTGACCCAAGGCGATATTCTTCTGGATGGAAATCGGATCAAGGCGATCCTCCCTGCAGGGTCCCAGGTTCAAGGCGTAACCGAAGAATTGGACGCTAACGGAATGACCATCCTGCCAGGATTAATTGACGCCCATGTACATCTCACCGGAACAACAAAGATGCAGACCCTGCACTGCTTCCACTCCTCCTGCCGCCGGTCCTTTGACGCACTTGAATTTGCCCAGTTTCTCCTGGATCACGGCTATACCACTGTGCGTGACTGCGGTGACAATTTGGATTATGCCACCATCGCTTTGCGCGACGCCATCTGCCGGGGTGTAGTAAAAGGCCCCAACGTCATTCCCTGCGGCCTTACGCTGTGTGTGGATAATTTTTCCGCCGAGTGGAAAGATCGTGTGGAATTGGTTTCCGGTCCGGGTGAATTCCGGAAAGCCGCCCGAAACGAACTCTCTCATGGGGCGGAGTTTATCAAACTATACGGTAGCGGTTCTATCATTGCCGGAACAGCAGAGCCCGGCGCCGCTACCATGATGGATGACGAGATTCAGGCCGCTGTTGAAATAGC
Source organism: Pseudoflavonifractor sp. 60 (assembly GCF_009911645.1). Lineage (GTDB taxonomy): Bacteria > Bacillota > Clostridia > Oscillospirales > Oscillospiraceae > Lawsonibacter. Next base: position 24,891 of record NZ_QWKI01000130.1, read on the forward strand.
CACTTTTAGGGGAACCTACTGCGCAATCCACTCACATGGAAGGCATGCGATTGACCAGGCGGTACGTCTGGGTGTGCGTACAATCGAACACGCCACCTTCATCGGGGAGGAAACCCTCCGTCGTATGGATGGTCGAAAAGACTGTGGTATCATCCCCACTTTAGCAGTGATCTGCGGCCATATCTCTCCAAAGCAGAAAGCAGAAATGGGGAGTGCGCGTGTAGCTAAAATGGAAAAGATTGTTCAAGAGATGTGCAAATGCCTGCGCAACGCCTACGAAAACCACGACGTGTTGATTGGGTGGGGCACCGACGTGCATCTTCCCGACTATCGACACGATCCCTATGCTGAATTCCGTATGCGGCATGACAAACTGGGCTGCAGCAATATTGAGCTTCTGAAGCAAGCGACAATCAACTCCGCAAAGCTTATTTGTAAAGATGATCAGATTGGCTCCATCAAAGAAGGAAAACTGGCGGATCTGATTCTGGTCCAGGGCAATCCTGAGTCTGATATTCAAGTGATGTATGAAAAACCGATTCATGTCATAAAAAGCGGCAGCCTGATTCGTTAAAGGATGAGAACACAAAGATACCCGCAGAATTGTTGATTCCGCGGGTATCTCTATATCTTGTCAGGATCCAAATGTGTGTCTTCGGCCAAATATATTGTAGTAGGAGTATTTTGATATGAGAAAAGTGAAAATCACCATCCTGCGAACGACCTTTATCGAAGATTTAGCCAAGGAATACAGTGTTGAGGGCTTTGGCCCTTGTTCCATGATGAAGGAAGGGCAGGTTTTCTACACTGAGTTTGCCAAACCGGAGGGATTTTGTGACGAAGCGTGGAAGGCCATTTATCAGTATGTATTTGCGTTGGCTCATGGCGGTGGGAACGATGGCTTTTATAACGGCTGCTGGATCAAAACACCTGGTGTAGCCATTTGCAGTTGTAATGATGGACTGCGGCCTGTCATTATGAAGCTGGAGGCATTAGAGGACAACTAATATAATCGTTGAATGATTAAGCAGGACAGCTCTTTCTTTGTAAGAGCTGTCCTGCTTTGATCGAAGCAGTTTTCAAAAATATGATAGTCTAAACGAAATCACCCCATCGTCTTTACCAGAACGTACATATACCACTGTATGAAATTGAGATACTGGTCAACAGGTACGCTCTCGTTGGGAGTTGCAGGACCGTTGTCATGCGCACCGGGACCGGCCCAAGGCATGTCTACTCCGCAATCCGCTCGGATATAGGAGGCATCTGTGCCGCCCATTTTGCGGAAGTGGCCGGGTTTCTCACCGAACAGTTCCTCATAAGCCTGGTCCATGATTTTTACCATGTAGCCGTCCTCGTCGATAGAATAGGGGGGCATATGTCCGTTTCGGATATATTCATAAGTGAACGTAGGATCTTCCTTCTTGACTGCTTCCATTGCGGCGATAATTTCCTCGTCCACCATTTCCACGCTCTCGCCTGGGAGATAGCGGCGGTCAATGGTTAGATTTACCTCGCTGGGGCAAAGGTTCGTGGCCTCGCCAGCTCTGATGGTCGTAACAGACAAAATGGGTGTAATGGAGTTCTGAGCTTTTTGCGTCGCGAAGATATGGTCTCGCAGTTCATAAAGAGCCTTTAGAGCGGGAACTGACTTCTGCCCAGCGTCTTGTCTGCCAAATTTGTTCTCATGCAGAGGAACAGCTGCTGGGCCGCCATCGCCATAAATCTTCAGTCCAGCAAAACGAACACCGCCGTGCGCCAGCTTAATCATTCCATCGGAAGGCTCCATGCTGATACCGATGTCGGCCTTCAGCAATCCATCGTTGACCAGTGCCTTTGTACCCATACCGGCGCCATTTTCTTCGTCTACAACATAATTGAGGACAATACTGCCTTTCGGATCAAAGCCCATCTGCTTAAGGAGTTTTACTGCCATATAGGCAGCACAGTCTCCGCTCTTCATATCACAAGCGCCGCGACCGTAAGCGATGCCATCTACAATCTTGCCGGACCAAGGACCATACAGCCCGTTGTCACCATCGTTGGGTGGAAAAACATCCATATGGCCATTGAACAGAAAGCGTTTGCCTGGCTGGCTGCCTTTCCACTCGGCAATAATATTGGGACGTCCTTCCGCATACTCATAAGTGTTGATTTCAATGTTCAATTTGTCCAGCCATTTAAGCATAGTTTCAGCCATAGGGCCTTCATATCCGGTAGGACTGGGGGATTGAAGAGCTTCCACCAGAAGCGTAATGGCTTCCTCTCGATTTGCGGCTACTACCTGCTTAATTTCTTCTACAGTGATCATAATAGAACACCTCGTATTATAAGATTTGCAGACGATTTATAGTGGGTCTGCTTAGTTCATTTCGCAAAACCAGCAGGCTATGAGATGCCTGTGGTACAATAACAGCAGGGTCAAGTTCTATAACACCTTGTAGAGCCGGAGGTTACTTCAGAATCTGTTCTTGAACTGCTCTGGCATTGTGCAAAACAAGGATATCCCCAACACCAAGGGTACTTTAGACTCCCATGGGGGTCTCCCATAAGTTCAAACTCTGACCCAGCCCCTGTTTCTTTGCATTCTGGAGGCAATGCCAGCCCCAAGCAACATCATAAGTGGGTAATCCAAATTGACCAAATAAAACAATCTCTTCATCGCTGGTACGACACGGTTTTTTCCCAGTGACGATGTCTCCCAAGCTGATGATATCATCTACGTCAAGTTCCTGGTCATGCACCATATCCAGCAGCATACAGCCCAAAAGGGCAATGTTTGCAGAATACGGATAGGTCAATTCATCGGTCCAGGCCTCATAGGTCAGCCAGTTATCCACTACCTTCATACAGTGTTTCGCCGCAAAGTCCCGGTCTAACCGAATGTTAGCAGGGAGGCTGACATAAGCGCCCGCCTTGATCCAGTCACTCTGAATGATGGGAGTATCCTTTCCCGACGTAGCAATGTGAACTACATCACTGTCGCAAATCGCCTGTTCAAGTGTATCCACTATGCGGATGCTTTTGATCTGCGGGTAATTCTCCCGGATAAAGCCAGCCAGCCGCTCCGAAGCGGCGGGGATGATATCATAAATCTTGACCTCTTCCAAGCAGGGAAGGGACTGGACCAGTGAGGTGAAAGACAGGCGAGTAATTACGCCAGCGCCTACCAAACCACATACCCTGGAATCTTTTTTCGCCAAATACCGTGCGCCAACACCAGGAATGGCTCCGGTACGCATGTTGCTGAGCATATTACCGCTCATCAGGGCGAGTGGCGCGCCGGTATCCGCATCATTCAGCATGACCATCAAAATGGACCGCGGCAATCCCTTGGTCATGTTTTCCCGATTCGAGCCGTACCACTTTTCACCGCAGACCCGATATTTGCCGCCCAAGTAGGCTTCCATTGTCATGAAGCGGCGGTCAGGCCCATTTTTCGGCATACCAGGGCAGGTGGGGTTATCCGGGAAGAAGATCGGCTGACCGTGGCTGTTTCCGTTCCTGCCACCCATGATGTAGTCGCCCTGTCCCATGACACGGTATACCTCGCACATCTCGTCTACGCACTTCTCCATATCCATAACGCCTGCCTTGATCATGTCAGGCTCACTCAAATACAGAAAATCAAGCCGGCTGGTTTCCATTTTGCTTCAGTCCTTTCTTTTCCTTATTGAACCAATTTCTCAGTCGGCGCAGGCCACAGCCTCGATTTCCACCAGTGCGCTCTTAGGCAGGGCCGCTACCTGGAATGCGGCGCGGGCCGGGTAGACGCCTGAGAAAAACTGGCCATACACCTCGTTCATTGCGGCAAAGTCCGCAATATTCTGCAGAAAGACGGTAGTCTTGACCACATTGTCCATCGTGAGCCCCGCCGCTTTCAGAATCGACGCGATGTTCTCCAGACTCTGTTTAGTCTGGGCCTGAATCGTTTCGGGCATAGTTCCGCTCGCCGCATCAATGGGAAGCTGGCCGGAGACGTACAAGAATCCACCGCTCCTGACTGCCTGAGAATAGGGGCCAATCGCCGCGGGAGCGTCCGCACTTTCTATTTTCTGTTTTGCCATTGTTATCATACTCCTTCTTATTATATTAGTTAGTCTAACTAATATACAGCGTATCACAGAGCCGGATACTTGTCAATAGCAATTCCTTCAGTATAAGAAAAAGTATGTCCCCCATATAACGCCGCGAAAGCGTTATATGGGGGACAACGATTTACTGTAAACCAAGCTGCTCTTTCCGAACTTGAATATATACACGCAGGACCTTAGAAAAATGATCCAATTCCTCTTCTGTGCAATGCAGTTGAAGTTTCTGATAGGTCTTCGACATAGATTCGATATCGTACTGACAGTGCAGCTTGCAGAGCTCATGACCTTTCTCAGTCACATACAAGCAGTATTTCTTTGAATCACGTTCATCTACAATACGCTGAATATACCCTTTCTCTGTCAGAACGGAGAGAACTTGGGAAATCGAACTTTTTTTCCTGCGCTTCAGCCGGGACAACTCCGTTGCGGTAATCCCTGGCTTATCCTCGATGGTGCCCAGCATATGGACCTGGGTCATAGTGACTGGATCACCATTGCCATAATCCCGATAGACCGTGTCTCCGGAATAGGCATACAAATCCAGAAATTCCGCCATAGCATCAGATAATTCCTTAAACTTAGCATCCTTGCCTTGCATTGATGGGGTGGGCCTCCTTCTCGTGATGTATATGCCCTATTTTAGCACGATTTGCAAAAAATGCAATCAAAACATAGATGCACTTCGATTGTAGATAATAGCCAATTTTAAATAAATTATTTTGTCTATTCTGCGGATTGCTTTGTGAGCCTCAAAGTGATATCCTATGGGCAAGTTAGTTAGTTAGACGAACTAATAAATAGACAAGGAATAGAGAATCAGGAGGTAAACAGCAATGAAGCGCATTTTTCTTACTAATGTTCGCATTGTAGACGGTGACGGAAATCCTGCCATCGAGGACGGCTGCCTGGTGGTCAGTGCTCCGGAGAAAGTGGAGGAAGACAGCAGCATCCTGTATGTGGGCTCCAAGGCGGAGTGCCAGCTGGTCCCCCAGCCGGAGGAGCAGGTGGTGGACGGCACCGGCTACACTCTGATGCCCGGCATGTTCAACGTCCACGTCCACCTGAGAGCGACGTCCCCTCGCTACCAGTTCAAGTGCGACCCCTACGGCACGCCTTACCGGACCCTGATCTATCTGCGCCACCACATGGAGGCCCTGCTGAAAGGTGTGACCTGCATCCGCGGCTGCGGCGACTCTCACGGGATCGATGTGGCCATCCGCAAGGCGCTGGGCAAAAAGATGCTGTGGGGCCCCCGCCTGGTGACCTGCGGCAAGGCCATTCTGCCCCACGGCGGCCACGCCAACCATCAGCTCGGTTCTCTGGAGTGCTCTGGTGAGGCCCAGTTTATGGAGGCTGTCCGCAGCCAGATTAACGATGGTGTGGACCAGATCAAGCTGTTCTACTCCGGCGGCGCCAGCGACGCAGCAGGGGCCAATATGTTCACCGCCCACATCACCGACGAGGAGGGTGCCGCTGCTTGTAAGGTGGCCCATATGCACCACAAGAAGGTGGCCGCCCATCTGAGCAACGATGTGGCCATCCAGTCCGCCATCCGGGTGGGTGTGGACTCCCTGGAGCACTGCTACTACATGAACGATGAGACGGTACAGATGCTGGTGGACAACGACCGCTGGCTGGTGCCCACCCTGACCGTCACCGACGCGAACCACAGCGATCCGGCCTGGCTGGGCGCCATCTCTCCCTTCGTGGTGCAGCGCCTCCGGGACGTGCACCAGATCCATGTGGAGAGCATCGCCAAGGTTATCGCCAAGCGGGGCGCAGAGAAGATCTGCACCGGCACCGACACCCTGCCCACCGACCTGTTTGACGACACCCCCGCCACCACCTATGAGTGTGAGATGCTGGTAGAGGCCGGCCTGACCCCCTTGCAGGCTTTGCAGGCGGCCACTGGCAACAGCGCCGACCTGTGCGAGATCGCCGACAAGACCGGCCGCCTGAAGGTTGGCCTGTCCGCCGATATTCTGGCCATCAAGGGCAAGCCGGACCAGAACATCCGTGATCTGCGGAACCTGAGCATGGTCATGCGGGACGGCCGCATCGTGTTCAGCAAGCTGGAGTCCTACCAGCAGCCCCTGCAGTTCCTTCCCCCTGAGTGGCTCGAGTGCGATACCATGGGTACCCGGGTGCCTTGGTAAGCGGGGGACGTGGATATGTATAATTTTGATCAAATTATTGATCCCTCCGGCACCAGCCGGATGAAATATGGTACACCGCCGGAGGGGGCTCCGGCGGATACCATCCCCATGTGGATCGCCGACATGGACTTTCAAACCGCACCCGAAGTAATCGATGCACTGAAAAAGCGGGTGGAACATGGAATTTTCGGTTACACCTCTCTGCCGCAGAGTTACCGGAACGCCGTAGTGGGATGGATGGACCGCCGGCATAACTGGAAGATCCAGCCGGAATGGATTCAGGTTGCCCCTGGCATCATTCCAGCGTTGAAAACGGCTGTAACGGCATTCACGGACCCAGGCGACGGAGTTTTAGTCCAGACTCCGGTGTACTACATGTTCATGGAGATCATCAATCTGATGGGACGCCAGGTGGTGGAAAGTCCTCTGGTAGAACAGCCGGACGGCTATGTTATGGATCTGGAGGACTTCGAGCGCCAGATCGTAGATCATCACATCAAGCTGTTTATCTTCTGTAATCCCCATAACCCGGTGAACCGTGTATGGACGGCGGAGGAACTGCGCAGTTTGGGTGAGATTTGCAAAAAACACGGTGTCATCGTTGTCTCAGACGAAATTCACCATGATTTTATCTTTAAAGGCTATCAGTTCATCCCCTTTGCGGCGGCAGACCCCTCTTTCGCAGATTTCTGTGTTACCTGCACGGCCCCCAGCAAGACCTTTAACTGCGCTGGACTGAAAACCTCCAACACCATCATTTCCAATCCGGAACTGCGCGCCCGGTATGGCAAGGTGGCAAAGGAATTTGGGCAGACCGGTATTGACCCGCTCAGTGTTTGCGCCGTGGAGGCGATGTATACTTATGGAGATCGCTGGGTCGACGAGCTGGTTGCCTATATATGGGACAATTTCTGCTTCCTGAACCAGTTCCTTCAGGACAATATGCCGCAGCTCCGCCTTACGCAGCCGGAATGCCTCTATTTGGCATGGATCAATGTCCGGGGCATGAATATGAACGGAGACGCCTTCTATCAAGAAGCGCTGCGCCAGGGTGTCTGGATCGAAGATGGCGGGGCATTCGGAGCGTCCGGAGCGAACTTTGTTCGGATGAATCTGGCCTGCCCCCGCTCCGTGCTCGCTGAGGCCCTATCCCGCTTGAAAAAGATTACCTCCCCAGAACAATAAAAATAGGTTGAGGGTGAAATTAAATGGAAAAATTAAACATTGGGTTCGAAGCGGCAATTGCTATCTGTCTTGGCCTGCGTTTCTTCTGTGATGCCGTCTCGCTGAAATCAAAATCCCGCATCCCCTCCATGCTCCTGATGGCCATCCTGTTCCTGCTCGGCTATTGGACCTTCCTTCCCACAGACATTGTACAGACCGCCAAATTTGACCAGGTCTACCTGATTGCCATGGCCGCTATCATGGTCCAAATCGGCAGTACCTTTGATTTTGAGCAGCTGAAGCGCGACTGGAGGGTCGTGGCAATTACCCTGGTCGCCCTGCTGGCCATGGGCATCGGCGTCTTTGGGATCTGCGGCACCATCTTCGGCAGAGGCACCGCGATCGTCTCCATTCCCATCATTGCCGGCGGCGCCATCGCCGCCAATCTGATGATCGATCAGGCTTCCGCTCTGGGTCTCACCGAGCTGGCGGTCCTGGTAGCCATGATCCAGGCGTTCCAAAGCCTGGTTGGCATGCCGATCATGAACTGGGCGCTGTCCCACGAGGCCCGGACCCTGATTGCTGATTACCGCAACGGCATTACTATCACCACAACCGCCAGTACAAGCAAGGGCAAGCAGAAGCTGTGCGACAAGATCCCCAAGCGGTATAAGAGCTCCACCTACTATCTGTTCATCACCTTCCTGGTGGGCGCCGTGGCCGCATGGCTGGCCAACTACAGCAAGCCCTTGACGGGCGGCTACATCAACGCCACCATCCTCTGCGTGATTTTGGGCATGGTCCTGTCTCACTTCGGCATCCTGGACGCGGACCCCTGGACCAAGTCCGGCGCTTACGGCTTCCTGATGACCTGCGCCTCTTTCAACCTGATCAAGAACCTGGGCAACGCCACAGTTGAAATGGTGCTCCAGAATTTTGTCTCTCTCCTCGCTACACTGGGTACCGCCGCCATTGTTGCTTCCGTGGTCAGCGGCCTTGTGTCCCGCTTCTTTGGAATGTCCAAGTACATGGCAATCGCTATCGCCTCCAATATGTTCATGGGCTTCCCCATCAACAGCATTATTACAAATGACGTGGCCAGAGCGATTGGCGAAACTCCGGAGGAAACTTCCTATATTGAGAGCGTGTTCATGCCCAAAATTATCCTAGGCGGCATTGCGTCGGTCTCTATCGCATCCGTGGTCATCGCCGGTGTATTTGTCAATCTGCTTTAATTGACTGCATTCTAATTTTAACAACGTCTATCCACGGAGGGAAATAAAATGAAAAAAGACTTGGGAGTACTGCCAGCGGTCTATCCAATGCCAGTCTTGATGGTGGCGGCTTATGACAAAAGCGAAAAGGTCAATGTCATGAATGTTGCGTGGGGTCAGATTTGCAGCAGGGATAAGATCGTCCTCTTTATTGGCGAGGGCAAAAAGACTTGGCTGAATATCAAGGAGAGCAGGGCTTTTACGGTCGCTCTCGCAGATGAGGCACATGTGGATGTTGCGGATTTCTTTGGCATTGCCTCTGGCAATAAGATGGACGATAAATTTGAGCGGACCGGGTATCACGCCGTCAAAAGCGACAGGGTACACGCTCCCATCATCGAAGAGTTTCCTGTTGTGATGGAATGTGAGCTGCTGGAAATGCTCGACACGGAATATGTCTCAGGCGTTGTTGGAAAAATCGTCAATGTCAAAGCCGAAGAAGCTGTACTTGGGGATAACGGAAAAGTAGACCCGTTGAAACTCAAAGCATTGATGTTTGAACAGTTCCAAAATGGATATTATTCGACCGGAGAAAAAGTGGCACAGGCATGGAACATCGGCCTTGGGTTGATGAAAGAATAAACTGTTGCTTTCATAGCATTTTCTGTAGTTTAATTCTCCCCCATGAGGGCAAAGGCATTGTCCTTTGCCCTCATTTCTAATTCATAGGAGGTATTGTTATGTTCACAGCAAAAGAAGTCCACAGCGCAGTAGAGAATGCCAAACAGGAGATCATTGACTGCCTGGTGGAGCTGCTCCAGACACCCAGTATGACAGGAGAGGAAGTCCCTGTCAGCAAGGTATTCTGCAAATGGATCGAGAGGGCCGGTCTTGAGCCTCAGATCCATGGGATATCGGAGGAACACCCCAACGTTTTAGCCGAGTGGTTTGGTTCCCAGCCCGGGAAGCGGTTTATTTTCAACGGACATATGGACACGTTCCCTCCCACTGAGGGGGACCCGGGGATCTACGGGCCTTTCTCCGGCAAGGTGACGGATACTCATATCTATGGCCGGGGGGCCGCCGATATGAAGGGCGGAGACGCCGCCGCCCTTATGGCTGTGACTATATTGAAGCGGATGGGATTTGATCCAAAGGGAAGCATTCTTCTCAGCTATATGTGCGATGAGGAAATCGGCGGACGCTACGGCGTCAAATGGCTGGTGAAGCAGGAACTGCTCAACGGAGACTTTGGAATCTGCATGGAACCAACCCGTGGACATATCCTGGTGGGCCACAGCGGAATCTATCGGGCATGGATCACCTATACTGCCTCGGCTGAATCCTCCTCCCGGGAGCACACCAGTAAAAACGCGCTGGAAAAATCGGTCATTGCCATCAACGCTCTCCACGCCCACCGAGATGTGGTCCGCGGCAGAAAGGACCCGCACTATGACTGCGCCTCTCTGTCTGTTACCACCCTGCACGCGGGCAACGCTACCAACGTCCATGCGGCGCAGAGCAAATTCTCCATTGACTACCGCCTTGTTCCAGGGCAGACCCACGAGCAGGTGGAGGCCGAGATCCGGGGACTTCTGGACGCGCTGAAGGAAAATGACACGGAGATGGACTATACCATCGAGACAATCTCTGACCGGCCGGTCCTGGATATCCCGGAGGATTCCGACGTGGTCAAGGCCTGCTGCACCGCCTATGAGGAGGTCACCGGTCGGCCAGCCCAACTGCTGCGGCGGCACGGCGGCTCTGACGCCGCAACGATATTCGGTCATAACGGCATCCTTATGCCCAACTGGGGAGCGGGAGACGAGTACAACGAGGGAACAAAGCCCAACGAGAAGATCGTCATTACCGATTATCTCCAGTCTGTGGAGTATTATATGTTGACCTTGATTAAGCTGATGGGCTGAATCTAAAAAGGGCAGGGAACAGACATGGTAACCGTAGATCAAGAAGAGTATATCGAGCAATTAAAGACGTTGGTGAATATTGAGAGCGGTTCTTACAATGCCGCCGGAATCAATCGGGTGGCGGATCAGCTGGAGACGTGGTATCGGGAGTTGGGCTGGTATATCCAGCGCCATAATCTAGGACCGCAGACAGGTAATTTGCTGGAGATCAGCAACCGCCCAGCAGACCACTATGATGTGATGTTTGTGGGACATATGGACACTGTCTACCCAGACGGCACGGTAGCCCAGCGCCCGTTTTCTTCCGATGGAGTCCGTGCCTATGGACCTGGTGCGGGCGATATGAAAAATGGTGATGCGGCGATGTTTCAGGTGGCAAAGCATCTAAGTTCCAGCATACTGGAAAAACTGAACATCTGCATGGTCTACAGCCCTGACGAGGAAATCGGCAGTATTTACTCCCAGGAAAAGCTGGATGAGATTGGCTCCCGAAGCAGCTTTATCTATGTTATGGAGTCCTGCGATGATCACAACTGCCACTGCTTTGCCAGAAAAGGTCGAATGCACTATGTAATCCGCTTCCATGGGCAGGCGGCCCATGCGGGCTATATGTTTGAGATGGAGAATGCCTCCGCTGTGCTGGAGATGGGCCACTACATTGTAAAACTAATGGGCTTGTCCAATCGCAAAGAGAATACCACCGTCAATGTGGGTATCGCGAAAGGAGGGACCGCCGCCAATGTAGTGGCCGACTTCGCTGAGATCTGGGTGGAAATGCGTTTTAAGAAGGACTCAGAGCGGGAACGTCTTGCGCGAGAGATCAATAGGCTTATCCAAAGTGCTCCCTTTGTCCCCGGCGTTCAGGTGGAGATCGTGTCGCATGAAGCGGCGGCAGCTTGGACCAAGACCCCTGCTTCCTTGAAGCACATTGCGCATATAAGAGATATCGCCCAAAAACTGAACATCGAATTTAACGAACAGGATCGAGGCGGTCTGTCTGATGCGAATCATCTGTCTCAGTGCGGCAATATCTGCGGCGACGGTTTTGGGCCCCATGGTGCCTTGATTCACAGCGAAAAAGAATTTACCGTCATTGACTCTGTCCAGCCCTGTGTGCGGTTGCTGTGTGCTGTGCTGAAGGACTTGGCGGAACAGAAGTAGGCCTCTCTGATATATGAACACGGCGGCTTTCATCGATCAAAGCCGCCGTGTTTTTGTAACTCTTTTGCTTGAAATGTAAAAGCATTTTTCAGCCTTTTTCTCCAAATCCGGGGGCAAAAATGGTTTTGTCAACGGCAAAAATGATGACCATAGCCACGCCGCCAGTGACCACGGTAGTGACAATATTAAACAGGAAGTCCGGAATGCCGAAGTGGGAAGCCAGGGGGTTCCACACACAGGTGAACAGATTCATCACCAGCATAACGGCGATGGTGCCCGCCAAGTGACCGAGAATCTGAGGAACCAGGGGGCCATGGCTCTTGAAGGTAACATTGCGCTGGAGGGGGAAGTTGACGCACTCGCCCAGGAAAATGGAGGTGTAGTTGGCCAGTGTGAAGGCCAGGCCACCCGCCGCCACGGTGTTGCCCAGGACAGCCAGTTCAAACTCCACTCCGAACAAGGTCACCGGGATACCAGGCCAGGTCCAGCCCACATTGGCATAAGCAGAGAACAGACTGGGCAGGAATTGCAGCATCAGGTATTTGAGAAAGGTCACCACATAGCTGAAAACGAGAAACAGCCCGCCCTCGCGAATCCATTGGGCCGCCTTGGGGTGCTTTTCCGCGAAATTACTCATAGCGCTTCCTCCTTATTTGATGGCCGCAGCGGCCTTGCGCTTCTTGCCTGAGCGGAAAAAGCCGCCAATCACTCGGACTGCTCCCTTGAAGAAGCGGCCATTTACGATGGTAAGGATGCCCTCGGCCATCTCCATAGTACACATACCACCCGCCATTTTGGCGATACCCCGAAAGGGCATGTTGTAGATGAAGGTGATGTTCAGATCTGGAGTGCCTTTAGCGATGCTCTTATTGAGCATGTTGGTCATGATCTTGTACACCTGCCGGGCGGGCCAACTCTTGGCGTAGTACATCTGGCAGATGGCATCGTTCATGTCCAGGGTACCGCTCCAGCTGCCGTCGGGGATGGGATGGCCCAAAAGTTCCTCAAACTGCCGGTCGGACACGGCCTTGACACTGCCGGTGTAGTAGTCGGCCAGCGCCTTGGCATCATAGGGGTTGGGGGCATCTGTCCCAGCCATTGTCACAGCACCGGATAGCTTGATATCCGCCGCGGAAGCGCCGATGAGGACCAGGTATTCGCCGCCCTCCACCTCGAACTTGTTGGTCTTAACATTGAAGTACCGGAACGCCTTGTCGTCCAGGGGGATAGTGACGGTTTTGCTCTCGCCAGTTTTCAGGAAGACCTTTGTAAAGCCTTTCAACTCCTTGGCAGGGCGGAAGACCCTGGCATCTTGCTTGGAGACGTAGAGCTGGGCCACTTCCGCGCCGTTTACCTTTCCAGTGTTCGTGATAGTAAAGGTCGCTTCTTTATCAGAAACTTTCAAATCGGAGTACTCAAAAGTGGTGTAGCTCAGTCCGTAGCCAAATGGGAACAGAACAGGGATATTGGCGGTCTCAAAGTAACGGTAGCCCACGAACAGGCCCTCCCGGTACTCAGCGGTGCGCTGCTTGGCAGGGAAATAGGGAGCGGAGGAGACATCCTCATATTTCAATGGATAGCTTTCCGCCAGCTTTCCAGAGGGGTTAATCTCTCCCAGGATGGCCTGGAGCATGGCTCCCGCTCCCGCCTGGCCGCAGAGATAACCGTGAATGAGGGCCTTGCACTTATCCAGCCAGGGCATTTCCACAGAGGAGCCGGCGGACATGACCGCTACTATGTTGGAGTTGACCGCGCTGACCGCTTCGATCAGGTCCACTTGGCTCTGGGGCAGCTTCATGTGGGCACGGTCCAGGCCCTCGGACTCGCTGATCTCATCCAGGCCGATGTACAATAGAACTACGTCCGCCTGTTTGGCCAGCTCCACCGCCTTGGTCCGCATGGCGGGGTCGCCCTTGCCGCTGCGGGGATAGCCAGCCTCAAAGCCCACAACATTCAGGTCGTAGTTCTTGATGATGTCCATGGTGTGATCCAGCTTGGTGGGGTTGACCACAGAGGAACCCGCACCCTGATACCGGGCCTTCTGGGCAAACTCGCCGATGACGGCGACCTTGGTCCCCTTCTTCAAGGGCAGGATACCGCCCTCGTTCTTCAGCAGGACGATGGATTCCCCTGCTGCCTTGGCGGCCATCTTGTGGTGGGCATCCACATCGAAGGGTTTGCCCTCATACTTTTTGACCGCTGCAGTGACAGGTAGGATCACGTCCAGCAGCTCGTCCACCCGCTTGTCCAGCTCCTCCTCGCTGAGCCGGCCGGACTTCACCGCCTCTACCAGCTCCAGATCAGAGTCGCCGCCGGTGGTGGGCATCTCCAGGTGGGAGCCGTTGCGAACGCCCTCCACATGGTCGTTGGAGGCACCCCAGTCGGAGACCACAAAGCCGTCAAAGCTAAACTCGTCCCGCAAAATCTCCTGGAGCAGATGCCAGTTCTCGTTGGCATAGACCCCGTTGATCCGGTTGTAGGAGGACATGATGGACTTGGGGTGGGACTCTTTCACGGCGATCTCAAAGCCAGTGAGGTAGATCTCCCGGAAGGTGCGCTCATCCAGGATGGAATCAGAAGCCATGCGGCGCAGCTCCTGGGAGTTGCAGGCGAAGTGCTTCGGGCAGGCGGAGATGCCGTTTTTCTGGATGCCCCGGACGTACCCAGCGGTTATTTTTCCGGCCAGGTAGGGGTCCTCAGAGAAATATTCAAAGTTGCGACCGCACAGGGGGGACCGCTTGATATTCAGGCCGGGGCCCAGCAGGACGCCCACGCCCTGGGAAGCGGCTTCCTCGCCCAGACACTCGCCGATCTCCTCGCCCAGAGCAGGGTCCCAGGAGTTGGCGATGGTGGCGGCGGTGGGGAAACAGGTGGCGGGAACGGAGCCGTTGAGACCCAGCTGATCCCCGGCCCCCTCCTGTTTCCGGACCCCGTGAGGACCGTCGGAGAGCATCATATTGGGGATGCCCAGCCGCTCCACACTGCGGGTCTGCCAAAAGTCCTTTCCAGAAAAGAGGTAGCACTTCTCCTCCAGGGTCATTTTAGAAATAATATTCTGATGTTTCAAAACGTCTCGTCCTTTCGTCTCTTATTGTTTCATCCTGCCTATATTCGGCAATCGCCGGACCCTGGGGTCCGGCGATTGCCATGAAAAGGGGAGGATAGAAAAGTATCAGCTCATAATGGGCTTTACTGCTCCTTCTTGGATTTCTTGCTGTACGTTTTGATGATCAGAGCTTCCAGAGCAGCCAGAACCACGCCAGCGGCCACATCGATACCAATCGCCATCTTCTGCCAGCTGGGCATACCGCCCACGTTTACGTCAGTCTCATACTCCCAGCTGTTCACCACGACATACATGATGTTTTTACAGGCGGTACGCAGATACTTGACAGTACTGGCGCTGGGGTTGGCGGCGTCGTGAGGCAGGTTGGGGCCCGCTCCGTAGGTGGACAGCATGGCGTCCATACCGTTTGCCAGAGCGGCGTCCGCGTTCATGAAGCCGTGGCCATTGTCACGGAAGTAATCGGACTCCACCATGCCGCGGAAGCCCCACTCATCCCGGAGGACGGTGTTCATCATGGCGCTGGACTCACCGGCCCAGGTAGTGCCCAGATAGTTCCAGGAGGCCATGACGGCGTTGGCGCCGAACTGCTTGACACAGATCTCAAAGGGCTTGAGGTAAATCTCTCGAATTGCCTGCTCGTTGGACCAGATACATACCATCTTGTAGTTGCCATCGTACAGAGCCAGGTGCTTGATGTAGGCGTAGACGCCCTCGCTGGCGGCGCCGGCCACAGCGTTGCCGGTCAGCAGTCCGGTGAGGATGGGGTCCTCGGAGTAGTACTCATAGTTTCGGCCGCCGAAGGGGTAGCGGTGGATATTCATGCCGGGGGCGTACCAGCCGGCTACATCCAGTTCCTTCGCCATCTTGCCCATAATGTAGCCGTACTGATGGACCAGGTCCTTGCTCCAGGTACTGGCGATAACGGAGACGGAGGGGAAGCCCAAGGAACCGGCTCCGGAGAAGTTGTTGTTGATGGAGCCAGGGCCGTCAGCGTCGTTGGTCTGAACCTTGCCGACCGATTCCACTGCGGGGGTCTGATAGCCGCACAGGGAGGTCATATCCAGCATGTCCTGGACAGACAGCTGATCCAGCAGCTTATCCCAGTCGGGGTCGTCATAGTCCTTGCCCCGCAGCTGAGCCAGTTTCATGCCGTTCTGAGCTCCGGTGGTGGGCATTTCATCGCTGGGGTCAATGTACTTTTCGTAGTCGTAATTTGCGTTGAGCTCATAGGTAGCCACCTGGTCGGCGGGCATCTCCAGAGTGGCGGGAGCGGCGGTGGCCTCCGCATAGTTGGCAAAGCCATTGGCCCGGGACAGGTAGGTTACATAGCCGTGGACATCGTCAAACTGGTTGGTAGCGGCCACATCGTCGGAGTTACGGGGATTACTCTCATCGTACACCACAGTGCTGTTTACGGTGTAGGTATCGGAAGCTATCACGGTGTGGGAGTCGGAGCGGATGGAGATCTCATAGTCGCCGGCTTCCAGCACATAGGCCTTGGCGGTCTGGTAGTCATAGGAGGCCATCTCCTCCACAGGGAAGGTCATAGTCAGAAGCTGTATTCATAAGCGTTTGAGCAGCGTGTGGAAATGAGAAATTATAACCATAGCCTCAGCAGAGGAAACGGA
>NZ_QWKI01000131.1 GCF_009911645.1 Pseudoflavonifractor sp. 60
GGTGCAAGGTCTTGTTTTTCTATGTCGGGGTCAATTCAGATTGCCTCTCCGAGAAAAATCTATATTACCCCACGACATGGTATCCTTGACCTTGCAGATTGATTATAGTTTATGATTGCCTAAATTGCAAGATGATTCTCGCATTTATTCCGGCACCTCAAGAAAAAAGGGGGCGTGTGTTTGTATTGCTGATATGAAAAGCGTGTGGTATAATAATTGTAAATACTTCACCCATACTGATGAATGGACAGGCCAGGGTGGAATGAGGTGATGTGATGAGTAGTTTAGTTTTAGATTTGCAACAGGAAGTGCTGAAGCCTGATTGCGATATATTGAACGCCTTACGGAGAGCCCATTTAATTGCTACAAAGTTAAAATTGTCAGAGTTTGATTCATGGATTATGTGTGAGTTGAACGGCTATGATGACAATCAAGAGAATGTTCCTGATTATCGGAAAGTAACAGGACAACTGAAAGCATGGAATCCTCGTCACGGATGGATTCCGGTGGTGATTCCATATCCTGAAATCGAGAAAGCGATTTGTATTCGAGAAATGGGAAATTCCATAAGCGATATTCTCGAATTACGCAATACTTCCGGCGATACAATATTGATGAATTACTCCGGCGAGGCAGAGAAAACAATAAACTCAATATGTACTGCACCTTTTCCTACAAATTTTACCTTACATATCAGCAAACACCTCCTCAAATCAATCATCGATAAAGTGGGAAACTGCCTACTTGAGTGGACAATCCGGCTTGAAGCCGAGGGAATTTTAGGAGAAGATATGCGATTCAGTCAGGAGGAAACAAATATGGCAAAAGAAATACCACAGCAGATCAATAATTACTATGGCACAGTTGTGAATGGAGATGTCAGCCAGTCTCAAGTTGTGTCAGGCGACCATAACTCTATTGCCTTTAACTATGGGCAGGCTTCTGACTTGATGAAAAAAGTTAGGGATTCCATTGGACAGGAGCAGCTTTCAGATGAAGATCGAGAAAGTGCGATGGAACTGATTTCCGAAGCTGAGACTAAAATTGCGGCACAAAAGAAACCCGGAATTATCCAAGCTGCACTGTCTGGCCTACGAGATTTTTTGGTGGCTGGGGGTGCAAATGTTACGGCTGCACTGGTCGTACAATACTTGCAGACACTATGATGCCAAATACAGTAGATTGAACACAATAAGGATTTTTGAAAGGGATCTGAAATAAAAATATGGATATGCAAGCATATAGCGAGATGATACATGGTATTGTTGTTCCTGCGACCTTATCGCAGGAGGAAATGATTAAGTGCTACCAACCACTTACTGATTTTCTTCAAGCGGAAACACCAGAGAAATTATATCGTTTTCGACGGTGTGATGAAAAAAGTATTTCTGCATTTGACCAAGATCAGTTGGGGTTTTCACCCGGATATAAGATGAATGATGATTTTGATGCACTGCTTCATTTTAACAAAGAGGATATTAAGTCAGAACTTAAATCATTTTTAGAAAACGATCAATTTAGAACAGCTTTTCGAGCCATTGGAGAAGGGGCGGAAGCGCCAGTTCACATTCAAAATCTACTGTCATCCGAAATGCTTGAGGCACTTCGCAAAAATATAGCCCAAATGGACGAATCGACCATGAGTACATCGCTGCACCAATTATATGATTTCTTTGTAGAACAGATAGATGTAAACGATATTGCAGTTCAAGAAATAGTTCAAAAAACAATTAAATTCGCCTCTTTTTCAGAAGCAATAGAATCCGCAGCGATGTGGGGCTATTATGCCGATTCGGGGTGTGGATTTGCTTTGTCTTATGACTTCCGCAATGGCGGCTATACAATATGCAATTCATGTTTAACAGGAAATCTATGCCCTTCTTATAAAAGCTGCCTGTTAGCACCATTAATATATGGTGATACCTGTTTCAACGCGACAAGATACGCTACTTGGCTTTTTCAACAAAGAGCTATTTTTAAGATATTGGCAGACAGAAATGCGACTTCATTCTATAGTTATCTACAAAATATTGTGCCTTGCCCAGATTTGTTTATGCCAACCAAAATATTATTACATAAGGCCAGTGCATGGGGACATGAGCGTGAATGGAGATTGACTTGTAATTGTAATTCTCCTGATTTTAATCAACAAGAGTTCTCCTGGGCAAAAAAGAAGCCTACAGCGTTATATCTTGGTCGGAAAATTAAGCCAATCCATGAGAAAATACTTCGTCATATTGCTGTAGAGAAAAATATTCCTGTATATAAAATGCAAATTCAACAAAATGATTCATCGTATAAGTTATATCCAGAAAAAATTTCATAGAATAGGAAACCAGGGGCGCAACTATGCGCTCCTGGTTTTTTACTATTGGAAACTATATGGTTTCAATCAGGCAGTTGAGAATCGCTTCAATCTTATGTTGCTTCTCCAAGTCTGGCCCTCCCAGCTTCTCAGCCAAAGGTGTCCATCGAATAGGTGTGTCTGATGCGATGTACACTGCCAGGATGGAATCAGCACCAGTCCCAAGGGCACTGCAAATGTCAATCAAGGTAGGCAGGGCAGGCATCAGCGACCCTCGTTCAATCCGTGAGATCGAGTTGGAGGCAACGTCCGTTATCTCTGCAAGTTGATTCTGATTCACTCTTATTTCAAACACACCTATTGTTGGAACCCGATAGTGGTAATCATCGAAGGTACTGTTGCAATAATAGAATGTACCTGGTGGCTGAAGTTGCAAATCATAATTCTCAATCCTCTCGCACTAAAAGAAAACGTATGAGCCACATCCACAGCGATATATTATTCTCATGATATCCAGGAACCGCTCTGTGTCACAGATGGCATGGGGCAGCTTACTTTATCACGAAAAGAGGTGAAAGTTATTGAGCAAATCATCAACGAGAAGGAAGAGCAGACTATCCAATCCGGCTATTCATCAGGAACGCCCAAAGACAAGTCTGCCCTGGGCGCTATCTTTAACTATCGAGGAGGGTAGCACAATGCAGATTGCAGTTACGATAAAAAGAAATATTTGACTCAACCCGCACTATATGCTACAGTTTGTTTTGAAAGGGCAGTGATGGTATGGATATTACAGAAACTAGTATCGTCCATAATGACATTCTACAGCAAATCGAACACCTACGATTGATGGATGATGTGTTAATGGTCAAATGCTTTGAGGATAATCCAAAGTGTGCGGAGTTACTTTTGCAACTGATTTTCAAGAAGTCAGGCTTTCGGGTAGACCGGGTAAAAGCTATGTGGTATGGATCTTCTGCTGGACTTGACATTTTAGCGACAAACAACGGCGGATGGAGTTATAAAATCAGGGTATTCCGAGATGATACAGCAGATAGAAAGCGGAAAAAAGGAACAGAACTCTTTCAATCAGACTTTTCGACGGCTCAGACAGGTATAGATCAGAACATAGCAGGATATTACGCCGTATACATCATTGAACATGGCGCTGTGCGCAAACCTATTGACCGTGGGGGGATTCTGTTAGACGGATGGAATGAACACGGTCCCTGGGGGGGTGGAACCAGCGCATTTTACGTCAACTGTGACCGTAAAAACAGAAGTCCGCTCGGCCAACTCATGTACGACTTCTCCTGCACAGACCCATCCTATATGAACTATCCGCAGTTAGCAGATAGGGTACGCTATTTCAAGGAAAATAGGCAAGGGGTTCGGGAAATATGCGAGATGCTGGAGCAAAAAAGGCAAAGAACACAAAATTGAGAAGCACCCAAGGACAAATGCCCTTGGGTGCTATCTTTATGTTGAGATGGTGGTTTATAATCGAACGACTCGCAGTATGCCACAGGTCAACTATTCATCAGGGACACCCAAGGGCAAAACGCCAAGCTGATCCAGTAGGTCGTTTGCATCGTCAATAGACCTTCCGTGCTGGATCGCAAACAAGATCGCGGCGTCGCGTTTATCCCGCACATAAAGCTCCAGGTTGCCGGACAGCTTTAGCATTTTCTGTGTTTCCTCAGCAGAAAGCTGTAGGCCAAAGGCAATCGCCAGCAGTTTGTCACGGGATGGGGTTTTCTTCCCGGAGAATATCTGATAGACATAGGTGCGGTCAAGATGCGACCCCCGTACTACATCCGCCCGTCTGAGGTGCTTCTGTTTCAGTTGAAGCGACAGGTATTCCGGGAGCGTTTGAGCAAGCATATTCTGCGCATTTCTTAACAGGAAATCCTTGAAATTTGCCGCATTGACAAGGCTTTCCTGCACATCAGCCGTTGTTGGTTTGCCCTGATCTGCGATTCCTTTTGATACGATTTTCATATTGCGTCCTCCACTGGTGCTGTATCCTTATCATACCAGATTATGACGCATTTGAAAAGACCAGAGGGAAATTTAGATTTGTATGCTGGCAGCACACCTTTAGCGGTAAAGGCTCCTTTATACTGGGTATCAGAAAAGCGTTACATTTCAAGGATTTGGATAAAAAGCTCGGAGAGTACGTTCTGGGCAATGGATAGGAGGATGAAAAATGGTCTATGCTGTGTCGGACATTCACGGCTGTTATGACAAATACATTGACCTGCTGCGCAAAATCAGCTTTGGCCCTCATGATACGCTCTATGTCCTGGGTGACGTGATCGACCGTGGCCCGGACGGGTTCAAAATCCTGCTGGATATGGCCCAGCGGCCCAATGTGATAAACCTGCTGGGGAACCACGAGGCAATGGCGATAGATACGCTCCCCCGTATGCTGCGTTCTGTTCGGCCGGATGGAGGTGTGGAATTGTCCGAAAAGGATGCGAAGGCCGTAGAACGCTGGTTTTATAATGGAGGGGAATTGTCCCTTGCTGATTTCCTCTGGCTCAACAAAGACCAGATGCAGACCGTATGGAGCTATCTGCTGAAGATGCCGCTCTATCAGGAGGTGAACGTAGGAGATCGGCAGTTTGTTTTGGTACATGGCGGTTTGGAGAATTTTTCTCCTTCACGTCCCTTGGAGAACTACACTCCCGACGAGATCCTGTGGTGCCGCCCGGAATCGGATACGGTCTACTATAAGGACAAGATTGTCATTTTCGGTCATACCCCTGTTCAGTTTCTGGGACCTGATACTCCGGCAAAAATCTATCGGAGGGGCAGCCTGATTGACATTGACTGCGGCTGTGCGTTCCCTGGTGGTCGGCTGGGGTGCTTGTGCCTGGATACTCTTGAAGAAATCTATATATAAACGCACATGGCAGCAGAGACGCCGCCCTCATACGGGACGGCAGCTCTATACCGGCTAATCGTCATCTTCCAGTAGCTTTGAGGCAGGAATCTGAAGCACAGAAGCCATCTTGAACAGCGTTTCCAATGATACGCCCCTTGTCGTGCCGGTTCCCTCGACTTGGGCAAGAAAGTTGACACTTTTGTTGATCTTCTCGGCAAAGACCTCTTGTGTATAGCCAGCCTTCTTCCTATAGTAAGCAATCTTCAAACCAAGTATTCTGTACTTTTCTGGAAATTCGGTCTGCATACAGCATCACTCCCTGATAGTATGCTACCAATTCCCCAATACAATTAAAATTTCTTAAAAAGAAATGATTATTTACTTCAAGTCAATAATAGGCTATAATAGCAGAATACAACGGGGAAACCATTTCGCTTACACAGGAGGGACACTATGCCGACCTGTTTCTTCATTGGACATCGAGAAGCACCAGATAGTCTACTGCCGCAACTGTCCGCAGCAGTAGAGCGCCATATCATGGAACTTGGCGTAACTG
This sequence comes from Pseudoflavonifractor sp. 60, assembly GCF_009911645.1. GTDB lineage: Bacteria > Bacillota > Clostridia > Oscillospirales > Oscillospiraceae > Lawsonibacter. Next base: position 5,752 of record NZ_QWKI01000131.1, read on the forward strand.
AGTTTGTTGTAGGAAGCTACGGATGGTTTGACTCAATGGCAGCGAGAACCGTCAGAGCCACGAAGAAGCACTACCCGGAGGTGACGCTCACACTACTATTGCACTATCACCCATATGATCGGCCCATTCCAACGCCAGACGGCTTCGATGGCACATTTTATCCGCCAGGGATGGAAACTGTACCTAAACGGGCCGCTATTATCCGAGCAAATCGCTACATGGTGGAGCACAGCGACTACTTAATCGCTTATGCGTGGCATCCGGCCAGTAACGCACGGGATTTGGTAGAGTATGCAAAAAAGTGTGAAAAAAGAGGGCTGATTCAAGTCACAGAACTGCAAGGACCACTGTAACCCTAAACACTTTATCAAAGGAGATGGAAAATTGAGAGTCGAACTTACAAACCCCATGCTGGGTGATAAACTGCGTACCCTTTCAGTCGAATATGACCTGCCCGAAGAATTATTGGTCAACGTGGCGGTCAAGCGGCTGGTGGATGATATTGAATTTGTGCGGGATCTCCGTATTGGCAAAACGGAGGGGGCGTAGACTGCTACGCCCTCTCCGTGTCAAAGTATGCAAAAATCGTCCGAAGTACATTGATTGCCATTTGCTTACGCTCCAAAGGCTGCTGATCCATGATCTGCTTGAACTGCTCCATGATGTTGGAATCGCTGTCGGATACGGAATCAGCCAGCAGATAATCCACAGTCACGCCCAACCGATTGACCAGCCGCACCAACGTATCCAGCGTCAGGCTCCGCTCTCCTCGTTCAATAGCACCCATATAGGTATCCGATATGTCAACCGATTCTGCAAGCTGGGCTTGGGTCAAATGCAACCGGAGGCGTTCTTCTCTGATCCGCTCGCCTAACCTCTTATAGTCCATGTGTTCACCCCTTGTTTATTGTACCCAATGGAATCTTCACCAAGAAATATCTGATAGAGGTATCTGTATTGACTGATAGAGGTTTTCGTGATAACATGATGTGGTATTGTCCGATTCAAGGCACTAATTCCAGGCTTCTCCTGGTGATATTTTGCGGAAAGGAAGAACCACAAATGGCCAGAGTTTGCAGGACGGCGAAAGAGTTTGCCGAAGCGGTGAAAGACAATGAGGAGTACATCACAATCGAAGGTGACCTAAAAAACGGTGTTTTGCGCATAAAGGCTACCGGGAAGATTGCGTGGGGAGTATGCGTTGCTTCATTGGCCGTAGCAATAACGGCTATCGCTGTGTCTCCGGTTGGAGGTGGTGCTCCGGCTGGTGCTGGCCTTGTGATGGCTGCACCAGCAGCAGCTACGCTAGGTGCCGCAGTCGTACCAGCCGTTACAATAGGCGTCTGCGCCGGGGGTGTTGGTGTGTTGAATACGCTGAGGGATAAGTACAAAATCATAGAAAAAAACGATAAATACATAACCCTCAAGCGAAAGTAAATTGTTTCACCACAAATAAAATCTGGAGGTCATGGTTATGAGCGGCGAAAAGGCAATGGCAGTTCTTGCAATTATCCAGCAGCTAATACCGGAAGCTAAAAAAATTTCAAAAGCTCACGGGTTTGTCCACAAGCGGACCGAAGCAGAAATCAATGGCATACGGGGATTTCTGGTTTGGGATTTTATCGTCTACAACGAGATCACTTTTGACGATGCAGAGGGCAATATTATGTCGTTCTTTACCTCTATGTCTGATGACGAAACCGAGGCCGAGTGGAATCGACTCGTGAAAAAGTACGGAGTCAATACGGACAAATGATTTTGGCAGGATGGAGTGTCCATGTTCAAAAAGAGACTAAAGAAAATCCCCTCAGATTTGGTATCTTACATCCAGATTGAAACAGAAGCCATCCGAGATGCCAACGATAAAATGATGATCTCCTCCTATTGTCTCGGCAAATTGGAGTTGGTCAACTGGTATCTTGAACTTCTGGAGGTTGGCTCCAAGAAATACATCGTCCCACAAAGCAAGGCATACTTGGAGATGGTCAGAGGTCAACTTATGGCCTGTCACAAAGAAATCATGGCCGTAAAAATAACAAAACCTGGGGAACGTCCACTACTGGACATCAAGTACCCAAAAGGATACGAAGGATAGGTGATTTTATGAAGAAAATGATTGCATTGCTGACAGCTATCGTGTTATTGCTGTCGGCCTGTTCCAGCGCCACACTGGACGGTGCGGGTAAGGAACTGGAAGATACCATAGCAAACGCCACTGATGCCGACAATAAATATGTTCAGATGGTCAAGGGAGGATATAGAGCCGACAATCCCAATGTGACTTATGAGGACGCATTTACCTCCTTCTTCGGTACGCCGCGTTGGAAATATTTCGAGAGCGAAGACGGGCAAGACGTTGTGGAGTTTACAGGTGACTGTACCTACCAGGACGTTCCGGTAAAAGCTCGGATTCAATTCGTGGTTGATGAAGAAAACGGAACCTTTGAAGCATCCTATCTTGCGTTTAATGAAGTCCCGCAGGATGCCTTGACGCTGGCTGCGGTAATTGCAAAAGCGTTTGAAGGTGCTGAGGCAGTTGAGACGGGAGACGGCCAGGGGCAATCTACCAATACCACAGGACAAATTCTGATTCGCCAAGTTCCTACTCAGGATGTAATTGGAATGACAGCGGACGAAGTTATTGCCACTTTTGGCGATCCGGAAATATATTCCGAAAATGATAGCATTGAATATGGTGCTGATGCTCCGGAATGGATGTATTTTGATGTTTCCAACGGAAACACAGTGGCCAGTTTTAGTGCCAACGCAGGGGAATTTACATTGAATGGTCAGAGCTTGAAGCTGGATTTTGATTCACTTATAAGTCTGATAGGAGATGACTACGACAGCCTTGGTGCAGGTGGGTATCAATGGATTCGGAACGGTATCTGCTATACTTTCTATATCCCGGATGATACTGAGGAGTCCTATAGCATCAATGTTTATAGAATTGATGACGATGATCCGATTGATAACGATGCCTATTTGGGCGATGAAGGCAATTATGGGACTTACGGCAATTTGGATTCCGCACTGGTCGGTAGATGGCGGTCAAATGACGGCGGTACACTCCAATTTGACGATACCGGGATGATAAGTTCCTGTGACTTTAATTGTTGGAGCATGGTAGGGGACACACCAGATCGGGTCTATTGGGAAGCTGATAATGGCAGGGTTACTTGTTCCGCATATTTCGATGAAGATGTCACTTATAAGATTGCAGGTCCATCTAGTGGGTCTGAAATGGAGTACATTACCTTTTCGAGCAATAGCAGGCATAGGTATGAACGTGCTTCAGGTGAAAACGGCGACGGAATTACCGGGAAGTGGGTCAGTGTGGAAAACAGCATTTGGTCATTCCAGTTTAATTCGGATGGCACCGGAATGTACAATGGAAAATATTCATTTACTTGGAACACTTATACAGTGGATGATGGTTCCAGCGCATTGAACTATATCCTGCTGGATAGCTCATTCTTTGACTATTCTGTATCAGGAAATGCGCTCACCGTATTCCTCTCAGACAGCAGCCGTGTATATACCAAAGTTGGAAACTAATCACTGATTGACAGCGGGAGGGCGGCTGCGGTCGCCCTCCTGTCGTATTTATCGACGAAAAGAGAGCGATAATGTACTCAAACAAAAAGGAAGCGTAAAAAGGTGAAAATGAAAGCGATACTTTACACGATGAAGCCGCCTTGTCCCCGCTGCCCTTATAAGCTGGGACTGGTGCATACAGTAGTCAACCCGTGCCCTCAGTGTAAGGAGAATGGGTACAAGACCTATGAGCAATTCAAAAAAGAACCGTCCGGGAAATACACAAAAGGCAGGTGAACAGAACGAAGAATTTATTGAAGCGTCTCTGAGGAAAGTGAAAAATTGGACACAGGGCGTTTGATAGATTGCCAAACGAACCGTTGCACACGCCAGGGTCAGATAAGGAAACTGCAAAATGTGGACCAAAACGAGAAAGGTGGCCATAAAGCTATCGTATGACACCACATTTCAGCAATATATTCTATCTCTGTAATCAAAAAGGAAATGGGGGTGTTCAATATTGTCCTATCGTAGAACCCTTGAAGTGGTGCTGGTGGTGCTTACCGCCTTGCTTGCAATGGCAAAGGCTATCAGCGAAATGGACGATCCGCCCGAAGCAGCTTAAACCAAGCAACCAGCGTAAACAGGGGGCTTCCCGCATGGGAAGTCCTCTGTTTATCTATTTCAGCGCAAAAATCATTCACATATTCAAATCTAATTTAGGAGGTAAAAATCATGCCCGCAAACGTTGAAACCATGTTCTATGTCCGTGAAAAGCCCTGGCATGGCCTTGGTACGGAGGTACAGGAGGCCCCCATGTCGATTGACGCCCTGGTTCTTGCTGGCCTGGATTGGGAGGTCATTCAGAAGAACGTCTACACACAGGACGGCTCCCTGATCCCTGGTTATAAGGTCAATCTCCGCAACACCGACAGCGCCGCCCTGGGTATCGTCTCTGACCGCTACAAGGTCGTCCAGAATGAGGACGCTTTCCAGTTCACCGATGATCTGCTGGGGGCCGGTGTGACCTATGAGACTGCCGGGGCCTTGCAGGGCGGCCGCAAGGTCTGGATGCTGGCCCGGATGCCCCACCGCTACATCATCGCCGGGGACGAGATCGCTCCCTATCTGGTAGTGATGAACTCCCACGATGGCAGCTCTGGTATCAAGGTTGCCATGACGCCTATTCGGGTTGTGTGTGCCAACACACTTAACCTGGCTTTGGATACCGCAAAGCGCATTTGGACCACTAAGCACACCGAGAACGTCATGCTCCGTGTCCACGAGGCCGAGGAGACCTTGGGGCTGGCTGAGAAGTACATGGGCGAGCTGGGCCGGGGCATCGACGCCCTGTCCAAGATCAAGCTCACCGACAAGAAGGTTATGGAGTTCATGGCCGAGTTCTTCCCCGTCACCCTTGATATGCCAGATGTCCAGCGCAAGAACAATCTGCGGCTGTTGGAGGATATGAAGCGGCGCTATTGGGAGGCCCCCGACCTGTCCCATGTGGGAAAGAACGGCTACCGCTTCGTCAACGCCATCAGCGACTTCGCCACCCACGCTGATCCCATCCGCAAGACCAAGAACTACAACGAGAACCTGTTCCTTCGCACCGTCGAGGGCAATCCCATGATCGACAAGGCGTACAAGATGGTGCTGGCGGCGGCATGATGTGTTGTATCAAACAGGGGCGTACAGCTATATGGCTGTGCGCTCCTTATTTTATTTCAGTGAAAGTGAGGTCATGATATGCCAGCAAGAGTATTGGTATCCACTGAAAATATGCCCTATGCCGACTGGCTGGAATACCGGAGGCAGGGCATCGGCGGTTCGGATGCTTCTGTGGTCTGCGGGATCAGCCGCTACAAGTCCCCTGTGGAGCTGTGGATGAATAAGACGGGGCAACTCCCGGACCAGGAGGCCGGAGAAGCGGCCTATTGGGGGACGCAGCTTGAGCCCTTCGTTCGGGCCGAGTTCACCAGGCGCACCGGGATCGAGGTCAAGCAGGTGAAGGAGCTGCTGCAAAGCGAGGAATACCCCTTCATGCTGGCGAACCTGGACGGCATCTGTGAAGTTCCTGACGTTGGCACCTGTATCTTCGAGGCCAAGACCGCTTCGGCTTACAAGGCTGGCGAGTGGGAGGATACGATCCCCGACGAGTATATGCTTCAGGTACAGCATTACATGGCCGTCACTGGCTACGCCGGGACCTACATTGCCGTTCTCATTGGCGGCAACACCTTCAAATGGCGGTTTGTGGAGCGTGACGAAGAGCTGATTTCTATGCTCGTTGAGCTGGAAACGGCCTTCTGGAACCATGTGCAGGACTGTACTCCCCCGCCGCTGGATGGCTCCGATGCCTGTGCCAAGTTCCTTGCTGACCGATTCCATGACAGTATCCCCAAGTCCCACATCACGTTGCCCGACACCGCCGCCGATCTGCTGGTCCAGTATGATGAAGCCTGTGAACAGTTGGAGGTTGTCACCGAGAAAAAGCAGAGAGCTGAAAATCTGCTGAAGGAGATGATGGGAGAGAACGAAATCGGGACAGCGGGGGACAGAATCGTGACCTGGAAAAGCGTATCCCAGGAGCGTCTTGACAGCAAGACCTTGAAGGCCGAGCATCCCACTCTCTACAAGAAATACGCCAACAAGTCATCCTACCGCCGCTTCACCATCAAGGCGGCGAGTTAATTTTGGGAGGTTCATTATGGACAACACGAAACTGAAAGGCCGTATGATCGGCAAGGTGCAGGAGTTGCAGCAGCCCACCGAAAATCAGAACATCACTATTACCTCTGCGCCGGAAACCGCTCCGGCCCCGGTGGAATCCACCTATCTGGCCCTGACGAACAACGCCCTGGACATCATCCGGGCCAACTTGAAGAGCCAGCCGTTGACGCTGGATCTCTTTGACATCGTGAAGTCGCCCTCCGGCGGCTCCACTGTGTTTGAGGTTCCGGGGTTGGCCGGGAACGAGGCTGCTATGGAGCTGACGGGCATTGTGCTGGACTACACTACGCCGAGGGCCTATTGGGATACCCCCGATCCGGTGGAGGGCACGCCGCCTGTCTGCATGAGCCAGAACAGCATCATTTCCCACGATGGTAAATCCTGTGCCATGTGCCCCTACAACGACTTTGGCTCCAAGGATGGGGACAGCAACGCCAAGGCGTGTAAGGAATCGGTGCTGTTGTTCCTGCTGCGGCCCAACAGCATCATCCCCCTGCTGGTGCGTGTCCCTGTTACCAGCAAGCCCCGGTTTCTGAAATACTCTACCCGTCTGCTGAGTACCCTGACGCCGATTTCCAGTGTGGTCACGAAGATCACCTTGGAGAAGGCCACCAGCAAACAGGGCAAACCCTACGCCCTGTTCAATTTCCAGACCGTCAGCAAGCTCAGCCCGGAGGAAGCTGCACAGGCGAAGATGTTCGGTCAGCAGTTCATGGAAATCGTGAACGCCGCTCAGTTGGTTCCCGATTTGGCCGAGGCCAGCTAAGATAAAACACGCTATGATGGCCCGGTGTCCCTGCTCTGTGCTGAGATTCCGGGTCATTTGCTTTTTCAAAAGGGGGAATTAGACTTGTTTGAAACCGTAAAAATGTCTGCGGTAGCACTCCGGCACATGATGAACGAAACTTTTGACTACAACAAATTTGAACAGGGGCGGCAGGAGGCCAGGGCTTTCTTCCATGACCACTCGGAGCAGCGAAAAGAAAAGCTGGCGGAGATTAAGCGGCGAATTGAAAACTGCGACTTCAAGCACACACCCGGAGCCTCCTACTGGATTGGCTGCTTGAGTGAAGCGGACTTTTCGTGAAAGGGGTAGCTATATGGACTACGCTGAACTGAAACAAATTTTCCGGGAGTTAAAACGCACTTCTCCAAGAGATGACCTGACAGCGCACATCATCTTCACGGAGGATAGTTTTACTACTCAGTATCCGTTGTTGAGCCGTACCTACTGTGTCAGCAGCGACAACAAGGCATTCTGGCCCAACATGGGCGGCTATTCCATCTTCGGCTATTGTCTGGACAAGACCAGCGATCAGGGTGTCCGACTGGATTACTATATGGCCGAGGAACGGGACCCTGGCGGCTGGAAGGTCGAGGACTGCTATATTTTAGAGCAGATGCGGGATACTGCGGCCATCTCCAACTTGACCCGGATGGAACAGGACGATGGGACAGTTTGCTATTTCTTCGGTGATACCTGTATCCGGGTTCGTGAAAGTGAGGACAACGGGAAAATCAGGCTGGAGCTTGTGAGTGGAGATCAGACAGCCTGCGGCGAGTGGGTGGAGCTGTCTATTGACAGGGTATATGGCTACTGTACCCTGTTGGAGCGGCATCTTAACAGGAAGGATGGAAACCAGAAATGAAAATTGGCGATTCTGTTTATACGCCCCGTTTCTGCACAGTTCGGATCGCCGCTGTCTTTGAAAATGAGATGGAGGCCCGTGCTGCTGGATTCTGTGAGCCGACTTACTACGAAGGCGATCACGTTATTTTGGGGAAATCTCTGGATATGTATAGCATGGAGTTCGCTGCTGTTCCCAAAGGAGCGAGCCATGAGTAGAAAACGTAGAAAAGCACATGACAGGTCTACCTTCAAGAAGTTCTGTGATCCTGGTGTTTGCGACTGCTGCCAGTACATCGGTGAAGGTGACTTCCTGTGTGATAAGCACATGGAGATCGTAGTTTCCGACTGGACGCCAACCGAAAACTACCTGATGTGTCAGAACCGAAGCAAAGCCATTGGAGAAGGTGAAGATGAAAGGAAAGCCTAAAATCCAGCGTGTCAGTTCAGAGATTCTTGGGCAGGTCATAGAACGTCGTACCCCCTGTGACCTTTTTCTGACGAAGGAAGGCCACAAATGGGTAGCGGTGGACAACACCACTGGGGACGCATGGACGGAGGAATTTTCCCGGAAGCGTCAGGCCGTCCGCTGGCTGCGGGGAAAATTTGAGGTGGGCGTATGAGTAAAGCTGTTGTTGCCCGCCCGGTAGACGGCATTACCATCAACACCGAACTGGAATTTCTGCTTGACGATGACGGGAAGATACGGATGTTCGATAGTCCAGAACAGGCAAAGTCATTCCTGTTTGCCGCTGGCGTTGAGCCAGAGGAACTACGTCACATGACCATCATGGAAAGCTGCGGCATTTGCCGTAAATGCGGCAGTCCGCTATTCAAGAGCCTGTTACCTGGCTATGACTATCAGTGCTTCACTTGTGACGAGGATTTCTACCAATTTGAGCAGGACACATGAGGAAGGGAGCGTTGCTATGCGTGTTTTAGTAGTTGAACCTGAACAGAGGCCGGAAGAGAGGGAGATTGAAGATTCTCTGAACGCTATGCAGGGTATCGTAGGCGGCCATATGCAGGCTATCTATCCTTTTAAGGAACCTGTCGCTCTGGTCTGCAATGAAAAGGGTCAGCTTATGGATTTCCCGCCGAATCGAGGATTGCGGGATGAACATGGGCAGATATACGACATCGTATTTGGCACCTTCTTCCTCTGCGGCGCACCAGAGAATGACCATCTTGTCAGTCTGACTCCGGAGCAGATCAAACGGTATCAGGAGCGATTCTATACCCCGGAAATGTTCTGGGGCATGGATGGCCGTATCGTCTGTCTGCCGTTGGAGGTCGATTAAGCAAATCTACCTTTGAGGGAATCCTTTGCGCCGCAAGGGGTTCCCTCTTATTATGCCCTATCATCGAAAGGAGCTGAAAAAGCATGAGGGCTTTGCGGCCTATGACGAAAGAGGAACGGGAGTTTGCGGAGCAACACCACGATATGGTCGTTGATTATCTCCGCTATAAACGTCTCCCAATGGATGATTTCTATGACATCGTGATCTTTGGCTACCTCTCCGCTGTGCAGCAGTATTTTCGCAACCCTCCCGCCGGGGTGGAGTTCAAGGCGATGGCGTTCCGGGCTATGAAAGATTCCATTCTCCGGGAGGGTGAATACCATGCCCGTGCTAAACGCTGTGGCTACACCGTAAGTCTGGATACTGAGGGCTACCATAGCACCATTCCTGACCAAAAGCAGGACGTTGAACGTCAGACCGAGCGCAAGGCCCTTCTGGAACAGGTGGCAAAGGTAGCCACGCCAAGGGAAAACAAAATCATTGAACTGCTGGTAGATGGTTTTGCGCTGCATGAGGCCGCACGGCTCTTGAAGATGCCGAGGGCTGCCGCTGAAAGCTGCATGGAAAGTTTCTGTTTCCGGGCCAGAGCCGCTATCGGCTGATGCTGGAGGTGTCTATGAAAGAACTTTGGATTCGGCTGGGGGCAATTATCAAGATCACCGAGGCCGAGGAACAGGCCATCTTTGGCGATGACGAGGAAAAAATGAGAGATGCCCTGCGGCTCATAATTGCCGAGGGCCGTTTCTGCCCGGACGAGGAAACCTACATTCCCAGCAAGGCCGTGCAGGAGTTCAACCGCACCTATGGTACGGCCTATGAGGAAGAAAATTGGTGCTGTGATTTGTAACGCATGGCTGGGGCCGGTGTTCATCGGCTCCAGCCAATTACTATTTTATGGAGGCAGAACATGAAAGTCAAGGCATACATCCATAGTCTGAAAGACCATGAGCATGACCGCCATGTGCTGGGCGAGGCTGAGATCATCCGGCAGATCGGGGACAATCGGTATCTGGCCGAGGTCAACGGCGTCCGTTGTACGGCGATTTTCAACTTCTTCACCGGGGCCTACTATGTCGATGATGTGTACGGCATCGTGAAGGAGGTGGGCTGAGGATGAAACCGTATATCTTCAATCTGGAAACGACCAAAATTGAGCTGCATTTTGAGAAATCCGAGTATGCCGCCCTGACCACAGACCAGAAGGCCGATCTGAAAAGTGCATTCCTCTGGAGTCGTACCGGGAGCTGTTGGGTGAGCAGGGCCAAGGAACCGAATCTGTGGTGGGCAAAACAGGTCGCTGCCAAGCTGGGCTTCACCGAGGAACAGCGGGAGGGTGAGCGGCTGTCCTTCTCCGAACAGGTGGAGCGTCAGGCAGATCGGGCTGAGAGACGGGCCGAGCGTTACGAACAGTACGCAGAGAACGCAGAGCGCCGGGGTGCAGCCTTGCAGCAGCCCCTTAACCGGATGCACGGAGATATTGCGTTCTTTACCCAGCCGATTATTGCTGGTCATGCTGGAAGTCAGGCATTTGCACGTCGGCGGGAAAAGATGTTCGCTCAGTATGAGAAAGGCTTTGAGGAATATCGCAAGAGCGAATATTTCCAAGACAGAGCAAAGACAGCCAGGGCAACAGCAGATGGGGCAAAATACCGGGATATTGCCTATCTCGACCGCCGTATCAAGGAATGCAAGAAGGAAATCCGGGCCAGAAAAAAGAACATCGTCCACTATGAGGAAATTTTGGCGGCCATGGAGAACGGCGAGAAGAAAAAGCGGTTTGACGGTACGCCAATTTCTGTAGAGGAAGTCACTAGCTGGATGGAACATGAGTTTGAGTTGATAGAAAAGGCCATAGACAAGCAAGCGTTCCTGGAAGCCTGTGTTGACCAGTGCGGCGGTATCCAGTTCAGCAAGGATAACATCAAGATTGGCTTTCAAGTCCGGTTGAATGATGGATTTGATTCCGAGGTTGAAGTAATTGGAGCTGGCCCGCAGAATATCACCTATCGCATACTGACCGGGGGTGCGAAGGGTATGGTTCTCCAAACTGCCTATGCCGAAATCAAGGAAATCATTAAGTCAGAGGAGCTTCAAGAAACACATCCCTTCAAGGTTGGCGAACAGTTCACAGCGGAACAATACGTCCGAGTTGATGATTCTCTCAAATGGGAGCGTGTTCGTGTGACCTATGAGATCATCAAGGCCAGCAGTAAGACGATCCAGTTGAAGCCCATTGATGGCGATGGGAAGGTCATCACTCGCAAACCGAGGAAAGCCTACAACGGCAGTTGGTGTTTCAGCATTGACGATGCCTATACCAACACTTTCTACAAGCCAGCGAAAGTAAGCGAGGCTGGTTAAGATGGAGCATTATGTACCTTACGCCCGTTCAGATGTTGGCAGCAGTCAGGTGGAGTCCGTTGTTGAGTGGCTGGGGGTTAATGCGCTTTTGGCGAGGATGCGCCAGCTTCCACCAGAAAGCGAGTTCTCTATCCTGCTTGATTTCCTGGTGGAGTTTGCTGGTGCGCTTGAGCTGGCCGAACATCGGATGACCGAGATATTGGTGGAACAATCGGCCATCAGCTACAAGGCCCACGCCGAGGTTGTAAAGATGGTTAAGTGCCGACTGACCGACCTTTACAATGATGCAGACCAAAGTTGCTCCAAGACGATTATTAAGGATGGTGAAGAAAGTGCAGAAAAAACAGTCAAAATCTGATGGTGTCAGTGTCCAGCGTATCACTGAATTGACTGCAACGCTCAATCGTTATCGGTACGAATATTACAATCTTGCAAAGCCCAGCGTGTCCGATGCGGTCTACGACAGGCTCTTTGACGAGCTGGCAGCGTTGGAGCAGAAAACGGGGATCGTCCTTAGCAACTCCCCCACACAGACCGTAGGCTATGCTCCTGTGAGTTCGCTGCGGAAGGTCAGGCATACCATTCCGCTCCTTAGCCTGGACAAGACAAAACAGACCGATGATCTGGTTTCTATGCTTACCGTGGCCCCGGCGCTGCTCATGCTGAAGCTGGACGGCCTGACCGTTAAGCTCTGCTTTGAAAACGGCAGGCTGGTCCAGGCATCCACCCGTGGGGATGGTGAGGTGGGCGAAGATGTGACCCACAACATCCCGGCGTTCTGCAACGTGCCATTGAAGATCCCACACAAAGGGAAACTCACGATCACGGGAGAGGGCCTGATCCATACTGACGATTTCGAGCAGATGAAGGACACCGAGGGCAAAGACGTTAAAAATGCCCGGAATCTTGCCGCTGGTTCTATTCGGCTGCTTGACCCGTCCATCTGTAAGGATCGCCGCATCTACTTTTATGCCTTCAACGTCATTGAGGGTATGGATACTCTTGGCAGCAACGCAGACAGCCGGGGATGGCTGTTGGAAGATTTGGAGCCTCTTGGCTTTGAGGTCTGTCCCTTTGTTCGTATGTCAAAAGGCGCGTCCCAGGCAGAGACGGAAAGCAAAATTCAACATCTGCGGTCTATCGCCAATATCGAAAAGTTGCCCATTGATGGAATTGTGCTGCGCTATGACAGTATTTCCTTCTCCAAGACGCTGGGGAGGACAGGGCATCACTACAAGGACGGCATTGCGTTCAAGTTTGAGGACGATGTGATGGAGACAGTCTTCCGTTCCATTGAGTGGACGCCAAGCCGTTCCGGGGAAATTGCGCCCGTAGCCCTGTTTGACCCTGTGGAGATTGACGGCTGCACTGTGTCGAGGGCCAGCCTGCACAACCTGTCCTTCATCAAGGAACTGGAACTGCACCCAGGCTGTCGTATCCTCGTTTCCAAGCGCAACATGATAATTCCCCACATTGAGGAAAACCTTGACCGTGGCCGTTATGCCCCCAGCCTGATCCCGAAACGCTGTCCTTGCTGTGGAAAGCCTACGAGGATCTACGCTCGTTCTGGTGGCAAGGGGGGCCAAGTGGCAACGCTCCACTGTGATAATCCTGACTGTGGCAATCAAACGCTGCGCAAGTTCGTCCACTTCGTCGGGAAAAAGGCCATGGACATTTCCGGTATCTCAGAAGCAATACTGGACAAGTTCATTTCTGCGGGATTCCTGACCACATATCAAGACCTCTACCATCTGGACAGATACCGCCATCAGATTATAGGTATGGAGGGTTTCGGTATCAAGTCTTACAAAAACCTCCAGGATTCCATCCACGCCAGCAGAAAGACCACTTTTGTACGTTATCTGGTGGCTATGGACATTCCCATGATTGGAAGGACTGCGAGCCGGGCATTGGATAACTACTTCGGCGGCAGTTTGGACGATTTTGAGAAAGCCGCGATAAGCGGCTTTGACTTTACCTCGCTGCCAGACTTCGGTGCAACTCTGAGTGGAAATATTCACGCTTGGTTTAGCGTTCCCGACAATCTGGAGCTGTGGAAAACGCTTCAGAAAGAATTTACATTTGAAGATAGAAAGGAAAATATCACCATGGAAAACAAAAACAGCGTAACCTACAGCCCCTTCTACGGCTGCACCATCGTTGCCACGGGCAAGCTGGAGCACTTCACCCGTGACGGCATCAACAGCAAGATCGTCAGCCTCGGGGCCACCGCTGGCAGCTCCGTGACCCGCAAGACCAGCTACGTTATCTGCGGGGAGAAGCCCGGCAGTAAGCTCACCAAGGCCCGGGAGCTGGGCATCCCCGTTTTGACCGAGCAGGAGTTTCTTTCTATGATCCCCGCGTAAACTGTTCTATTGGAGGAACCAATTATGCTGATTTTGGTTGTGGAATCTGCGGAAATTCCCGAATTTCGAGACATATCGGAAGATCTGTTAAAACACAATGTTGGTGTATGTGCAAATAATGCAGTTGCGCATCAAAATATGTCCACTCCCTGTAATCTTCACTTGCATAAGTATGAGAAATGATTTATAATAGAAACAGGAAGATAGCAACAAACATTATTTGGCTTATGCGGAGGCAGATTATGGAAAGCGAATTGGTATTAGACTTGGATGAACTCGTTCAGTATCTAGCAGAGAAGTGCGGATGCACTGTTGAAGATGCAGATATGTACCTCTATGGTGAAGAAGAGTATCTTGCCTCAATCGGTATCAGTGGGTATGGTCACGAAGATGAAACTCCATTCCTCCCGGATGAGGAGACTGCTAATGCCGTGGTCGAAGTTCAAGCTATTGAAGACTATGTGGTTGAGCACAAAGGATTAGATAGAGAACTTGTAGAAGAACTCGCTCAGGCAGAAGCGGAATATATGGAAGAAAATGGGTTCACAAAGAGCTGCTGATTTGCACAATAGCCGCTCAACTTGATTTCCGCTCAAGTAGGCTGCATCAAAGCGGTCGTTTGTTGGACTAATTTTAGGAAGAAAAACGCCCCAGAATCACTTGATTCTGGGGCGTTTTGTTTCAAAATCAACATTCCTATAGCCATGCGTTATGGGGCAATCGGAGGCGTTGTGAAATTTGATATGGTACAATAAGTTTCGGAAAAAGGAAGTAAGCATCCAGCCCACAGGCAATTTGACACGAGAAAGAGAATAACTTATGTGCCAAGCGGATCTGTTATGTAGAATATGAGGAGATGTGACGATATGCAACGATTCAATATCAACTGGACGGCAAAAGCCCTGGCAAACCAGATGGAGAAGGGCAAAGTCAATTACGACAACGCCGTACAGCGCAATCTTGTGTGGGATGCAGAGAAAAAATCCCTCCTGATCCACAGCATGATTTATGGCTATGCGATCCCTGCCATGTACTTTACCCGTGACGAAAACGGCGTTTATGACAGCTTGGACGGAAAGCAGCGGTCCAATGCCATCAGCGAATATCTCCACGATGAATTTGCGTTGACTCCCGAGACCCCTACTGTCGTAGATGACAACGGGTGCGTGGAAGATGTCAGCGGACTGTATTTTTCGCAGTTGCCCGAATGGGCGCAGGATCGAATTAAGGATTATAACCTCACGATTTACTATTATGAGGGAATGACCGAAACGGAAATCAGAGAGTTCTTCCGCAGGCTGAATAACGGCAAGCCTTTGAGTGCTATTGAGCTGACCCGTGCCAATGTCCCCAGCCTGACGACCTTCCAGCAGCTCGCCAAGCACAAGGCGATTCAGTTCGTAGTATCGGAGGCTGGCCGGAAACGGTTCACGGACGAGATGATTGCCATGCAGCTTTACCAGCTAATCACAGAGGAATCCCCTGACTTCTCCACCAAGCCCTTCCGGGAGTGGGCCAGCAAAGTCGAGGTTGACGGTGAAATTCTGGACACGATTAGCTCTGGGCTGGACGCCTATGTGGTGTTCGTCAGGAGCCTGATTGATGTCAACAATAAGGTTCTCCGCACTGTCAAGGGTAGAACGCACTTCATCAGTTGCGCCTATTACTGCTGTCTTGCAGTCGAAAATGGTGTGAGCCAGGACGAGATCAACCGCACCCTGACCGAGTTCTTCGGTGGGCACCCTTCTATATCTCCGGAGTACAATCACACGGTATCTGCTGGCAGCGCAAAGCCTACTTCGGTGCAGACACGGCGGGATGTTATGCGGTCTTTGCTCCCGGCAACAGACGAGACGGAGGGACCTGACCCGAAAGGCGTTGATGATATGGACGATTCAGAACAATTCGAGGAGGAAGATCATGCGGTGTATGGCTCCGCTTTCCCGGAGCAGACCGCATAATTGCTGTTGGAACAGATATTGCCCCCCGGTAAATCCGGGGGCAATATCTTATTCGTTATTCCATCGGAAAACTTCTTGTATCAAATCGACCATTTCGCCAGTTGTTACGATTCTTCCCGGATCAAATACTTCTGTATATTCCAACCATCCAAGGGTAAAGGCTTTGTTTACAGAGTCCTTCGCCCAATGCTCCCCCGTATAGTATTCTGTAAGCGGTTCATCCTCAGTAAACCGGGCGAACACTGTGAGCAATTCACCCCATGTCAATGTGCGATCCGGGCAGAATAGATCATCTCCACATCCGACCATGATCCCGGCATTTTGCAAAGTGCCAACTGCCGCTTCGTACCATGCTCCAGATTCTACATCACGAAAGGGAGATTGGGTTACTCCATGGATTTTCACGCTCTCGGTATCCATCATGAAATAGACAAGCTGGGCCAAGTCCGCCCGTGTGACGGTTCCTGCACCGTTATCCCTGCCAGTTTTATATCCTCCCCAAAACAAGTTATCGGGAGCAAGTAGCGTGATTTTTCCGTTAGTCAGTGTGGGTGCCTGAACCTCTGTTCGTGATGGTAGCGAAGTAGTGGTAGGCTGGGTATTGCCACCGTTCGGACGATATGAGGTAGATGGTGTTCCGGGGACATATGTTGAATCTTGCCCGGATTGTGGAATCAGCTCAAAAACAGCAACTAACATCCGATCTGTTTCTGCTGCGAAAGAATATCGAGCCTCTGTGCTGACCTGTACGCTGTTTTCCTCCCAACGCCGAAAGCGATAGCCGTTATCAGGTACAGCGTTTACGGTAACAGTTTCCCCCTCTTTATAACTGCCGCTACCTTCTACTGTCCCGCCTTGTGCGGAGCTAACATGAACAGTATAAGTTGGCTTGGAAATTGGCATAAAGATAGCAACAAGCGTTCGGTCATGATCTGCGATAAACTTAAAATTTTCATCGGTGCTGATTTGTTCATCATTTTCTGTCCACGCGATGAAACGATACCCGTTTGCGGGTATGGCGGTAAGCGTTACGGAACTCCCTTGCTCATATTCGCCCTCACCGCTGACGGTTCCTCCTTCGGTGGTAGATACGTTGATGGTATAGGTAGGCTTGGAAATCGGTTTGAAATTAGCGACAAGCGATAGGTCACGCTCTACTATGATAGTGATACTTTCATCGACGCTGACCTGTTCCCCATTTTCTGTCCACCCTGCAAAAAGATACCCGCTATCAGGGATGGCCGTACATGTCATAGAACTTCCCTTCAAAAATTCTCCTCCAAAACCACCGCTGGTTCCTTCTGCGGTAGTACCTGTACTAATAGTCCCACCTACTGTAGCACCTATACTGATGGTACAAGTAGGCACGAAGTAAGCAATGATTGTTCGGTCACGATCCGCTATGAAAGTATAACTTTCATCAGAGCTAATCTGTTCGTTGCTCTCTGTCCACGCGATGAAACGATACCCGTTTTCGGGTGTGGCGGTAAGCGTTACGGAACTTCCTTGCTCATATTCACCCCCACCGCTGGCGGTCCCTCCTTCGGCGGCAGATACGTTGATGGTATAGGTATGCTTGGGAGTAGGTCCAGGGGCAGGCTCGGAGATGGGTTCAAAAATTGCTGTCAGCGTTCGGTCGCTAGTCACTGTAAATGTTAAGTTGGCCGCTGTACTGATCTGTGTGCCGGCTTCTGCCCACTCCAGGAAACGGAAGCCCTCATTGGCAACGGCAGTAACCGTTGCGGTGGCACCTTCCTCATATTGCCCGCTGCCGCTGACTGTGCCTCCCTCCGTGGGGCTGACACTGATGCTAATAGAGTAGGTTGTTGCTGGCACCTCTTGAACAGTTACGAGGCATGATGCGGACGCTCCTCCAACCGTTGCCGTAGCAATAATTGAGGTTGTCCCTGCTGAGTGCGCAATTATAAGCCCTCTCTCGGTAACGCTGGCAACAGAGGGATCACTGCTTGTCCATTGAATACTGCTGTTTGTACCTTCAGGGTAGAGCGTGGCCGTCAATGTGTCTGCCTCACCGACGTAAAGGGTCAGCTCTGATTGATCCAGCGTTATAGAAGCGGGTGAAGGCGGGGGCGAAGGTTCGTTATCTGCAAAACTCATTGAGAAGATCATATCTGCACGCATGTAATCTGTCCCAAGGTTATTATCATAGTGGCTATCCACAGTCCACCTGTTAGGAACCACCCCGTCAGGCTTATACAACTCTACCAAGGCGGCGTAGTTGTCTGCTAGGGACAAAAGGCTTGTGTAGTCCTTTGTAATATCGTCTGCGACACCGTTTGCTGTATTGCCATAAATCTTACATCCACTGATATATAGCTCCCCTCCTTCAAGATAAATACCACCGCCCATCGTTCCTGCGGCATTGCCAGAAATGGTGCATCCAGACAGTTCGGTCCGTCCTTGTGTACGCATATAAACTGGGCCTCTGTCGCTGGCAAATCCATCTGTAAACGTACACCCCCAAATGTGCGCACTACGACAACCGAGTCGTATATGTGACCCAGATGTCCCGGTATTATTAGCAAAATTGCAGAGCTGAATATTAGTATCGCAATTATAATCAATTTCTAATGCAGCACCTCCAATGCAGTTGATAAAGTTACAGTCTGTAATAAATTGTGAAGGACTACTGACGAAGAGGATAGGGGAGTATGATTGAACCCCCGCACCATCAAACGTGATATTTTGTACTATGACATCCTCTACCTCTAAGCTCCCGAGAGATAAGCGGGCCTCAGATGTAGTGCGACGAAGCGTTACCGGGCAATCAGCACGACCGAGTACCAGGTTAGAGCCAGAATATGCCTGGATACTAGCGTCAAATTCAATCACATCGTTCGCGTTGGCATTGGCAATGGCATCAAGCAATTCTTCAAGGGTTGATACGGGACCAAGGGTCGGTTCAGTGGCACCAACTTCGTCAATAAACGTGCCATTTTCATCAGCGGGATTTTCAAGCCAATCGGGTGTGCTTTCGCTCACCGCTGTTTCCGCAGCAAAGGCGGGAAGGGTTAAGAGCATCACCATGACCGCAACAAATAAAGCGGTCAAAAGATGATTCCTGTGGGGTTGCCTGTTCTGCGATCCTCGCTTGCAATTTGTGGTGTTCATGTTTGTACCTCCTGTGTTGTTTCACCCGCAGTTTACGGGCGAGTATTAGATTTCACATTATGACAGAATATCACGGCAAAATACATCTACACAGAGGGGTTATAGGGCAATTTTATTGAAATTATAGAAAGGATGTCGAAACTATGAGTCATGAGTGGGGAAACTACCCCGAGAACTTCACCCCGAAGATGTACTGGGGTGCCAGGGCCATCCTTGAACGGGATAGTGGCGGTCCCGGAAAGGCACTGTACCTTCTGCCGGATCGCCAGAGCTTTGAGCGGCTGGATGGGAGTCAGAAGGACCAGGATGCGTTCTTTGATTGGATCAACACAAAGGCCCTGCCCGAACTGAGACGCCTTGCCAGAGAAAACCGCTTTTATGAGTGGAACGATCTGGTGACGATCCAATCCGAGGACGGAGCCTTTATGTGTCAGGCCACGCCGAAGGGCAGTTATAGGGAATATCTCTACATTGGCTGCTGGGAGGTAAATTCGGAAAAATGAAATACTACAGTACACAGCGTCCCGTTGCGCCGGGTACGTTCCCGAAGCCGGATGGCAACAAGGTTATCGGAATCGTCAACTTTGATAAGCGGCAGTATTGTAGGGAGGCTGGCCGTGACTGCTGGGGCTACGTTGAATATGAACACCCCTTGAGTGAGAAACAGGCTGCGGACTACGAACTTGTCCGGGAGCAGCTTCTGGATTTCAAGCAGAGGTATATGGTGGGTGTGGGAACATCGGTTCTCCGCACCTTTGCTACGGCTGCTGAACTCAACGAGTGGTTCGATGCGCAGGTTGTAGAGGATCGTCACTTCTGCCGCCTCTATGACCGGGTAAGAATGGTGCATATCCTTGGCTGCCGCTATATGTGGCTCAAACCGGAGGAACGGTGGACAGACGATCCGCAGAGCAATTTTCCTTGTTCATCGTTGCTTTCCAGAGAAGAACCTTGGAACTGAATAGGGGGTGTAGGCATGATTGAGTTTATAGAGAAGGAACGGTATTACGATGACTCGGCTTTTACGGGCCAATGTTGGATGTACCCTACGTTCATGGTGAAAGACGGTATTGAATATTTCATGTGGAATCGTCGGGAGCCGGATGATAGCTGGAAGATCAAAGAACGGGAGGGCCAGAAAGCGGAGCTGCTTGCCAATGACGGGGCGTATTTCCATTTCCACGGTATCTATGCAGACCCGTTCGATATGCTGACCGAGATGGAGCAGCGAGGCCACACGTTCACAGAACCGGATAATCTCTTTGTCGATTGTTGTGAGAATCCGAAGCGCGGAGGTGGTTTTGTGGATTTCCACGGGAACCGAAACGAGGTGTCGGCAGCTTTCCATTACCGTATCTATGATATGGCCTTGATAGAGAGAATCCGCACGGCTGTAACACGAATCATCGAAAGGAGCAGGGAGAACAGCATATTGACAAAGCAGGAGTTAAGGGTGCAGCTCCAACAGGGCCATACGCTCAATGATCTTCTGGCATTTGGCCCCGGCCAGGACTGCGAGATATTTAAGGCTGACAAATTCTACCCTGGGGATGTGGTGGTCTATATTCCTGATGTGGCCTTGAATCATATTCCCCTGGATCGCCAGATTAAAGACCCGGAGGAATTGGAAGAAGTTTTGAGCCAGTGCTATACAGGCCAGGACTTCATCGACGAGTGCCACGGTGATACAGAGAAAGCCGAGCGCCTATTTTGCTACTGCAACTGGCAACATCCATCCTCTGCGGTGGACGAATTAGCCGATGACGGGGAGGAATCCTAAATGAAGTACACGCTTATTGATGAAAACGGGCAGTATGCGCTTATTCTGCGAGGGGAGAGTATGACCCAGTATGCCGTTGTAAGCGGCCTGGACAAGAAAGCTGGAAGCTGGGACTGGACCTGCTGCTACTACGATTTCGGCAAGTTCTCTGGTCTGACGAAAGCTGAGGCTCTTTTCAGGGCGGTGGACTACTACCTGATGCGGACGAACGAAAAACATATCCCCTGGGCCAGAATGAGCGAAATCGCTACGGTTCTGAAGGATGGGCTGATCGAAGATGGCGAGGAAGAAGCCTACCGCTACATGGTTGATGTTGCCGAATTGTCGGACACCGAGGCTGGATACTTTGGGCTGAATATGGAGCGGTATAGGGATTCCACAGGTGAAGATGCCGATAGCCCCACAGCTCCGTCCAGCATAGGCGGCGATTACGGCCCGGCCCATCCGTGGGATGCACCTGGAATGAGTGTGTCCGATTTCATTTAGGCGTCATGCTGGAGTATCCCATAAACGGTCGTTATTGAGACTAATTTTCTGGAAACGAGATACCCCTCGAAATCGAGTGATTTCGAGGGGTATTTTGTCCCAAAACTCGTTTCAAAATCTACGTTCCATATCTCATACGATATTGGGACGATTGGAGGTACTATGAAGAACTATACTTTCGGATACGCCCGTGTCAGCACCGAGCAGCAGAATCTTGACCGCCAGCTTGACGCTCTCAGGAAATACGGAGTGGATATAATCTACAATGAGAAGATGACCGGAACCAAGCGTGACCGCCCAGAGTTGACCAAGCTGCTTGACCGCATGACCGAGGGGGATACTGTGGTAATTGAATCCTTATCCCGGCTGGGACGCAGCACCAAAAATTTGATTGAATTGACAGAACTGTTTCAATCGAAGGGCGTTCATCTTGTCAGTCTGAAGGAAAGCATCGACACCAGCACCAGCACAGGCAAGCTCCTGTTCACGCTCATGTCAGCTATTGCCCAGTTTGAGAGAGACGTGATCGCTGACCGTACCCGTGAAGGATTGAAGTCAGCCAGGGCCAGAGGACGTACAGGCGGCAGGCCCAAGACAGATCCCGATGCTGTAAGGAAAGCTGTTAAGCTCTACAATACACGACAGTATTCCATCGTAGAAATTGAAGAGCTGACCGGGGTTAAGAAATCAACCTTATATCGAAACTTGGCGAAGTAACTTCAAAGCAGATGCTATCGCTGATCTCGTACCAGGAAGCAAAGTGTTCCCAGCTGGGGTTGGCTAAGTCTGTGCGGTTTAGATGAAGGGCGGTTTAGTACGCCCTTCATTTTTTGTAATTTATTTTTCAAATTCGCCTCCACAGGGAAATAAAAATCCCAAAAGGAGTTGAAATTATGGATCAATTCAGAGTTAGTGTCAACAAGATTCAAAGCAAACAAGCATCTTCCCCGGAACAGCTAAAGGCGTTGGAAACCATAGTTGTTGACCATCCAGAAACAGTAAGCAGTAAAAATGTCAAATCGTTCGTAGAACGAGTAGGCTCGAAAGGCTGCACGTTCTGCCCATCCACTTTCAAGGGAAGCAGTAAAAGTATGGAGACATTTGAGCAATCGCAACTACTAGCACTTTCCTTTGATAGTTTTGATGGCGTAAATAATCGTAATCTTACATTTGAAAAAATTAAAGAACGGGCCGAAAAATATAATCTTCCAATTCTGCTTGCTTACGAGTCCTTTTCCGTTGCACAACGAAAAAAATTCGGTATTGTGTTTCTGAACAGCACTCCTCTTTCTTCTTTTAGGGAGGCTGAGGTGGTACAGAAAGCCCTGATGGAGATTTTTCCTGAAGCAGAGAACAACTGTAGTGTTCTCAAACTGTACTCAGGAGGAAATAAGGTCTTACATTTCGATGAAACATTGCCTGAAATAGATACTTATTCCTTGCTCATGAACACCTGCCTTCACTGGAAAAATCGCTATGGAGCGACTAACTACAAAAGAAAATCTGCTGAGTTTTCCAGAGAAACAGGTATTGCATTAAATGAGAGGAATCTTCCTCATATTTCTGTTAATGATCGACACGCTGAGCATTTCAGAGATAATTCAGATGATAAAAACATGACAAAATGTATTATAGAGTATGATCTTGTCAAGAAATTATCATCTCTGAATTATGAGATTCATTTCACAGATGAAGAGAAATCTAGTGAAGTACCATCAGATCATGAAGGATCATCTTCATTTAACTCATTTCGTGCTAAAGATTTGCAAACGCTCGGCTCTGCTTGCAAACTTTATCAAGAGTTCATAACAGGAAAAAAGAAGTTGACTTATCGGGAGCTGCTCGGCGTAGCCACGAACACCGTTCAGATCAGAGGTGGAGCTACAAAGTTCAGTGATACTCTCAAAACAAAATCGTACTTTGATGATTGCATCGAAAAATATGATAACTGGGTCTACTACTTGAAGTACATTAAATCGGATGGACCTCAGCCCTGTAGTTCCTTTTGCCCCTATCATGGAATTTGTCCTCATGGAGAAAATATTCTCTCTACACTGAAACCCCCAAAACATACAATAGAGCAAATCGCTAATGCAGGTAAGCCTTTAGTGGAATTGAGTGAGGCTTGGGATGATTTTATGGGAAATTTTCAAGAGGCTATATCGTCTAATGAACCTATATGGCACGTCATCAAATCTCAGACTGCTCTTGGTAAGACTCAGGCTATTCTGGAATTACTCAAGCGCACTAATTTGAGGATTCTGATAGTTGTCCCTACTAACAAACTGAAGCGTGAAGTGTGGGAAAGAGCAAGAGAACTGGGGATTGAGATTATTGTATCCCCTTCATTGCACGAAATCAAAGATGAAATCCCTGACCATGTTTGGTGTGAAATACAGGCTCTATATGATGAAGGAAAATCGCCAATGCCAGTATTAAAGAAAGCAATAGCCGAAGGTGATGTTGAGTGTACCCAGCAATTTAAGCGATTTATGAGGGAACTCGAAGAGTTTAACAATTCGGAAGGTCACGCTGTAACCACACATCGTCGCTTGTCGAACATTGACGTGAGCAAGTATGATCTTGTCATCGTAGATGAGGATATCATCTATAGTACCGTGATTCCCAGTAGAGAAACTATTCCGATTTCTAGGCTAAGAAAAATAAACAGAAAATTAGCCGCCAACGATCCGTTGGCAGCCAAAATCAGAAAAATTTTCAAAAAGATTGACCGTTCAGATTACTTCACCATGAATGAGATTGACTATAGCAAAACATACGCCGATATGAAGATGGCGGTCAACATATCAGCGTTATGTTCCGCTAAATTTTTCTGCTATCGTTCCGCTTCAGAGCAAGAGAGTAACTTGGAAGAGGATAGCGTCACCTTTATCAACCCTGTTCAGTTCCAAGAGAATGTTAAGTATATCATGCTCTCAGCAACAGCGGACAGAGATATTTGTGAAGCCTATTTCGGTGCGGATAATGTAAAATTTTATGAGTGCAAGGAGGCGGCAATTACAGGTAGACTAAACCAATACGGGGATAAGGCAATGGGTCGAAGTTCGATGCGAAAAAATTCTGATATTATAGAGAAAATTAAGAAATGGACAGGCTTTGAAAACACCATTTCATTCAAGGAATTTCACAAGTTCTATATGGGCGATCTGCATTTTGGAAACTGTGCGGGCTGTGACATATTGAAGGGGGAAAATATTGACGTGATTGGAACGCCGCATCAGCCGGAATGGATATATAAACTATTTGCCTATTCTCTAGGATATGATGTTGATGACCGTCTGAAGCCCAACACCCAGGTCGAACATAATGGGTTTCGGTTTTATTTCATGACATACACCGATAAACTATTGAGGGCCATCCAGTTCTATATCATCGAGTCAGAGCTGGAACAAGCTGTTGGTAGGGCGCGGTTGCTACGATGCGATTGCGTAGTCAATTTATTTTCTGATTTTCCTCTTCGACAAGCTACACTGAAAGAAGCTAAATACGACACAGAATAAGAGGATAATTCATACTAACGGTGCAGCCAAATGACTGCACCGTTTCTCATTAAAAACTGCATCATTAGTTGCAATCCAGAATTACAGATCCTAATACTCGCTGTAGATCAGTGGTAGAAACATTATGCACTTATACTCTGCATCTGTTCAAATGGAAAATCCTACCGAACGCAACTCTTTTGTAAAAAGATTTTGTATTAGGGGGCATTTGAAATGAAGTTAAATCCAATTTTTGAACTGTCAATGGTGTTAGACACTGAAAAATTCCAAAAGATATTCGACATGGCATACAATAAGACCGGGTACTTGAAAGAGCTTGACGATGAATACCTCGATACATCCCTCATGGAGAAGGGGATCACCGTTATCTACCGAGACAGTCAGTACAAAAAAAGGATTCGCTTACTTATCAATTTATCGTTAGTCGTGGATGATCCATCTGATACGGATAAACTGCTCCGAAAACTCGATAAGAGGATTGGCAAATATTTCAATTTCAAGTTTAGTATAAATGATTTTACGTTGTCAGGCTTGAATTTAATTACCGATATTGACGTTGGAAGTTGGGAGAATGTGGCGGCCTACTTGAAGGTCTTGCAACGGGTCAGCAAAATAAAGGGATTCTCCCCCGCAAGCTATGATGGCATAGATGAAAACAGCAGTTTTTGTCTATCTGGAAACAGTAACGCAATCGACTTTCTGCTATATGACTTGGAGCAATCATTTGCAGATCAACTTCGAGATAGCGGCATGGACCATAAGAAAATAAAGTCTGCGAGTAGTTATACGCAGGGTATCCTTCGGGCAGAAGTGAAGCTGACAAAGCCCAAGGCGGTTCGGGCCTACACCAATGCGGAGGATACTGCTGGACAGATTGTGGAACTGATAACGGATCGACAGCAAATATTCTTGGACACTTTCGCACGGATCGTTCCCTTTGGCGACTTTTATAAAAAGGATGCCGCCGTTGAAATCATTTGGAAGGAAGTCAAGGACGCTATCATGCGGCGGAAGATGTTGCGGTTCCTGACCTTAATCCCGGAAAAGAAGTCTCTGTTGCTCGCGCAAAAGGCCATGAACTGTCGAGAAGTGGAGAAGGTCATGATCGCCTTTGCAAAGATCAATTTGTCACCAGTTACACTCAGTAAGCGGAGCGACATAAAAAAATTAGGAAATCTCTACTCTTATCTCATGTGATTTGCAATTTCCTTTTGTGTCACCCGTTGTCAAACAGAGAGCAGGTCACCCCTGAAAAATATTTAGAAAGATTCTGGACTTCCTTGGGAAAGGTATGTATAATCACAGCAGAAACTACCGGAGGAGGACTATCCATGGCAACTGAGTTTGATAGGGCCATACTCAACCCGTTTGGTTCAGAACCACAGATGAAAGTCATAGCCATAAGCCCGGAAGTGTTAAAGCCATTTGCCAACCACCCCTTCAAGCTATACGAGGGACAGCGGTTAAACGATTTTATCCAAGACATTGAGGAACATGGGATTTTATCACCTGTCCTTGTCCGTAAGATTGACGATGAAAAGTATCACTATGAGATACTTGCTGGGCACAACCGGGTCAATGCCGCATTGGAACTTGGATTGAGTACAGTGCCAGCTATTATCTGTATTCCTAAAAATGATGAAGAGGCCATGGAAATTGTCATAAAGACAAATTTCGATCAGCGATCTATTAAGGATTTCAAAGCCAGTGAACTTGCGAACTCGCTCCATATGCTAAATGAGGCAATGAAGAAGAAGCCAGGGTATCGTACAGATTTGCAGCAATCGGAGGATGGTTCTCAATCTGATAACAGGTCACGGACAATGCACGTTATCGGCGAGAAATACGGTCTATCACAAGCTACGATTGCTCGGTATATCCGTGTTGCGAAGTTGTCTAAAGGTCTATTGGAGTGCTTGGACAACAAGCTAATAGGGCTGGGTGTTGCGGAGCATTTGTCCTATCTACGGTCAAGTGAGCAGGAAATCGTTAAAAAGCTAGTCGAAGGGAAAGTTAAGGTGGACACACAGCAAGCCCAGGAATTAAAGAAACAATCATCTGACCATGAGCTTGACGAAGAAGAAATCAAGCAAGTCATTACACCAAAGGCTCCTCCTCCCAAAAGAAAAGCTATCAAAATCAAGGAAAGCCTTCTCGCAAAGTATTTCCCTGATAATCAGTCACCAGAGGAAATTGAGGCTACCATTGAGAAAGCCTTAGAACTCTTCAGACAACAAAATCCTATAGGACAGCAATAAAAGGTATAGGACGCATCAAAGCGTCCTATACCTTCTTGCTTTCAAACTCCTTCTGGCATTATCTGTAGGAATGTGATATACTGCCAATAAGGGCAAGGGCATACCTTTGAAGTTAGTTGAACTCCTGTTGAATGGTGTTAGGAGCCATGCAGTATTGAGTTGATTTCTTCGCCGTATGTGATTTGTTGGTCTTTTATAATTAGGCTATTCACAAATCACAAATCGTTGCAATAATAGATTGAGGAGATTTTGAGAATGATTTCAAATGATAACTTTCGTATTTTAACGCCAGAAGAAGAATCTCAATATAAATTCCCATTTTGCCGTCATTGCGAATTTTATCCCTGCGAACTTGTTGGGGAATGTGGTTCTGTTAATGAAATACCCGAGATTCACGAATCACAAATCCCTATACTTCGAGGGCGCATAGTTGCCACCTCTACAGAGCAATCAAAAAATACCGAAAAAATATACATGGCAAAGGCTGTTTCTCCAGTACATGATAAGTACGATGGAGATACTATCGCAGATACATCTCATAGTCATTCCACCAGTCCGGATGCTCATAGGGCAATACGATTGTCATACGACCAAGAGGAATTTAAGACTGATTGTATCATGAGCAGCCTCCATGTTTGTCAAATTGAATGTGGCCAGAAACGGGTTTCCGAGGGAATCGGCGAACATTTCAAAATAGAGACAGATTATGATGGCACAATAAGGGCAAATGTTGACGGCAAATGGGAGCCATTGCAACCCGTATTTATTTCAGCCCAGACCGGGCAGGGTAAAAATTATTTTGTCGAGAATGTCTTGGTTCCATATGTGAGAGAGTTGAACTACAGGAAGAACACTAAGCAGCGCGTTCTTATCCTCAGCAATCGGTTGGCCCTACGGCAACAGATTAAAAATCGTCTGAAAGGAACCGAGGACTCAGACGAAGAAGAAGCTAAATTTTACCCATATAGAGACTGCGCGGATGTAATGACATACCAAAGTATATTACATTGCGAGCAGATGCTAAAGAAAAGGCAATCGAAAGCTCAGTCCAGATACATCTACATTATTTGTGACGAGGCCCACTTCTTTACTTCCGATGCTATGTTCAACCCCCATACTTCTAAAATCCTGGAGGCTATCGTCAGGCTATTCCAGGATGCTGTCAGGGTGTACATGAGTGCCACGCCGTATGAGTGTTTAGAGTACATAATTAAGTACGAACGCGAGTACCACTCACGGTTGAATTTCAACAGGCCCCAGGAAAAAGATAAGAGTATCCCGATGGCGTTTTACCATTTCCAACGCGACTATAGCTACTTGGATGTTAAGGTGTACTCCGCCATTGGCGAACTATATGGACAGATGATTGAGAGCGTCAATCAAAAGCGAGAGAAGTGGTTAGTTTTCATTGATGACATAGAGAAGTGTAGGGCTGTAAAAAAGGATCTCGAAGGGTACGCTGAGGGAAAAGGTAGTCCTCTGGTTGTTGTAGATGGAGATTCAAAAACAGAGAAAGTCTTTGCTGTAGATGCGTCAAGTAAAGCGAATCCTTCCTACTGCTCAATGGTGCTGAATGAGCGCCTTGATAAAAATACCTTTGTTCTAATCACAACATCTGTCCTTGATAACGGGGTAAACCTGACTGGTATCAACAACATCGTTGTGTCTGACATGGAAAGGGTTAAATGTCTACAGATGCTCGGAAGAGCCAGAGTAAGCGATGCTGATGACAGAAAGACTTTGTATGTGCAGAGGTTTGACTGCCCTTACGTGCAGAAGCGCATAGATAGTTTTCAAACGCAGAAAACAGCATACCACAATTACCGGTTGGCCTATGGCGAGTTGCCCGATACGCTTCAATCGAGAGGTTATGATGAATACCGGTTCCTAGATAAATATTATAATGGAGGTACGCTGGACTGGATAAATGCAAAGCACTGGTTCGGCAGACCTATGGACAAGCCCACAGAGTTGTACCTAAATGAAATAGCTAAGTCCCTGTTGGACAGGCGCACTCGTCAGTATCAGCTTATTCTTGATGAAATGATTGAGGAAAGCCCGCAGGCTGGCATGGAGCAACAGGAGAAGAAACGTGTTGGACAGAAGTACCTAGAGTATCAGCTCTTTTGGTTTGGCAAGGTCTACTGTGTGGATGATGATATAACCTTTGCTGATAAGGACAAGGCAAAGAAGACTTTCGTGGCCTTCCTAGAATCATATGCTGACAATGTAACTCAAATAGTAGGTGAGGCGGGAAAGACCAAGTTCAGCCGTGAATTTACCCAGCTATACGATGCAGCCTTTGGGAGAGCAGATCGAAATAAGAACCGTATTTACAGCATAACAAAAATGAAATCATTGCTTGAGGATGCCCATATAAACTATACAGTGGTCAGTTATTCATCATACTGGATAGTCCAAGAGCATGACTGGGAAACAGAAGAAGAGTAGGGCCATACACCTTAGCTTCTGAGGGTAAAGTCTTACTTAGTAACCCTCTACCTCAGTATAGGCAGGGAGTGCGCTGAGGCACTCCCTGTCTTATCTATTTCACTCAATCAAGGCTACGATTCGATTTGCTGTCTCAGCATCCGTGTGTTCCTGTAAATAGGGGATGATCGAGTGGAAGTTCTTTTTCTTCACTCCTGAGAGTTTCCTAATATCAGACCAATAGAAGGGCTTACCCTGCGCTCTCAATCTCTGATATGCCCAAATGATTTTCCTGGCCCAACTCTCAGGGTATGGTTCTGTATACCTCTCAAAGATGGCCTTGCACCTTGGCATATTCTCTAGCTGATGCCCCAGCAGGTTCATCTCACGGTATACAAGCCGCTCTGATACTCGTTCGGGTCTGCCGTTCTCATTATCCGTGCCATCATATACGCCTTGGACAAC
The DNA here is from genome assembly GCF_009911645.1 of Pseudoflavonifractor sp. 60. Classification (GTDB taxonomy): domain Bacteria; phylum Bacillota; class Clostridia; order Oscillospirales; family Oscillospiraceae; genus Lawsonibacter. Next base: position 35,710 of record NZ_QWKI01000131.1, read on the forward strand.
CTTTTCCAATATGGGGGCTGTGTCCGCATCTAACTGCACCCAGTCTACTGGGGCAGTATCCTTCATGTAGTGGCTGTCCTGCTCCTGCTGAACCTGCTCCGGTGTCAAGGAAGGAGAGGTTAGCTTCTCTGTCTCCATGCCAAGGAAAAAGGCGATCTGACATACTACTGAAAAATCAGACCTGCTCCCTAGCAACACCTTCTGAATCTGGTATATACTCGCTATGTTATATAGCCCCATCTCTCTGTAGAATACATTCAGATCATCAGCAAGCATCTTCGTATATCTACTGCGTCCAGATGGTTTCAAATACTTTGTCTGGCACATTCCATGATACAGAACGGAGCTGATAGGAGTATCATTCTCAAAGTCCATCGGTGCATCAAATACGGATTCCAGGTAGTTTGCAAACTGGATCATCTGAGGATCTTCCTCAAAGACAACCTTATCGCAGCCTGTGTAGTGCTCTGCCGGGCAGAACACAAAGCCCTGCTCACTCTTCGCCGGAACACTGGATTCCACAAGCCTACACCTATGCTTCGTGCAGATGCCCATGTTTCGGATTTGATGTTTCCGATGCCAGTAGGTTTCACCGCATGTCTCCCTGTCCTCATTTACACACAGCGGACAGAACCGCAAGTAGTGTTCCCCCTCAGACCGAGGGAGAACACAGAACAGGTGGTGTGCATCGCAGTTATCATGTCCCAGCCGATATAGGGCAGTCTTCTTTTGCTCCAACGAAATGAAGCGGGCATACTGTGGGTACATGGTATGTTCCAGCACCAGCTTGTCTAAGGGATACATCTTTGCAATCTGTTCCACGGCCCCAGGATTGAGATTTCCAATGAACTCCTTGCTGGGATTGTCTGACCGCTTGAAATATAACTCCTGCATGGCTGATTTACTCGAAAAGAAACCAGAATGGACGTAATACCGACAGAACCAGCTATACACCAGTTCATCAGGATAGATGGCGGGAAAGTAGGAGATCATACCGCCACCTCCACCACTGGCAGATGTTCTTTCAACAGCTCCACGATGTCAACGCCCTCGGATTTGGCCTGAGATACCAAACCTGCAATCGTAAACTCTCCATCTGGTTCCACATCAACATCGGCCTTAGCAATGGCAGTCTTGCGCTTCGTTTTCGAGGTCTGGCGCTTTTGCCGAGGCTGGATGAACCCATGCAACATGGATAGCCTTTGTTGGTAGGCTTCATTCAACGATTCTAGGCTTAGAACCTCTCTGCCGTTGAGAATGGCAATCTCCTGAGCGTCGTGGATAAGGGACACCACCACAGAGATATTTCCAGAAGTATGTTCATAGAGCCATTCTGTAATGCCATTGGTGATCTCTGTCCTCTGCTTCACATACTGGTAGGAGTACAGAACTTCACAGAACATCTTGAGGTCCTCCCCATACTCCATTACATCATATCTCAGCCCCAATGACCTTCGAGCAAGTTGCATAGCCTGTTCAAAGAACACAGCACTCTCAGGAGTACCCACCATGCAGATTGAGATACCACTGTTGTTGATAAGCTGGGTAAGCATCCCTACAAGGCTCTTGCCGTTCTTGCTGTTGCATACGTTCTGAATCTCATCTACCACCAGCAACCCTATGTGGTTCAAAGCCACCTGACTGACGCTGCCAATCAACATATCCGTGGTTGTTCTGGCCCGTAGCGCATTGGGATAATAGTTGCCGCCAATGACTTCATCCACCTTCCGTAGAATCTCCAGTAGCAATCCCTTCACTGATGAATCAAAGGGACACTGGACGCTAATGCAGGGGATGATTTTGGTGTGAGGATTCTCTACCTCAATAATACGATTCTCGGTAATCAGAGTAATGGCCCGACTGATAGCACTTGATTTTCCAATACCAGAGGCTCCTATGATCGTAAAGCTGTCGGAGCCACCCATGATACCGCTGTACTCCTGCTGAACGATAGCTCTGTAATTCTGATTCCGCTGTTGTATTGCCAGTGTTGTACCCTTCTTTTGTAAGGATCGCATTAGAGCTAGATACAATTTGCTATAAATCTCCAACGACATCTGATTTGGAACGTACACCCGGTAGAGGTCAGAGAGTGCCATAAGTCGTACCGGAGCATCAGCATCACAGATAGCAGAATCATACTCCGGCAGCACTTCCAGGGCAGACAACAACTCACCCCCTGATTTCATGGTTGGCAGGATACGGATAACATCAGACAGATCACTCACGGCTCGTCCCCTCCTTCATGTAGTCCCGATGGCGTTTAGTCTGCTCCCGTCTGCGAGTGCTGCGGATATTCTTCATGTGAACATCACCACGACCAGCACTACTACTAACAATGGTTTCGATGTGTTGAGCAAGGTTGATCTGGGCTTGTAGATTATCCCTGACTGCACCTCTGGCAATGTCCCTTTGGCTAGTCTGTAGCTCCTGTACCGCTGTCAAGTCTTTGCCCTGATAACGAGATTCTATAATCGTGAACTCAGTATAGGCCCCATCCTCCAACACCCATACAGAGGACACATCTTCTGGATTGTAGGCCACGGTAACATCACCGCCGGATAGGTATTGCTCAGTGTACCCCTCACGGTGATACCGCAACTTGTTGACCTTCAACCCTGACCGACTGAACCTCCCGGTAGTTCTCGGCAAGAGGGTAAGCATCAGCTCTCTTTTCCCAATTTCAATGAGATTGGCCCCAATTTGGGATTTTCCCCAATTCCAGATTTGGGAGGCATAAGGCTTCACCTGAGCAGCAATCATATCCTCGGTATAGGGGAAGTTTTCAATGATCCGCTGAGAGTTGTAGTAGATGATGCAATGAAGGATGATCTTCTCAAAGTCAGCCATGGTCAGACAGGCATCCTTCCGGTAGTCATGCGCACCACGCTCCTGATAGTCAGGCTCAATCACTCCCTTGCCCTTCAAGTGCTTCTTGAAACTCTCCTGTATCAAATCAAAGAATTTCTCTATCAAGCCTTTTAATTCTGGCCTATACGATGGAAGATTAACCACCTTGACACCCAACTCTGCGATCTGCTCAAACGTCCCTGATGTGTACTCGCTACCCATATCGGTGATAAATGAGGCCGGAAGCATATCACAGTCCCAGTCCTCACGATGGATGGAGATACCGAACCGATTACACCAGTCCACTTTATCATCAATGATGTTCAGCATCAGTCCCCGGAGACTGTAGACACCACCCTCCCATGAGAGGGAATACCCACAGCACAGGCCACTGTAGGCATCGACACAGGCTGTCAAAATAGGTCTACCTACCAGACTTCCGGTATCATTGACAAGGTAGATGTCGCAGACCGTAGCATCGAACATTCCGGCACCGACAGCAGGAGCAAACTCCTGTACTCCCTCACCAGTCAGAGGACGATTGTTCCTCTGGTAGTTCTTCAACCCATCACGGGAGATGTAGAAGTTCTGTAGGCTCCTAGTCTTACGATAGAAGTACCGGAACTGATAGTAGGACGGGTATTCCTCTGCCAGTCCCCCCAGCGCATCGCAATATTTCTCTTTGAGCATCATCGTGTAGGCTGTCATCAGAGATTGCTTTTTCGTAGTATAGAAAAACTTGTTCAACGCCCATCTCATATTCTTCTCGTCCTGAGTCAGTTGCCGTTCATCTTCCCGACGCTTTGGAGCAAGAGCAGTCACATCCATGTAGGACAGATATAGGCAGAGGTGGTTCCTGACGGTTGCCTTTGATACTCCGTATTCCTCAGCCGCAGAGCCTATCAGCCGGGAACGCATCCGATCATCAGTCAGGAACGACAGAACAGGAGCAATCATCGTGTACCTCTCATACATGGTTTTCCTCTGGTCGGCATCCAAAGCATCAATATCAGCCGTGATAACCCCTGTGACCTCGGACAGTTCATTACTGGTACACTCGGAGTAGGATTCCAGAGCCGTTATCTCTACCCATACAGGCATCGTCCTCTTGATGCAGTCGATCACCAGGACCCTATCGCCTTGCGCCTCCAGCACTCGGATGATGGTGTCACCCAACCGGAGTAGATCATACTTCTTCATCAATGACCATCCCCCAATCCGTGACTCCGTGCCTGAGCCAGTAATCCCTTGAAGCATCCAGCAGCTTCACCGTCAGAGGCTTCATCAGGAACTTCCGATAGACACACTCCCTGACCATCAGATCACCGTCTGCCTTGGTGCATACGAAGTCAGAGGTGTACTCTCCCACCTCCAGCCCATCCAGCAGGACGTTACACCTGATCTCCACAACCTCGTCCGATGCTTGGAGCAGGTCAGCGTAGGCGTACTGGATGGCGTCATACGTCCGGCACACCTCAGCAAACTTACCCAACACCCGCTTCTCACATCGTCCTTTGAAGTTCTTCTTCCTCATACTTGCAGTCCTCCCCTATGGGAACATCCTGCCAATTCCCCAAAAGCAGTCCCCAAAAACGAAGTCAAGCAGTTTTTGGGGAATTAACACTGATGGATTTGGGAGATGTCATCGCCAAAAAGCCTTGATACACAGGCGTTTTAAGTCTGATGCCAAATCCCCAAAAACACCATCCAGGAATATCACCATGTCGTGGGGCAATATAGATTTTTCTCGAAAAGGCAAAGTCGTTTGTTCTGTTGGGCTTCGCCTCCGTTTGCCCCCC
>NZ_QWKI01000132.1 GCF_009911645.1 Pseudoflavonifractor sp. 60
TCACCTGCCTTTCTTTGATATCTTTCTTCCCGCCGCTTGCTCAAGGCGGCATTTGATATATGCCCTTATGGGCGCACGTAAAGCTCCACCATTGTGTTGCTGATAGGCGTGCCTGTGGCGAAAATAACGCCCTGGCCCCCGGTCAGCTCGTCCAGATAGCGGCACTTCATATACAGGTCGCTGGACTTCTGCGCCTCCGTCTGACTGATGCCGCCCACGTTCCGCATTTGGGAAAATGCGGCGAGATTTTTGTAATAATGCGCTTCATCAATAAAAATGCGGTCAACGCCCAATTCCTCAAACGTGACCACATCATCCTTACGGCTCTGATCGTTCAGGCCGTCCAGCTTTTCCTTGATGCTTTTCCTGGTACGTTCCAACTGCTTGATAGAAAACTGCTCCCCGTTCTGCGCTTTCAGTTCAGCAATACCGTGGATAATTTCGTTCATCTGCTGTTCCAGAGTAAACCGCTGGCGTTCTATGCTCATGGGTATCTTCTCAAACTGGCTGTGCCCGATGATGATGGCGTCATAGTCCCCGGTGGCAATTCGGCCACAAAACCGCTTTCGATTTTTGGTTTCAAAGTCCTTTTTAGTCGCCACAAGAATGTTTGCGGAGGGATAGAGCTGCAAATACTCCGCCGCCCACTGCTCCGTCAGGTGGTTGGGAACCACAAACAGGCTCTTTTGACACAGGCCCAGCCGCTTGCTCTCCTGTGCCGCCGCCACCATCTCCCAGGTTTTCCCGGCCCCCACCACATGGCCTAACAAGGTGTTTCCTCCGTAGAGGATATGGGCGATGGCGTTCACTTGATGGGGCCGCAGAGTGATCTCCGGGTTCATACCCACAAAATTGATATGGCTCCCATCGTATTCACGGGGCCGCAGATTGTTGAACTTGTCGTTGTAAAACCGCGTCAGCCGTTCCCGGCGCTGGGGGTCTTTCCAAATCCAGTCCTGAAACGCCTGCTTGATAAGCTCCTGCTTGCCCTGGGCGATAGCGGTTTCTTTCTTGTTCAGAACAGGCTTTTTCTTTCCGTTCCTGTCCTCAACATAGTCAAAAATCCGAACGTCCCGCAGGTTCAGGGTTTCCTCAATGATCTTGTAGGCGTTGATGCGGGTGGTGCCGTAGGTGCTGTTGGCCTTGACATTCACCCGGTCAACGCTTTTGCCCTCTACATTCCAGCCCCCGGTATATTTCGAGTAGTAAACGTGGATTTTCCCCCTGCCATAAACGGACGTATCCAACAGGTCAAAGATAAACTTCTCCACCACGTCCAGGGGGAGCCAGGTGGAGCCGAGCCGCACGGAAATCTCGCTGGCGGTCAGGTCTACTGGCTGCACCCGTTCCAGCGCTTCCACATTGGCGGTATAGTCCTCCGGGTACTGCTCGGCGCTCCGCTTCGCCCATGCCAGTTTCTCTCGCACGTTGCCAGAAAGGTATTCATCAGCGGTGAGATACTTTTCCTCCGTACTGTTACCGTACCCGTACATGGGGTTCAGGAAAATCACGCCGGTCAGGTCGGTGTAGATCTCCTGCTCGTTCTTGCCAGTCAGCTCCATCATAAAGGTTATATCCACTTTGGCCTTTTCAGCCAGTGACACGGCCAGGGCCTCGGCGGACGTGTCCACACTGGTGATAACAGTTTTCTGCTTGATGGTGCGCTTGGTGAACATATCCGCTTTGCGGACAAAGTTCCGCTCATCGTCCAGCACTTCCAGAGAGGACAGCAGAAAGTAGGCGCTGTCCATGCTGAACGCGGCGCTGTTGGCGCGGGAGTTGATACGCCCGTATTTCGCCGCAAAAGCATCATAGAGAGCATTGAGCTTGCGCTGCTGGGCCTGAATATCCTCGTCGGGCCAGTCCTCGGTCTGATAATCAATGAGCGTCCGCACACAGTCCCGGATTTCAATAAGTCCCTTGATGCGGTTCGCCGCTGTGACGGACACCTCTACCGGGTTCATCCGGCTGTTCTCCCGGTAGTAGATTTCGCCGTCCACTACGGTATAGCTGAAATTCCGCACATTCGGATCGGCAGGGATGGATTTGTCCTCGCCCTCTGCCTCCGGGTCGTCCATCACATACTCGGTGATGGTGCCTTGGATATTCTGGATGGCGGCGTTGAGCTGTTCTCCCAGGTCTTGTCCCTCACGGGGCGGGCAGGCGATTTCCGGCCCGTGGGGGCCGCTGACCTCCTGCATATCTCCCATGACCATCTCCGGGTGGTCGATGAAATACTGATTCATTTTCAGCCCGTTTTCATCGGTATTCAGGTGTACCCAATCCGGCTCCCCGCTGGCAAGGGCTTCCCGCTTCTGTAAAAACAGGATGTCGCTGGTCACTTCCGTACCAGCAGCGTCCTTGAATGTGTTGTTGGGCAGGCGGATAGCCCCCAGCAGATCGGCCCGCTGTGCGATATACTTTCGGACGTTGGGGTTCTCCTTGTCCATCGTACCCTTGCTGGTGACAAAGGCGACGATGCCGCCCGGTCTGACCTTATCCAGCGTCCGGGCAAAGAAATAGTCGTGAATGAGAAAGTTGTGCTTGTCGTACCGCTTGTCCGTTACCTTGAACGCTCCAAATGGCACGTTGCCGATGGCGGCGTCAAAAAAGCTGTCCGGGAGTTCTGTTGTCTCAAACCCCTGGACAGCGATGGACGATTTTTGATAGAGCTGTTGGGCGATCCGCCCGCTGATCCCGTCCAGCTCTATGCCGTAGATTTTGGAGTCGGCCAGACTTTCCGGGCGCATACCGATGAAGTTGCCGATGCCGCAGGACGGCTCCAGCAGATTGCCGGTCTTGAAGCCCATGTTCTCCAATGCCTGATAGATAGAGCGAATGACCACGGGCGGGGTGTAAAAGGCGGTAAGGGTGGATTCTCTGGCGGCGGCGTACTCGTCCTCATCCAGCAGGGCTTTCAGCTCGGCGTACTTGCTGTGTCGTTCATCAAAGCAATCGGCCAGCCCACCCCAGCCCACATACTGCGCCAATACCGCCTGTTCCTCCGGGGTAGCAAACCGTTCCTCACGTTCCAGCTTTTTCAGCAGGCGGATGGCCCGGACATTGTTGTTAAAACGTGTCCCCGGCGTCCCCACACCGATGGCATCATCGGTGATGTGGTACTCATGCCGGTCTGCGTTAGGGACTTCGGGATGGAGGATAAAGGGCGATACTTTGGGCCTGCACCGGGGGGCGGGTGGAGGCAGCGGCGGTGCTTTGTCGGCGTGGTCGTGCCCATTTGTTAAACTTTCTGCGCCCTTTTCGGCAGTTGCTTCTTTTTCAGCAGGTTCTAAAATCTTTTCTGCCCTGGGCCGATGGGCAAGCAGCGTTTTTTCCGCTTCTTCAAGCGTATCAAAGCCACCCGCTATTGCGTGGGAAAAACCACGCTGTTCATCATAGCCATAATGGTTATAATACTTGCCGTTAGGGGATTGGATGATAACAATGCGCTCTTGGTCAAACAGGTATTCCGCTACCTTTCCTTCACCCCCACGCAGGGAGACGGAGGGGGACGATTCTTGGCCCTGCTTGGCCCGCTCTACCGCCAGCCATTCAGCGGCCTCCTTGTCCGCCACGGCTTTCCTGACCTGCTTCAGATAGTCCTCGACCTGCCATTCGCTGGTAAATTCCTCCTGAACGCCCTCACCATCTACATATATCCCGCCCTGAACATCGTCCCATACGGCGTAGCCGTTATCTGTTTCAATGATAGAAAATCGTTCATCAGGTGGGATTTCCTTTGCGGCGATCTGCCCCACATCGGCCATAACCTGCTGAATAAAGGGGGCTGTGCCCAGCTTCTCTGGGTCTACTACGTGGCCGTCCACGATGCCATTTTCTGCAAGGGCGGCACGAACGGCGGCGGGGTCAATGTCGGAAAAACTGTCAGCCGTCTGTTCAGGAGCGTCCTGACGGCTTTTTTCTTGTTTCTGTTCGTAATAATCCTCTGCGTAGGAAATAATGTTGTCAACACTCAGGTTTGCAAGGTGTACGTTTAGTTCATCCAAATCGCGGCATTTGAGCGACATGACTGTTTCATCATTTACCTGATAAATCAAATGAAAGTCAATCAAGTCAGCGATTACCACAATACGGTACTCGCTGTCTTTATCTCCAACGCTGTCCCCAAAAGTGACATTGTGCAAGTCAGAGAAGTCCGCCGTTTTTTCAAACGCATAGCTGCAAAATTCTTCAATGAGCTGTTTCGCTGTATCTATAAGCGGTACAGGCTTGATGGAGATTTTATGCTGGTTCCCATCCAGTGCTGCGACTACCACATCATAGCCCGCACGGTTCAGTTCGCCAACGTAGTCATCTAACTTATGGGCCGGGAAGCCGCACATGGACACACGGCCATATTCGGGGATATTGCGTTTGGTCAGGGTCAGATCAAGGGCCTCCGCCGCGTTATATGCGTCCTCACCCTCAAGCCCTCCATACAGCTCAAAGAAATCTCCCACCTGATACAGCACCAGACTGTCGGGGTTATGCTCTTTGATGGAATTGTAGGCGTCCCAAAACCTGCCGCTGGCAGGCCCAGGCTCCGGCTGTGGGGCAGGGCCGCTTTGCGCCGCTTCCACCTCCTTGCGAACAGCCTCACGCAGAACGGGAATGATCTCACGGTATTTGTCGTACTGATTGAGAAAATCCAGCACACCGCCGTCACCGTCCCCAATGTCCTGACGTTCGGTGAATGTCCGTCCATCGGGCATGACAAGGGTGAATTTCACCTTATCGTAGCCTAAAAATGCGTTATATTCCGGGTCGTTGGCATCATACCATTTCTGCCACGTCCCGTATTTTTCCATAGCAGCCGTTCTCCCGGCGATATATTCATCGTCGGCCTGTTTCATCAGCCGGTCAAACTCTTGGAGGGAGTAGGCTGTCTTATCCTGAAATACAATGCTCTCGCTCCACTCGCAGAAAATATAGGGAAGCTCACGGGGCGGGTAAGTCGGCTCGCTGGCTTCGACAGGGGGCACAGCGGGTTCCCGTACCAGCGGCGGGGTGGAGAACACAGGGGCGTCCTGGGTAGCGGAGATGGTCATGGTGGAGGTAGCGGCAATTTCTTCAATTCGTGCCCGAACGTCCTCCGGCAGACCGTCCTCATAATAGGTCACGGTTCGGTCAGGGGAGATATGGGCGATGATTTTATAGTCGCCATCTTCCTGCTCCAAACGGTTCCAAACTGTCAGGCCGTTGCCCAGGTGCCCATAGCCCAGGTCATAGCCAGGGATGTCAGGCTCCGCAGGTTTGGCGGCGGGTGCCGCTTCCTCCACCGCCTGAAGCAGACCATCGTTCAACGGGTTTTCCGCCAGTAGGCGGTCAAATTCCTCACGGGGCAGTTCCTTGTTGATGATGGGAAACGCTGGGTCAAAGAGCCGGAGAGTCTGATCGTCAAAGGCCAGCAGTTGATATTCCTGCATCCCCAGGTACACCGTGGCCCCCAGGGTCAGCCGGTACTCTTTCGGCGGTGCCGGGGGCGGGTTCAGCTCGTCATAGGCCGGTTCCGGCGACGCGGCCAGAGGGCCAGGAACGCTCTCCTGACGATGGTACTCCTGGTATTTCTCCTTTTCAGCCGGTGACAGATAGCGGCCCGCCTCCACGAGCTGCCCAATGCGTTTCGCCGCCTTTTTCCATGTCAGCTTGACCTCGGCCTCTGGCTTGGATAAATCACCAATGGAGATTTTCACACCGTTTCGGTCAAACCATGCGCGTATCTTTTTGTCTGTGGTAACAGAAAAATAGGTGGTCGATTTGTATTCTTCTTTGAGAAAAAATACGTTTTCGGTGGAGCTATGAGCTGTTTCAAATTGCTCAAAAATGCGGAACTTTCCATCGGCTATGCCGCTGCCATGCAGGAGAATGGCGTCAATGTCCTCCTGGGAAATAGCAAAAGCGGAGGACTGTTCATCCTCCGCCGCTTGGATAGCCGCTTTCTGTTCTTCCTCCGTGGGGAGAGGGGCGGTCAGTTGGCGTACACGATCTCCGCCAGCGCCATTTCCTCCGCCGCTGCCTTGATATTGTTCATCAGACCTACCCACTTCATCTGATCGGACGCTTTCAGGCTCTCGGTCACGCCCTGCTCCCGCGCCATTTGCTCCGTCAACTGCTCCACCATCTCGGTGGCCTGCCGGTCGATCTCCGCCAGATGGCTGTTCAGCTCCCCGGTCAGCAGCATCCCCGTGTAAATCCCGTGCCGGTGATTGGCGAGGAAGCTGCGCCGCAGCATCCCATATTTTTCGACCTGCGGGGCCTCCGGCACGTCCAGGTTGGGCAGTTGATAATCGCCCTCGGTTCTGTATGTCAGCTCCATGTTCAACGCTCCTTTCACGTTTCGTTCTGCCATCATTATACTGCCTGTCAGGATTCCCGGCAAATGTGCGATTTTGTTTTTCTTCCCAATATAAGGGCAGCACGGTGCTGGCGATCTCCCGCAGGGGCATCTCGGCTATATCGCTGGTCGCGGCCCCCAGGATAGCAAGAGTTTTCAGGGTATTAAAATCGTAGATGTGGGCAAAGTCCTCGCCGCTGAAATACTCCTGGGGGTCGATGCCGCACCGGGTCAGCATGATATAGGCCACGCTGTTCTCCAGCAGGCGCTTAAACCACACCTCGGTATTGAGATCATCCAGTTCTTCCAGCAAACTGCCCTCCTTGACGCGGCAAAGGTCGGCGTAATAATCGCCAAAGTTGTCCTCGACGATGATCTTTGCCGTTTCCAACAGGCAGGCGGCAAAGTCGGACTTATCGGAAAACTCGCCGTAGCTGTTTTCCAGCGCCTCCACCACCGGCCCCTCGTACTGCGGCCTCATCTGCCAGACAGGGACGGTGCGCCCCGCACGGCTGTTGGTGTCGGACATATCAAAGACGTGCCGCAGCTTGTAGCCCTTGTCGGTGTCCACCAGCAGGGCGATCCCCGTGGTGCCCTTGTTCACCCACCGGCCATGCTTGTTCCAGAAGTCGGTTTCAGCGCAGGCGGTGGCGTCTGGCTTTTGGGCGTAAATCAAAAGCTGGTCGCGGAAGCTGTATTTGAAGTTGTGGGCGGCGGTGGTCAGAAACGCCATATAGTTCCCGCTGTTGGCAAAAATCTGGCGGGCCGTCTGCGCCGCAAGCCGGACAATGGGTTCAGGTTTCTTTGCCACGATCTATCCCTCCTTTTCCTCGTAAGATTTCAGCAGCCCCTTTGTGGCGGCGGCGATTTTGGAGATACGCCCGGTGAGCTGGGCGACGGTGGCCTGTATCTCCGACTGCCGCGCCGCGTAGAAGTAGCCGGTGGCGTCGCTGCAAATAGGCCAGCCGTCACAGCGCAGGCGGTTGACGGCCCGACGCAGCTCCGTCCCTTTGACATGGAACGCGGTCTCCAGCTCCTTGCTGGAGGCCGCGCTTTCCTGTCCACGGCGGTATTGTTTCAGGTACTCACACAGAGCTTTGTCGATGGGTGCGCCTTTCACCGGGTATCACCCTCGCCGCCCTCTTTCAGCTCCGCGCTGTACTCCTTTTCCACCTCGTAAGCCCCGATGCAGGCGTAGAGAAGCTGCCAGATCATCTCGGAGGCTTCGCTCTCATATATCCGCATACTGACATAGGGCTTACCGCCCACACCGTAGCAGCGCCGGGAAAACCGCATACGTTTTTCCATCAAGTCCTGGGCGCTGTTGCGGGTGGGCACATCCTCGGCGGTGGTGTTGCGTTCCAGAACGGCCATCATCAGGTCGAACATAGAGGGGTGTACGTTCAATTTGACATTCGGTAATTGTGCCATGATGCTCCTACCTTTCCACGGACACGGCCTGCCGCCCACGCTGGGGGAAGTCCCAGCCGTAGACTTTGCCGATCTCATCCCCCAGCCTGCGGGTGATCCGGGTAATGTCGGCGCGGGTCGCTGTGCCGTAATACAATTTTTCTTTCAGCAGGTCAATTTGCGATTCCCGTACTCCGGGCTTATAGGTGCGGTAAAGCAGACGGTTTGTACCGTCATGATGGATGGCGTCACAGCGCAGGTCGCCGAGCTTGTCAACAAACCAGGTGGAATAGTCAATGCCCCGGTCGCTGTAAAGGCAGTCCCGGATGTTGCCGCTGGCAATCTCCTTGTAGCCCATGCGCCGCCCGTGCCAAAGGCCCAGGTCTGCAATAATGAGGATAGGTTGGTCAAGCTGGATATTCAGGTTCACACGCTCGTCATCCAGGTAGCCGTTGTTGATGTCGTACATCAGCATCATGCGCTCGTCCTCGGTCAGCTCCGGGTACTCATCCTCTAAAAACTCTCGCCAATCCTCGTAATCCAGCGTGAAGTCGCTCCAGATAAGGTGCTTTTGTTCCGTCACCGGGCATCACCCCTGTCCGGGCGGCGGGGCTTGATTGGCTGGCCCTGCTCGTCGTAGTTTTTCGGGTCGGCGGCGGGAGTGGCCCAGCCCTGGGTGGCTCCGGCCAGCATCGCCGCTGCCTGTGCCTTGCTCACACCCATCCCGCTGTTCAGTTGCTCCACCAGCTTCTGACTGGTGCGGCCTCTTGTCACAGCGGACGCGGAATGGTAGCCGTCAAAGCCTCGCTCAAACATGACAATAGCCCGTTTTTCAGGCACCTTGCCATAGCATACCAGCGGCAGCGAACTTCGGAGGGGGATCACAGAGTTGCCGTTGCGCTCCATCAGCTCGGCAAACTGGCAGATATGGTAGAGGTTGTCCCAGCCTTTGCCCACCTCCACATGGTATTCGTCGATATAACGGCATTCCCGGTCAAGCTGCCTCCCGTCCGGACACCTAATCCGCACACTGTCGCCGTCTGCAATTCTGAATTTTTCCTCATAGTGCGAGGTGATAAAACGGATGCCCTGTTCAGCTCGTTTCATATGCTGGTCAAGCCAGTCGCGGCGATAGCAGTAGAGAGACAGGTTTTCTTCCTCCTTGTAGGGGTTCAGCCGGATCAGGTAGGAATACTGTGCCGTGTCCGCCCGGAAGCCGAACGCGAAACCGTCATCAAAACCGTTCTCCGGGTGTTGCTGGCAAAAGTCCCGCATAGCGTCACGGCTTTTCAAAAAGCCGCCGTACTGCTCGTCGCCCACCAGTGCGTTCAGGACACCCTCAAACTCCATCTGAAATTCCTCGGTATCCAGGTCTTGCCGGTGGCTCTGCCACGTTTTGAGAAAACCTTGGACGTCCATGCCTGTTCCGGCCCGCAGATGGCCGACGCACCCCGTCTGGCCCTTGAGCTGCATACTCTGGCTGACGGAGTAAAGCCGCTCCGCTGGGGTTGCAGCCTGAAATGTCAATTCCATCAATGTCGCACTCCTTCCGTTTACCGAACGCCATGTCCGCCTTTTTCCAATGCTCGCTCCCGCTGAATGACCGACAAATGCTCTTTTGCCCACTGTGGCATACACTCCGGCCTGACCTCGCCTAAAACATCCCTGCGCTCCCATCGGCCATCCCTGTGGCCAGTGAACACATTGACGCCATAGACTGAGGTGCCACGAGAGTAGCCCCGTGCTCCGCCACCACCTTGCCGGTGATGTCGTCACTGTCTTTCAGCGGAAAACACTGTTCGCCGTTCAGCAAGTCCAACGGGATATGGAGGGTCTTGCGCTGGGCCTGCAAAGCAGCCACCTGTCCTTTCAGCCTGTCAGCATACAGCTCCATAATCTCCAGATAGTCGTCGCTGGCCATCGCCTCGGCGTAATATTCACGCATTCCGTCTTGTGTGCAGAAACAGCACATAAACTCCTGCTCCGGGCTGACGCCCACCACCACCTCACGCGCCCCGATTTGGAGCGCATGGATGATCTCAAAATTTTCTATCATCCGCTTTTCGTTCTGCATAGTGTCACCTCCCCCGGTCATCACGCGGTCTGCACTTCTTCTGGCGGGCCTTTTCCTGCCGCTCTTTCACATGATCCGCCAGGGATTTGGCAGGCTTATCGTCAAAGGAGATCAAGATGTTTTGCGGTGGAACACCCCGCAGCATCTCGGACAATTCCTTGTCCATGTCTTTTCCCTTACCCATGATTATCGTCCCTCCTTAACAGAAACAGAAAGGCCGACCTGCCTTTCTTCGTTAGCAAATCGACCTTCCAGTTGTTCTACTGTCCAATTTTGTTTGAATTGTCCCAGCGGGCTGTGTCCAAACTGCGCGATGGCCCGCTTATCCAGTTCTCGAAGCTGTGCCCACAATTCAGGGTGGTGCTGACGCAGATTTTTCAGTGCCCCGATTCGTTGGAAGGGACAGCACCAGCAGGAACAACGGTTGTATATTCGATACAGCCCGCCCCAGTCAAAGCCTCGGTCATAGCTGATCTGCAAGGCTTCGGCTTCGGTAATGCCCCAATCCACCAGGGGATATTGTTCGTCCTTGATACGCTTTGGCTCATCGGCAGCGATACCCACATAGTGCAGGGCGTTCCGCTCTTTTTTCAGCCGGTTTACCTCTTTTTGAATGAGGTGGGTTTTTAACTGGCCCGTACACCAGCGAACACGAACACCGGGCCAACCGTTTCCATAGAGGGATACCCCCAGCCGTTGACGGTTCTCAATGCTGGACTGTTTTACCTTCGGTTCCTCAAACATAAGCCATTCAAAGCCTTTGGGGTGCCGCAGGGTAGTGATGTGGATGCCGCGCTCCCGGTAGAGCAGGTCGTCCAGCTTCTCCATGTGTTCATACATCTCCGGGAACTCCATGCCCGTGTCGGCGGTCAGTACTACGTCAATGGGCATATCCCGTTCGATCATCAGCAGAAGCATGGCCGTACTGTCCTTGCCCCCTGAGAGGGAAACGGCGTGATAGCTGCCCTCTATGGGTTTCTTGCTGTCAGCGTTCATGCTCCCGCCTCCTCTCTCGGTTGGGCGGTTCCTCATAGAGCCGCAAGTGATACCTGATGTTCAATGCCGGTTCCTCCTTGTCCAAAAATTTACACCGCCCTGTGTCCAGCGGACAAAGAGCGGTGTATGTATGGAGGAACACTTTATTTTCAAGCCATCAGCTTTGTCAGAAGCTCATTCACCGGGGAGGCGTCCTGGCCCTGGGCGGTCAGCTTGTTCCGCCAGTCCAGCAGGTACTTCCGAACACGCCGGTATTCCTGGTCAGTCAATTCGAGATAAACTTTCTTTTCCCGTTTGAACATTTGAAACAACTCCTTCACCACCATAGTACAAGAAAAAAGAAGCGGTTTCAAATGTGCGAATAGGTATGTAGGTGGCCCGCTGTGCGGGCCACGGGGATGTGCTTAATACCCCCTGTGGAGGAAGATAGAGCCGCTGTTGTCCAGCTCGCCCCGCAAATAGCCCGGATTCCTGCACCGCTCACTGATATGCGCACTCTGTTCATAGGCGTAAAACCGCTCCGCTGGGGCAGCGGGCCGCAGGGTCATATCCATTACCGCTCACACTCCTTATCCGGCTCCTTGGGCTGTCTTTCAGAAGCCCTCGCCCGCCGCTCCATCTGATACTCCAATTCCTCGTTGGCACGGCCCAATAAGTCTTTCTTTGCTTCCAGAAGGTCGGAGAAGTAGTGCCCCCAATAGTAGTTGTCCCCACCCTTGCAGGCCCAGGTCACATACATGGGGGGTGCTGTCCAGTTTTCCAAACACAAATTCCGTTTCCCCAACCTGGATGGAGTCGGTAATGACGTAGCCCTCGTTTATTCTGCCAGCCATATCAGCGTCCCTCCCTGTCCCTGGCCTTCTTTTCAGTCTGTTGTTCCTGCCGGAGAATTTCCAGATAATGCTTCGCCCATTGGGGCAGGTTCTCCGGCGCTATGACGCCGAGAATGTCACTCCGCTCAAAACAGGAAGTTTTGCCGGAGTACAACTGCGTACAGTAGCAAGCGGTGCCCCGGCTGTTGGGGGACGCACCAAAACCTCCGGTGCAAAGCTGAAGCTGACTGGTGGCGCGGCGGTATTCCGGGCGCAGCACCTCCGGCCTGATTACGACGATCTTGCCCTGGAGGTCGTGCTGGTAGCCGATGACCTCGCAGCCCTCGGCGGTAATGGGTGCGTTGGGGATACCCTGGATTTTCGGGCCGTTCAGGGCGATTCGGGTTTTCTCCGCCTGCTCCGCCACACGCTCCCCAAAAAGTTTTGCCAGTTCGGGGTAGTCGTCACTGACCATCACTTCGGTGTAGCTGGCAAATAAGCCGTTTGATTCGCAGAACGCGCACATATACCGCTCATTACGCTCACCTGCCGGATTTTCCCCAAGCACGATCTCCCGGTCGCCGATATGAAGCGCATGGATGATAACATAATCACCAGCCTTGCGCTTCTCCTGATCTGCGCTCATTTGATTCCCTCCTTGTCCATAAATTTACGCCGCCCTGTGCCAGTCAGACAAAGAGCGGCGTATGTAAGTGGCCCGCTATGCGGGCCACGGGGATGTGCTTAATACCCCGTCCGGGGGAGGGGCTTGGAGGGCGTGTAGACCTTCGTCACCCAGCGGGTGGTCGCCATGATCCACTGTCCGTTGTAGACGCCGCCCACGTCCGCCTGATTAACAAACTGACTGCCGCCCTTGGCCCAGGACACAACAGTACAGTCAATCTTGGGCGCTTCCACCTGCCGGAAGTTGGCCGGGACGACGCCGAACACGAACATTACTTCTGTGACATACTCGTTGGACGCCAGCCGCAGGGCCACGGGGGACGCTTCCAGCACATAGTTCTGCTGGGTGTTCAGGCTGTCCGCCAGCACACGGTAGTCGGCCCCGGAGAGATTGGTTTTGTAGACGATCTTGTAGCTGCCAGCGGCGTTGTAGGTGCCGGTGGTGATCTTCGCCAGCCGAACCGCCTCCACGGGCAGGGTGTCCCTCCAATAAAAAGAGGTGAGCGCCGTGGTGGAGTTGTTGCCGATATTGGAGAAAGTATAGCGGATGTTCTGACCGGGCATGACCTCGGCATAGCCGGTTTTCTCAATGGACACATTGGTGTAAAGGCTCTTGTTGGTCATGGCCGCTTTGACGATCTGCCCAGCGTGTTCGATCTCCACGTCGATGGGGGTCTTGTCCAGGGCGTAGAAGTCAGCGGCCTTGGATTCCACCACCTTGTAGCGGCCCAGGGGCAGGGGCTTGGACACGGCCACGCCGTTCTTGTCGGTGCGGATGGTGTCAACAAGGTTCCCGGTGCGGTAGTGGTAAATCTCAAACACGGTGCCGGGGATGGGGGTGCCAGCGGGCCAGCCGTTCATGCTGTTGTAGTCGGCGCTGGTCTTGGTTACTTGGATTTGCCCGGTGACGGCGGTGTTTTTCCAGGTGATGGTGGTGCAGCCGCCATATTCCACATAAATGGTCTTGGGCTGGGTGTCCAGGATATAGCCCTCGGCGCACTCGATCTCCCGGATGGTGTACTTGCCGTCCGCAAGCCCGCCGTCCACATAGACATAGCCCTCGTTGTCGCTCTCATAGGTGCCCACGGGGTTGCCCTTGGCGTCGGAAAGCAGGAACTTCACGCCGTAAATGCCCTTGCCGGTCACGCTGTCGATCTTGTGGATGATGGCGCTGCCGGTCTGCCGGTTGGTAATCTCCAGCGTGGCGGTGCTGCCGTCCTTCACTTCGATCTGATAGGGCTGGCTGTCCAACTGATAGCCCTTGGCCGCTTTCAGTTCCGTTACCTGATACCAGCCCTTTTCCGCTTCGGGCAGGGAAATGACGCCGGAGCGGTCGGTGGTGTAGGTGCCCACAATCTCCCCGTTGAGCTTGCGGATTTCAAACTGTACGCCGCTGATCCGCTCCCCGGTTTCCTCGTCCGTCTTGATGATGGTCAATCCGCCCACCTTCGTGTTATACACAGTGATGGTCTGCGTATCGCTGGCATTGACCTTGACCGTCTGCGTCTTGGTGCCCTCGTCCATCACATATCCGGGCAAAGGTTTGGTTTCCGTGATGACCAGGGTGCCCACAACGCCGGAAATACGGATTTCACCGTTGGCGTCGGTCTTGTAGAGGCCCTTGCTGGACAGGTGGCCGTAGTCGTCGTCCAGATAGCTCCCGTCCGAGTAGGTGATCTGGAACTCTACCCCGGCCAGCGGCTCCCCGGTCTGCTTGTCCAGCTTCTTCACCACGATGGTGCCCTGCTTGGCGTTGTAGAAACGGAGGGTCTGAACTTCCCCCGTCTTAATCAAAATAGACTTGGGCTGGCCGTCCAGCACATAGCCCTCCAACGCCTTGACCTCCCGTGCTGTGATGGTGGTGCCGGGGGTCAAATCGTTCAGAACGATGCGGCCATTCTCATCGGTGATAAACTCGCCGTTGGAATTGCCCACAACGGCCCCGCTGGAGTCCGTCACAAGGAAAGTAACGCCTTTCAGCGGTGTGGTGGTGCCCTCGATATACTTCTCAATCACCAAAGTGGTGCTGGGCGTGTTCGTAAAGTGAAGGGTCTGCGTGTCGTTGGGGTTCACCACCACCGTCTGCGTCCGGGTGGCCTCGTCGATGGTGTAGCCGGGGATGGTGGCCGTTTCTGTCACCACCAGCGTACCAACAACGCCGTTAATGGTGATTTTGCCGTCCTTGTCGGTGAAATACAGGCCGTTGCTGCTGATGTGCCCGCTGGCGTCGGGAACATATTCGCCGGTGCTGGTCGTTACCTTAAAGGTCACGCCTTGCAGCGGTTTCCCGGTGAGGGAGTCCCGTTTGTCGATGACCAGCGTCCCGGCCTTGGAATTGGTGACAACGACGGTCTGTGTATCGCCGCCCTGCCCGATGACAACATTGGTACTGGCCCTGTCCATGACATACCCTGTCGGCGCTTTCAGCTCCGTCAACACATAAGCGCCGGGGGCGAGGTTGGTGATCTTGATTTCCCCCTGGGCGTCCGTGGTAAAAATACCGTTCTGCGTCAGGGTGCTGGAGCCAATCACGCCGTCCAGCCCCACTTCACAGCCTGCGGCGGTGGTTACGCGGAACTCCGCCCCGCTTAAAGGCTGGCCGGTGGCGCTGTCCCGTTTCTGGATGATGATAGCCCCGCGAGGCTGGTTCTTAAAGGTCAGGCTGACGGTGCGGCCCTCTTTGATCTGAACGGTCTGGCTCTGCGTATCCAAAATAAAGCCAGCGGGGGCGCGGGTTTCTGTTACCACCACGCTCTTTCCGGGGGTCAAGCCGGTGATAAGGATTTCTCCGTTCTCATCTGTTCTGAAAATGCCGTTGCTGTCACCCACAACGCTGCCGTCCGCATACAGCACCTTAAACTCGGCGTTCTGCAAGGTGACGGAGGGATTGACGGAGCATACTTTTCTGATAAGGAGCTGGCCGTCCGGGGCGTTGGTAAATCTAACAGTGACAACGCTCTGTTCGCCGCTGTCGGCAAGCATGATGGTTTCGGAGGACTGGATGATGTTGTACCCATCCGCTGCGTCCACTTCCTCCAACACATACGCGCCGGGGTTGAGGCCCGTCCACATGGCGGTGCCGTTTTTCCCGGTCACTTTGGTGCCGATGACGGTGCCGCCTGTGCCGCTGGTGCCGCCCAGGTAGCGCAACTGGAACGTGCATCCGGGCAGGGCCGCGCCGGTGACGCTATCATATTTTTCAACTATGATGGCGTTCTTTGGTACGTTCTCAAAGGTGATAACCTTGCTCTCGCCGCCCTTGATATAAAATTCCTGGGTGGCGGGCTGCTTGATGGTGTACCCTGCGGCGGGTTCCAGCTCCGTTACCCTGTACCAGCCGTCCCGGAGCAGGTCTACGAAAAACTGGCCGTTCTCGTCGGAGAAGAACGTCCCCAGGCTGTTCAGCTCGCCGGTGGTTGTGTTGTTGGAGCCGTACCAAACCTCAAACTTGGCTCCCTTGATGGGACTGCCGGTGATGCTGTCCACCTTGTTTACGGTCAGGGTGGGTTTTTTGTGGTTCTCAAAATAGATGGTGTGGTCGCGGTTGGGGTAAAGGGTCACAAGCTGGCTGGGAGCGTCCATGAGCCAGGGGGCTGGAACGGACTTCTCGCTCACCTCGTACACTCCGGGCAGGAGGTTGGTCAGGGTGGCCCTGCCGTTGGCGTCTGTCTTGATCTCGTCAACGGAGTGGCCGTCCGCTGCCTTTACCAAAAAGATGGTATTGGGGATCGGGTCGCCGGTGTCGGCGTCCTTTTTGTAGACAATGAGGTTGGGCCGCTTTTGGTTCTCAATGGTGATGGTGCTGGTCTGGCCGGGAAATAGCTCCACATGGTACTCCTGGAGATCGAGGATGTGGTCGGCAACGGTGGCCGTTTCCTTGATGGAGTACACGCCGGGTTCCAGCTTGTCGATGTTGATTTCGCCGTTATCATCGGTGATACGGTCAAGGTAGTGTGTGCCGTCCTCAATGCGGGCGATGCGGAAATGAACGCCGCCCAGCCGGGTGCCGTCCGAGCTGGTCTTAATAAGCCGCAGGGCGGGCTTGGGGGTGTTGGTGAACACAAAGTTGGCGTTCTCGTCCGGGTTCACCTGCACCACACGCACAGCATCGTCCACCAGGTAGCCCTCCGGGGCCTCCAGCTCCCGCACTTCGTATGCGCCAGGGGTCAGCTTGGACAGGTCGATCTCGCCGTTAATGTCGGTGGTAAACTCCTGCCGGTAGGAGCCGCCTACCAGCTTGAACTCAAAGCGGACGTTGGGCAGGGATTTCATCGTCACGCTGTCCACCTTGATAAGATGGATGCCCGGTTTCAAACTGTTAAAGAAAACCAGCTCCCGCGTCTGCGTTTCACCGGCCTTCAACTCGATCTGCTGGGGGGTGCTGTTCACCACATGGGCGTCGTCGGTGGCAATTTCCTTCACCAAATAGGTGCCCGGTTCCAGGTCATAGAGGAAAATCTCACCACTGGCGTTGGTGGTGTATTCCCCGAACAGGTCGCCGTCGTGCCAGACCTCAAAGGTCACGTCGGGCATGGGTTTGTTGCTGGTCAGGTCGTACTTGAGGATACGCAAGGCGGGCCGCGCCCGGTTGGTGACGGTCAGCACAGGGTCGTCCTCGGTGGCCGGGTCATACGGGTCGATGTGGATGCCGTGGGGGGTCTTGTCCAGCACATACCCAGCGGGTGCGGCGGTTTCCACGATCTCAATATAGGCTTCCTTTCGGATGCCGGTCACGCGGGCCTCGCCGTTGTCGTTGGTGGTGACGGAGGTAATGAGCTTGCCGTCAGCGAACACATCAAAGGTGGCGTTGGGCAGGGAAACGCCGGTCTGCTCGTCCACCTTAATAATGGTCAGGCTGATGTCCCGAACATTCTCCCAGGTAATGAGAACATCCTTGGTGCCGTCCCACTTCACCGTTTCCACGCGGGAGGACTTCACATAGCCGTCCGGGGGCGTCTGCTCCGTAATGCGGTAGGAGCCGTAGGGCAGCTCGTCGCCCTGAAAGTTAATGGTGCCATCAAAGCCGGTGATGCCGGTAGTAACGTAGCTGCCGTCGATCTGCTCAAAGCGGAACACAGCGCCCTGTAAGCTGCCCTTGTTCTGTGCGTCCACCTTTTTAATGGTGAAGCCGCGCTCCACATCGTCGGTGACGGTCAGATACTCGGTACGGCCAGGGGTCAGAGTGACGTTCATGGGGGCCACGATCTGATAGCCCTCCGGGGCGGCAGTTTCTGTCAACGTGTACTTCTCGTCGGCGGGCAGGTCACGCCACACGATCTGCCCGTTGCGGTCGGTGGTGCCGGTAACGGTGGTGCCGCCGCTGCCGGTCAGGGTGAACTCGGCCCCCTCCAGCGGAGCGCCGCCTGCCCCGGCCTTAATCACTTGCAGGCTGGCGGTTTCGGTCAAATCCTCGGTGCCGCTCCACTTAAAGGGGATTTGGGCGTCCAGATTGGTATAGCCGGGGTCAGAAATGATATAGGACTGTTCCGATGCGGAAGGGTTGTAGGCCAGATACAGGTTGTACTGTGCCACGCCGCCTGTGGCCTTGATGGTGAAGCTGCCCACGGCAGGCACATTGTCCACGGGGAGACAGACTTTGAATGCGCCATAATACTCGCTTCCATTGGAATTGAGAGTGGTACTGCGGGTCTTGCTGGTGTCCACTTTATAGCAGGTGGCCCCGTTCTCCTGCACGGTTTCCAGCGGGGAGTTGTTCTCCGCCACAAAGATGGTGCCCTGGGGAGCGTCGGTGGAGTACACCTTGGTCTTGCGCCCGTCAATCCAGGTGGAGGTTGCGGAGGCCAGATACACCACACGGGTATAATACTCCTTGCCGTTGATGCGCTCCAGCTTGATACCGTCCTCATTGTCCTCGGCAGCGCCCTCCAAACCGTACTCGTTGAGGATTTCTATGCCCCGGATGTCTTTATCTTCCTCGGCCCGGAGGGACAGGCCGGTGTGGAGGCTTTTCGTCCAATGCTGGGACAAACTTAGAATGGCCTTCACGCTGTCGAAGATACGGATTTTCTGTGCGTCTGCGGTGGGCGCGGCGAGGGTGTCACGTCCCGCCGTAAAGGAGGTGCCAGGAATGGCAAGCTGGCCGCAGGAGGCCCAAATCGCCAACTGTGTGGCGTACTTGTACTCATCCTCGGTCAGCGCGTTCACGCCCCGCACATCGTCTTGGTGCAGTTCCTTGAACTGTTCCAGCGTTCTGTTGGGATAGCCGCCTGCGAACACGCCCATCGTCTGCGGGTTGCGGTCGTAGGGCTGGACAGTCAGGGCCTTGGAGGGGGATACCCCTTTCAGCCCGTGGTTGACGCAGTAGGCGGTGCCGGTCAGCCCATCGTTACTGGTGTACTTCCAGTAGCCGCCGCCGATGGAGTTTCCTTTGGTTGTGCCCAGGTAATTGCCATACCCGGCCTGTTGGATGGTGACGGTGCCGCTGTTCTCCAGCGAGGCGGCGCTGGCGGGGACGGCCATCAGGCCAAACAGCGTAGCCACCACCAGCAGCATGGACAGCAGGCGGTTGAAATGCTTGTGTTTCATAGGTTCTCCTTTCTTTCCGGGCATAAGAAAAGGCAGGCTGTTTTCACAGTCTGCCTATCCGATGCGGGTGTTTGGTTGTCTTACTTTGTGCTTCCAGGAACAAACAGCTCTTTCAGAAAAGCCGTCTGCTCCGGCGCTCGGTCTGGATGGTTGGGGTAGGTTTCCCGAAGCAGCATGGAATGGCTGTTCGTCAGGTCGTTCAGGGACACGTCCACATGGAGCCACTGGCCGTCCACATAGACCATGTTCCAGGTGTGGTTGCTGGTGCTGATGGTGAAACAGGGGATACCAGCCGCCCCGCACAGAAACTTGAACGCTCTGGCATAGGAGCCGCAGGCCGCTTGAAGCTCTCCGCTGTGCTGGGCAAAGGTGCGGGTCACGCCCGCCGTCTTGCCCTTCTTGTAGGCCAGCAGGGTACACAGATAATCGTTCAGGTATTCTACCTTCTCCCGGTCGGTCATCCCGTCTGCGGCCTGGATGGTGGGCTGGATGAAGTCAAACGGTTCCTGGTAGTTCTCTGGCATCTCGGCGGACACGGCGAAGTAGTCCAGGTATTGCCAGTAGTTGGTGAAGTTCTCCGGGACATGATGCTCATACCGTACAACGCCCTCCATCCGGCCCAGCAGATTCTTCACGGCGCTGTATTCGCTGTCGCCCACCATCGTATAGGCGGGGGCGGTATCGCTGGTGCCGTCCACCAGCGTCTGACGGATGGCGTTGTAGAGCGCCCGGTCGTAGGTGGCGGTGAACACATCCGGGTTGGCCTCCTGGGAGAAGTCCTCCCGGCTCCATTGGGTGGCGCTGATGGTGTAGGGTTCTGGCTGGGCTTCTGCGGCGTGGGCCGGGACGCTCAAACCGGCAACAAGGACAGTGCAGGCGATCCCGGCGATAAAACGGTTCAGACTGTTTTTCATATGAACGATCTCCTTTGTAATATGTTGGGGTCTTTGCTTGTCCCAACAGTACCACAAAGGAGGGAAACAGTCTAAGGTGCGAATTTCTTTTCAGCGGGTATCAGACCTCCACGGCCCGGACAGCCCAGCGGTAGGCGCTCTGATTGCGGACACAGGTGAACAGCGTGACGCAGTTCTCAGCGGTGGGAGCCAGCAGGGAGTTGTCCGTTTCGCTGATTTTGTTCACGCTGGTAACGGAGTAGGTGCGGGTGCCCAGCCGGGTGGTCAGAGTGATGGTGTCGCCTACATTCAAATTGTGGATGTCGCCAAAATAGCAGTTGGCCCCACGATTGTGACCAGCGATGGCGCAGTTGCCGTCCCAAATGCTGGTGTCCTCGAAGTGGCCCGCCCCTTTCGCCAGGACGGAGCTGCCCGTACCCTCGTAGACCTTGACGTTCACGTTCAGGCTGGGGATTTTCAGGGTGGCGAGGTAGCCGCCGCTGTAATAGAGGTCGGAAGTGACCTCCGTGTAGCCGGTAGAGGGGGTGGGGGTCGCCGTACCCCCGGTGGTGCCGCCGGACACGATGCCGCTGGGGATGGTGTTGAAGTCGGGCGGGGCGACAGTGATCCCGGTGTTGCCGTTGATGACGGCCCCCTCACCCAGCATATAGCCTGGGGCCAGATTGGGGGTCAGGGGGTTGCCGGTGTTCAGGGTGTAGGCGCTGGGACTGCCAAAGGTAGGCGGAATCAGGGCCGCGTTCTTGCTCACGTCCACGTTGGGCATCTCGCCCCGGTCAGCCGTGATAACCGGCTCGATGGAGGTGGACTTGCCGTACTCCGGGTCGCCGGGGCCGTCGATGTTGTATTCAAGGGCACTGGCGGGCACCGTCAGGGCCAGGGTCAGGCACAGAACGGATAAAAGCATGGTCAGTTTCTTCATGGTGTTTACCTCCTGCGTTTGATGAAGTAGAACGCTCCGCCGCCCAGCAGCACCACCACAACAACCGCCACCACGGGCAGGACGTTGTTCTTCTCGCCAGTGGGGGTGTCAGCGGGGTCAGACGGGTCAACGGGAGTAGTGGGGTCGGCGGGGTCGGTCAGGTCAGGGCTGGGGGTGTCGCCGGGTTCCTCTGTGGGGGCGGGTTCCAGGGCCGTGCCCTCGAAGATCGCCACATAGCGGATTTTGTTCAGGTTGATACGGCTGACGGTGCCAGCGTAGTCGGCGGTGACGGTGTAGCCTTTCACATAGGAGCTGGTGGCGGAGCCGGAGTAGGAGGCCACGGCGGTAAAATGGCCGTCCCCCTCCGTCTGCCAGTTGACGGTCTGGAGGGTCAGGGAGTGGCCGTTGTCGCTGATGGACTTGGGGATATACTGTGTGTCCTGGTCGGCAAGGCCGGGGTAGGTGCGGGTGGCGGTGACGCTCTTGGTGGAGCTGCCGTACCCGGCCACCTCCACCTTCACCGTGTCCAGCTTCAGGGCCAGCGTCCCGACAAGACCGTCCTCGGTGATAAACTCCTTTGTCTGCGGCAAAAGGGCCAGCACCGCGCCCATGTCCTTGCTCTTGCTGTTCACGGACACGGTTTCCGTGTGCTGGCGGCTCTCGTTGGCGGGGAGTTCCTGTTTCAGCAGGTCGGTGAGGGTGTAGTGGTAGCCCTCCTGCTCAAAGTCGGAACGGGGGATGCCAGCGGGGTCGTCCTCCGGCCCCAGATCGTACATCTTCCTGATCTCGCCGCCGTCCTCGCTCCGGGTGACGGCGGTGGGGTAACAGGGAGACGGCTGGGCGGGTTCAGGCGGGTCGGCGGCAAAGGCGGCGGTGGTCAGGCTCATAGCCAGGGCCAGGACGCACAGCAGCCGAGCCGCGTGGGTGATGGTTTTCCGCTTCATAGATAGATTACCTCCATTTTGTTGATTTTGGGCGCAAAAAATCCCCGTGGCGCTCCACGGGTTCGGTTCAAGGGGTTTTACCGGCTGAAAAAGGATGGGCAGGGTCTTTCTTTTCAGCAGGTACAGCAGGTTTGGAGGGGGAGAGTGTGAGAGGGGGAGGGCGTGGGAGGTGCCAGGGCCGCAAAAGGGCATACTGCCCCCCAGGTGTAACTTTCATCGCTCCATCGCCCTTTCCCGCTTGCGGTACATCTCCAAAGCCTTCACGATAGTGTCCTCGATCTTCTGTGCGGGCGTCCCCGCAGGGAAAAACTTGGCGATGCGGTTCTTAGGCATTTTGAATTGCTCCACCTGATTGGGCTTTTCCTCCTGCATGATGGAGAGGATCACATCGGGATTCAGCTTGCCCTTTTCGGAAAAGTCCCTGATTTTGATAGCTTGGGCATGGGAGGGGGTGCAGTCCTCACCCTCCATGATCTCCAACAAGGCGTTCTGCTCGTCCTTTGATAGATAGGACAGCTCCACGGCGGGACGCAGAGCCATTTGTAACTGGCCCTTTTCTTTCAGAACAGAATTGTCCACCATGTCCAGCAGTTCGGGCACAAGGTTTGTCAGGCGGATATAGCGTTGGATTTGGCTTTTACTATCACCTGATTCAGCCGCTACAATGTCACGGGATTTAAGGTTTTCTAACTTGTGCCCCGTTGGGGCACAAGTTAAATCTGTGCGCTCTCCCTGCCGTTTCATGGCGTCCAGCTTCATTTTATAAGCGAACGCCTTTTCTGACGGTAAGACCTGCTCCCGCTGGAGGTTGCTGTCCACCATGATAATGATGGCTTCATCGTCGGTCAGTTCCCGGACGATACAGGGCACCGTGGGCAGCTCTGCCAGTTCCGACGCCAGCTTGCGCCGGTGGCCGGACACCATCTGATAGCTGCCGTCCGGCATGGGGCGCACCAGCACAGGGGAGAGGACGCCCCGTTCCTTTACGCTCTCCACCAGCTCCGTCATGCTCTCATCCATCCGCACCTTGAACGGGTGGTTAGGAAAGTTACTGATCTCGCTGGTGGGCAGGTCGGTCACATAGCTGCGCTGGGCGTTGTCCCGTTCTGCCTGGGTAGAGAACAGGTCGTTATAAGCCTCGTTCAGCCCCAGGTCGATTGCGGTTCCTTTGCTCAAGGGCGCTCACCTCCTCTACCAGCGCGGTATATGCCGCCGCTACTTTCCCCTTGCCGTCGTGGGCAAAGATGCTCTTGCCCTCCACGCTGCACTCCGCCGCCCGGACAGAAAAAGGTATCTCCGTGTTCAACACCCGGAGATTGCTCCCGGTCTGCCGCAGGGCGGCGATAATGCTTTTCGCGTTGTTGGTACGGCTGTCTACCATCGTCAGCAGGATACCGTCGATCTTCAGCTCCGGGTTGATTTGCCGCCGCACCTTGGCGACTGATCCCATCAGCAGCTTCAAGCCCTTGGTGGACAGGTAGTTGGCCTGACAGGGAATAAGAACGCTGTCCGCCGCTGCCAAAGCGTTGATGGTCAGCATACCCAGCGAGGGCATACAGTCAATGAGAACGTAGTCGTAATTCCGCTTGACCGCGCCCAGGTAGCTCCGCAGCACAAATTCCCGGCTCATGGTGTTCACAAGGCTCACCTCAAAGCGGGACAGGTCGATGTTGGAGGGCACAAGATCGACGCCCTCAATGTCCTTCAAGATGCCCCTGTCCAGCGGCGAAAGGTTCTCGTTGTCCACGACGGTCTGCATCAGATCGGAAATAGTCGTGTCCAGATCGTCCGGGTTCTTCACACCCAGGCTCACCGTAAGGCTCCCCTGGGGGTCTGTGTCCACCAGCAGCACTTTTTTCCCTTGCTGTGCCAGCCCCACGCCCAAATTGACCGCAGTAGTGGTCTTGCCCACACCGCCTTTCTGATTGGTGACAGCGATCACTTTGCACTTGTTCATGGGTTTCTGCCTCCTTTCTTTGGATATAGTCATAGCCGCCTGCGACGAAACAGGCGGCTATGTAAGTGGGCCAGCGGCCCACTTGGGGTGTTACTGGCTCTCGTCCATGAGAAGCGCCAGCACGTCCTCCATACCTGCGTCAAAGATGAAGTCCTCGCTCTCAGCCAGAAACTCATCCATGAACATCTGGGCGAGGGCGGGGTACTGCTGGCAGTCGGTGAAGCTCTCCGACGGGGCGATCTCCACCAAAGCGTAGATGCCCTCCAGCACCTTCATAGCCCCGGTGTAGTCGCCGTGGCGCACCAGGAGCCGCAGGGCCTTCTCCGTGGCCTGCACCATGTCCAGTTCGCCCACCTCCAGAAAGGCGCTCCACAGGCCCTCCACGCTCTTGTATGCGGCGCTGCGAACCTCGTCGGCCAGCTTCTCAATGCGGGCCTCGCTGTTCTGCGTCTCGTTTTTCTTCCACTTCATAACTTGTCCTCCTACTATAAAATTCACAGCCGTCAACAGGTTTCAGGCGGCTATGTAGGCTTTTGGGCAGGGCAAAAGGATTCAAACCGGAAACCGCTCCATTTTTTCATTAGCAAAGATTGAAGCCGTTTTCTTGCCCAATTAGCAAACCACCCCATTTTTCGGTGGAAAAACAAAAAACCTTGCTAATTGATTAGCAAGGTTTTAGGGGGGAAATGGTATGTAGTTCAATTTGAATCGGGAAGTAACAGTGATTAGCAAAAAATTATGGATAAAGCGCCCACCTTTTAAGTGGGTAACATAGCGTCCTCCCTCGGCTTTCAAAATGTTATAGAAAAAGCACAAAATCTTCGGTTTTTCCGAAGATTTTGTGCTGCTACTGGCACCCGCGGGAGGATTCGAACCTCTGGCCTACCGCTTAGGAGGCGGTCGCTCTATCCAACTGAGCTACGCGGGCATATGAAATTGTACAAATGAAATCGAACTGGGAGTCGTACACCTGTGCCCCCGGAGTGGGGCGCTCTGTTCCACACTTAGGAGGCAGTCGCTCTATCCAACTGAGCTATCGGGGCCTATTGATTTGTCTGAGTGAACTTGAACCCATGCAATCCACATCAAGGGAAAAAAGCGGGTGAATTGGTATGTTTGGTTGATTGCTCCAGCTGTGGTACACAGATCTATGAAAATGGAGTATACAAAAGTGAAGTAGCTACTATACATCTGCATTCAGGGAGCTTGGGGGATGAGGCAGGCTTTTGATGGAGACACATATGGTTTTGAGGTACATAGTTTACTATTGTATTTTAGCCTAAATCAATCAATCTGTCAACGGCAAAACTGCCGACTATCCAGGAAAAATGACCAAGTATCCCAAAAGGCTGGACACAGCGCCAGAGAGCGGTTATACTTGGAACCAGGGAGGAGGAGGGCCTATGGAGGTAGAAATACGGCTGGAACCCCACCGGCAGGAGCCAAAAGTGGTGATTTTAGCTGGTGAGGAAAGCGAAGAACTGCTTCGGCTGGCGGAGAGCCTGCGTTCTTTGGCAATGGGCCCCATCCCAGTGAATCGGGGGGAGGAGAAGCTGCTCCTGCCCCAAGGGGAGTTCCTCCGATTCTACACCGACGGCAAAGGGGTGTCCGCGCAGACGGCACAGGAGGTCTACGGGGTCCACCTGCGGCTGTATGAGCTGGAGGAGCGTCTGGACCAGACCGGATTTGTCCGCATTTCCAACAGCGAAATCATTAACCTGGACCGGGTTACGGCGGTGGACCTGTCGCTGTCGGGCACCATCTGTATGACGCTGGATGGCGCAGTAAAGTCCTACGTGTCCCGACGATACGTAAAAAAAATCAAGGAGACGCTGAATCTGGGGAGGAGGAGTCAGAATGAGAAGAGATAAAAGGGTCTGGCTGGTCCGGGTCCTGGCTGGAGGCGTTTTAGGTGTGTTGGCGGGAGCCCTGTTTTTCTTCTATACAGAGGGGAGTCAGGAGATGTCTCCTGCGGTGTATGGCCTGTGTGCTGCACTGGGCGGAGCTGCGGGGATAGCCACGCTGCCCTTTGCTGACGATGGCAGGTCCCTGCTGCTCCACTCCGGGATCCACTTTGCGGTGACCTCCTTCCTGTTCCTTCTGCTGGCGGCTCAACTCTGGTCCTGGGAGGACTGGAAGGTGCTGTTGGTACTGGAAGGGATGCTGGCTCTGTTGTACGCTCTGGTCTGGCTTGGGAGATGGATTGGCTGGTACATGGAGGTGGTACAGCTGCGCACACTGCTGGGATTGGACGCCGGGCCATCCCCCCTGAAGTGGCGGGAGACCTTGCCCTATCTGCCCTTTGTTCTGCTGCTGTGCGACTGTCTGCCCTTATTGCTGTACTGGATGGATGATAGGGTTAATCAGGGCAGCTTTATTTATATCCCAGTCCTGTCTGGGATGCTTTTGCCCTTTATGCTTCTGCCTGTGGGCGGCTTCTTCGCCGGACTGTCCCTGGGCAAGCGGCAGGGGGTGTGCCCGCTGTATCCGGCGGCCTGTTTGGTGTGTTATTTGCCCATGCTGTATGTAACATCCTCAGCCCGTCTGTTCCACTGTTTTATGGCGGCTGTTCCCGCGCTGACGGGGAATGTGCTGGGTTGGATGTACCGGCGAGCGGTGCCCAAAAGGAGGACAAGCAGATGAGAGAAAAAATATTGGAGCGGGCGTTCCAGGGCTGGGGATTGCTGAAGCGATTTGGGATCAGTTCTCTGTGGCTGGCGGCGGTGCAGACCCTGTCCTGCCTGGCCTGTGCCGTGGTGGTGAACGGTCTGTTTTCCAGAGATTTCCAGTGGGAGTGGCTGGTCTACGTATTGGGATTAGCGATGCCCGTGCTGTGGGGGATAGGAGGGCGCGCTCTGCCCGACAAATTCCGTCCCAGAGGCAGTTGGGAAATCTGGAGCTTTCTGCTGTTGTGGACATTTCTCCCTGGCATTCTCTGCTGCTGGGCCGACCTGGGAGGGGCGGATATTCTGTGGGTTGTCCTGTATCCTCAGATGATGGCCCGAATGGCCTGGTTCTACCCCCTGTTCGACGGTCCGCAGCCCGCTCATGTGCTCAACAATCTCCAGCCCCTGGCGGCGGCTGGGACCCATGTGCTGATGATGGCTGGCTTTTCCATTGGGATGTGTGCAAGGAGGAAGAAAAAGAAATAATGCCTTATGATGGACTTTTGGACGGGGCCTGAAATGGTCCTCTGGGCGGTTGTTGTACAAATAAAGTGAGTATTTCCTGTTTATTGCAGTATGTCAGAGAATGAAAAAGGAGGCTAAACAGCCAGCGCCCCGCCTGACGGCGGGGCGCATTTGTTATTAAGAGAGCTGGAACTGTCCAGTATAGAGGCGGTAGTAGCGGCCCCGCTGCTCCAACAGCTCCTCGTGGCTGCCTTTTTCCTCGATTTCGCCATGCTCAATGACCACAATGCAGTTGGAGTTGCGCACGGTGGACAGGCGGTGAGCAATGACGAAGACGGTCCGCCCCTCCATAAGGGCGTCCATGCCCTGCTGGATGAGAGCCTCGGTGCGAGTGTCGATGGAGGAGGTAGCCTCGTCCAGGATCATCACCGGCGGGTCAGCCACGGCGGCCCTTGCGATGGCCAACAGCTGCCGCTGGCCCTGGGACAGGTTGGCCCCGTCGCCGGTGACCATGGTCTGATATCCCTCTGGCAGGCGGCGGATGAAGGAGTGGGCATTGGCGCTTTTAGCGGCAGTAATACACTCCTCGTCCGTAGCGTCCAGACGGCCATAGCGGATGTTGTCCATAATGGTGCCGGTGAACAGGTGGGTATCCTGGAGAACAGCTCCCAGGGACCGGCGCAGGTCGTCCTTGCGGATGGCGGTAACATTGATACCGTCGTAGGTAATCATGCCGCCTTCAATCTCATAGAAGCGGTTAATGAGGTTGGTAATGGTGGTTTTGCCCGCCCCGGTGGAGCCTACAAAGGCGATTTTCTGCCCCGGGTCGGCATAGACAGAGACATCCTTTAGGATTCGCTTGCCGGGAACATAGGAGAAATCCACGTGACTGAACCGTACTGCTCCCTTCAGCTCTGTGAGGCAGAAATCCTCGCCGGGGACATTGCGTACCGTGCCCCGGATCAGGTGAAGGGAATTGCTCCCGTCGGCTCCAGGGTATTTCCAGGCCCAGCCGTGGCCCGCCAGGGTTAACATATCCTGGACTTGGGTGAGGGAGCCGTCTCCATTTACCAGGACCCAGATGCCCTCGGAGGAGTCAACATTAGGGGGGAGGAGTATCAGACTGCCGTTTTTCTGCTCTGCCTGGCCCAGCTCGGTAAGAGTGTCGTCCGCCCCCACCAGCACAGGGATCAGAGCCATACCGTTGCCCCGGGGAACCTTCCAGGCCCAGGTGCGGGGCCGTCCGGCGCCGGTGAAGGGGGAGAGGGTCCCGTTGGCGTCCTTCTCCGCAGGGACCAGGGTTATAGAGCCCTGATCCACCTCAGCGGCAGTGTCCATCACCTCAAAGATACGCTCCGCTCCCGCCATAGCGGACAGCAGGGTTGTCATCTGCTGAGAAATCTGATTCAGAGGCTGGCCCACCTGTTTGGAGTAGTTGAGGTAGACCACCAGTCCGCCCAGGTCGAAGCCCTGGAGGACGGACAGCAGTCCGCCAAAGGCGGCAGTGAGGGCGTAGCTGATGTTCATCAGGTTGCCCGCCATAGGCATAATCATGGTAGAGTAGAAGTTGGCCTTCTGAGCGGCGTCCCGATAGGTGTTGTTCAGATTCCGGAACTTCTCCTTGGCCTCCTCCTCGTGGGTAAAGGCCTTTACCACTTTTAATCCTTCAATGACCTCCTGAATTTCTCCGTTGACCGCGCCCAGAGCCTTCTGCTGTTTCTGATAGAACCGGCGGCTGCGGCCCCCCAGCTTTTGAAAGAGGGTCATGGTGAGCGCCAGAATTACCAGAGTGACCAGAAACAGCTGCCAGTTGATGACCAGCATCAGTGCCACCAGCCCTGTGAACATCAGGCAGCTGGACAGCAGGGAGACTACGCTCTGCTGGAGCGCCATCTGCACGTTGTCCGCGTCATTGGTGAAGCGGCTCATCAGCTCGCCGTGGGGGTGCTGGTCGAAGTAGGAGAGGGGCAGCCTCTGAAGGCTGTCGAACAGGTCCTTGCGCAGCTTGTTGACCCCCCGCTCTGCCAGCTGGACCATAATAGCAGATTGGACATAGGTGGCTGCCGCGCCGCAGAGATAGATTCCCGTCAGCAGGGCGATGAGGGCCACCAGACCGGTGAGCTTTTCCTCAAAGGTCTTGTTTGGGGCGGTAATCAGATTGGTAATATCCCGCACCATATACGACCCGCCCAGGTTGGTGGCCACCGACACCAGCAGACACAGCAACACAAGCAGCAGGGGCAGCTTGCTGCGGGTGAGGTAGCCCACCAGCCGCACCACAGTCTTTTTTATGTTCTTGGGTTTGACCGCTCCGGCCTTGAAGGCTTGATTGGGTCCTGGCATTATTCACCCACCCCCTCTTGCTGAGATTGATAAATTTCCTGGTAAATTTTGTTGTGAGCCAGCAGATCGTCGTGGGTTCCTCTGCCAGCGATGTGGTCGTCGTCCAGTATAAGGATCTCGTCGGCGTACTGCACCGAGGAAATGCGCTGGGCTATGATAATGACGGTGGTGTCCTTGAGGTTTTTGTGGAAGGACTCCCGGATTGCCGCCTCTGTGGCCGAGTCCACTGCGGAGGTGGAGTCATCCAGAATGAGGATGGCTGGCTTGCGCAGCATGGCCCGGGCAATGCAAAGCCGCTGCTTCTGCCCGCCGGAGACGTTGGTGCCCCCCTGAGTCAGCTGGGTATCAAAGCTCTGGGGCAGGCCCATGATGAAGTCGTAAGCCTGAGCGTCCTTGGCCGCCTGGATCATTTCCTCCTCCGTGGCGTCAGGGCGGCCCCACATCAGGTTTTCCCGGATAGTACCGGTAAACAAAACGTTGGTTTGGAGCACCATGCCAATACGGCCCCGCAGCTCCTCCAGGGGGTAGTCCCGTACATCCACGCCGTCCACCAGAACAGCTCCGCCGGTGACGTCGTAGAACCGGGGAATCAGGTTGACTAGGGAGGACTTTCCTGTGCCGGTGCCCCCCACAATAGCCACAAACTGTCCCGGCTTCACAGAGAAGTTGATGTGAGAGAGTACATCGTCCCCGGTGCCGCCGGTGGCGTATTTAAAGGAGACATCCTGAAATTCCACACGGCCCTGGGGGGCGGGGAGGGAGGAGGTCTCCTCCCGATCCTGGACAGAGGGAACGGCGTTGAGTACCTCATTAATGCGCCGGGCGCAGGCCTGGGCGCGGGAGAGCTGGAGCAGTGTCATAGCGACCATCATCACACTCATCAGCACCTGCATGATATAGGACAGGAAAGCGTTCAGGTCGCCAAGGTCGAAGGTGAGGCCCATGACCATACGCCCTCCGAAGTAGAGCACCGCCAAGGTGGCCCCGTTCATACAGAGCATCATAATGGGCATCATGGCGATGACCCGCATTCCCACGGTCAGGCCGGCGTTCATCAGCTCGTCGCTGGAGTGGTTGAACTTCTGCCGCTCGTGCTCCTCCCGGACGAAGGCCTTTACAACCCGGATGGCCACCAGATTCTCCTGGAGTACGTTGTTTAGCCCGTCAATCTTCTTCTGCATCACCTCAAAGAGCTTGGAGCAGACCTTCATAAGGACGGAAATCGCCAGAACCATCAGCGGGATAATCACCAGCATAATCACTGCCAGCCGTGCGTTGAGCTTCAGGCTGATGATGAGTGCGACAATGAGCATCATCGGGGCTCGAATCAGCATCCGCAGGCCCATAGCCAGCATCATGGTCATGGCGTTGACGTCATTGGTCATTCGGGTGATGAGGGAGGCGGAGGAGAAGCGATCAATATCTGCGAAGGAGAACTCCTGTATCTTGTCAAACAGGCACTGCCGCAGATTGGCTCCGAAGCCCTGACTGGCAAATGCGGCGTATTTGGCGGCCAGCACGCCGCAGGTCATGGACAGGGCTGACAGGGCCAGCATCACCGCCCCCAGCTTGAAGATGTAGCCTGTGTCCTTTGAGGGAATGGCCACGTCTACAATCTCCGCCATAACCAGGGGGAGGAGCAGCTCACAGATAACCTCCAGCACGATCAGAACGGGCGACTTGATTGCGTCCTTTTTATAGCCCTCCAGATGGGTCAAAAATAGGGAAAGCAAGGGAAAATCACTCCTTTGGTTGGGAATTGAGAAGGTTGTTCAGCATCCGTCGCTGAAATTGGGCCAGCTGCTCCAGCTCCTCCGGAGAAAAACCGGACATCATCTGCTCAGAGACCCGCTGGAAAGCGTTCCGACAGCCCTCCACCGCCTGGACCCCCTTGCCTGTGAGGATGACGCGATTGCGCCTGGCGTCCCACTGTCCCGGTTCCCGGCGGATGTAGCCGCTCTTCTCCAAGGATTTCAGAGAGTTGGCTACCGCAGCGGGGGAGATGTGGAGCAGCTCGGCCAAGTCTCGTTGGGCGCGGCACTGCTGATCCTGGCTGCCCTCTCCAGACTCCAGAATGGTGAGCAGCATGGGGTGTCCCACCTCCCGCAGGCCGGCGGCGTTCAGCTCCCACTGTACCGCAGCGCGGTGAGCCTGGTTCAGCTGACGGGAAAGTAAATCCATCTCGTGAAACACATCTTTCACGAGAAAACCTCCTTTCGGTAGATTATTAACCCGTTAATGATTAACGTGTTGATTATTATAGCAGAGCGGAAAACATTGTCAAGTGTTTTTTCGGGGATTCAAAAATTGTTTACAGTTGGGAAGGGGACCGGCCCTGGACACCAGGATAACCCTTGACGCAGTGTCAGAGTCAACCCCCTTTTTCAGAAAAAGCCGCCCAATGGGCGGCTGCTTGGAAGTAAGAGGAAAGATTAGCGTTTGCGAAACTGAGAGACGCTAAAAAATCGATGGAGTTAAGCTTCTTTTTAAGGAGAAGCAGGCCGAAGAAATGTACAAAGAGACCAATCAAGTGCTGTGACGGTCCTCTGGACTACTGCCTGAGCAGTCAGACAGCGACTGGAACGGCCAGGACACCCAACCTGGCGGGTCATTGAGAAGGGAGCCTTCCTGGACTTCAAAAAGGTGCAGGAGGTATGGCGAAGCTCCTTCCCGGCCGGGTCCCCGGCTTTAAAAGATCAATCCATATTTTCTGATGCGGTATTGCAGGCTCTGGCGGAGAATGCCCAGAGTCTTTGCGGTCTGTGAGATGTTATAACCGCAGTGCTCCAGGGCTTGGGCAATGATCTCTCGCTCGTAGTCATCCATCAGGCTTTGAAGGTCCTTCCGAGAGAAGTCGATGGTCTGGGTATTGGGTGTGGAAGCCCTGCGTTTCAGCAGATAGGGGGGCAGATGCCGCGCCTCCATCACCTCGGAGTCGGTGACATTCTGAGCGTAATCCAGCACGTGGAACAGCTCGCGTACATTACCCGGCCAGTGGTAAGCCCGCAGCAGAGCGTAAACCTCCGGCTCAATT
Organism: Pseudoflavonifractor sp. 60; assembly: GCF_009911645.1. Lineage (GTDB taxonomy): Bacteria > Bacillota > Clostridia > Oscillospirales > Oscillospiraceae > Lawsonibacter. The sequence goes on from NZ_QWKI01000132.1 coordinate 32,099, forward strand.
TGGGTTACGGAGCGGACAAACTGATAGGCAGTGGCCTCCAGGTGGTAGCGGATCAGCTCCTCCAGATCCTCCAGGTGCTCCCGGAGGGGAGGGAGCTCGATCATAACAGTGGACAGCCGGTAGAACAAGTCCCGGCGGAAAGTGTTCTCCGAGATGTTCTTGAAGGGGTCCTCATTACAGGAGGAAATGATGCGCACATCCAGCTTCAGCTCCTGATGGCCTCCCACCCGGCGGAAGGTCTTTTCCTGGAGGACCCGCAAAATTTTGGACTGCATGGCCAGACTCATAGAGTTCAGCTCGTCCAGAAACAGGGTGCCGCCAGAGGCCTCCTCAAAATAACCGGCCTTGTCCTCACTGCCGGTAAAGCTGCCTTTTTTGGTGCCGAAGAGCAGACTCTCAATCAAAGTCTCCGGGACAGCGGCGCAGTTAATTGCCAGAAATTTCCCGCCTCGGCGGCGGCTGGCCCGGTGGATGCTCTGGGCGAAAATCTCCTTCCCCGTCCCTGTCTCCCCAACCAGAAGGATGGGGCTGTCCTGAGGAGCCACCCGGCGGGCCAGCTCCACCGCCTCCCGGAGCTTGGGGCTGCTGCCAATCACATTGTCAAAGGTGTAGCCAGAAAAACTGACTTTGGGAGGCTTATTTTGAAAGGAACTGAGGGCCCGGCGGGTTGCCTCCATTTTTTTAAGATTTTTTTCCACAATCTCCGCCGTCTGTTCAAAGACCACCGCCCCCAGCAGTTCCCCTTCCCGAAAGATGGGGTAGGAGGTATTGGCCGAGGCAATGGGGACTGTACTGAACTCACTGGTCCGAAAGCTGTCCACCCGGTCAATGACTGGGGCCTGGGTCTGGAGGGCGGTCATGGTGGTACTGATGCTCTCATCCAGGTTATACATATCCAGCAGGTGCCGTCCCTCCACACTCACCCCGCTTGGGATATGGGAGATTCCCCGGCTGGCCTTGTTAAAATAGACAGCGCAGGCGTTTTTATCATAGATCTGTACCCCGTCGGAGATCTGGTCCAGCGCCCGTGCCAGAAGATAGGGCCGGGGGTCCTTCTGTTTCAGCAGCAGCCAGCGTCCATCTTCCGGGGCTGGAAGAAATTGAAAGTGAAACGCACTCTCGTCCCAGAGAAGCTGTCCGCTGTCCTTCCCCGAAGGCAGGGCAAAGGCGGCGTCCGCCGGACGGCGGTTGGCGGCCCAGCTCTCAAAGAGGTCACGGTACAGGTCCTCTGCCTCCTTGCTGCCCCAAGCCACCGAGACAAGCCGTCCCGACTGGTCCAGTGTAAATAAGATGTCGTAGAGCATGACGATCCTCCCCTTTATGTGCTGACAGTTTACCGAAAATCCTGCATATTGTCAACAGGAATGCATAAATTTTTTGCATGATACAATGATTTTTTGCAGCTATTCTATGGCATCCTGTCCAGAACAGAAGAATGCTGAACAAATATATTGGTTGATATAGATAAAACGACACAGAAGAAATTGTGCAAGTCTAATGAAGTTCCGGGATTTTAATCTCTTTTTGCCCGGTTGGCTTGAAATTTGCTTTTAAATAAAGCAAGCTAAAAGAAAGGAGAGTATGCGGCCCTGATCGCCGCATACGGAGAAACACATGAAGCATGAAAATAAACCGATTCGATGGAATGTATTCATCCCCTGCTTTGTGGTCATCGGCGGCGCTGCCTTACTGGGTATCGTCAACAACGCCTGGCTGACCAACGTCACCTACGCGATCTTCGGATGGTCCCTGAGCAACTTTGGCTGGCTGTATCAGATTGTTGCGATGGTAACCCTGCTGCTGGCCTGCCTGCTCATGTTCACCAAGGTGGGTAAAATCCGCTTCGGTGGCCCGGAGGCAAAAGCGAAGCACTCCTTTGGCTCCTGGTTCGCCATGACCCTTACCGGCGGCATCGCCACCGGACTGATTACTTACGGCGTCAACGAGGTACTCATCTACTATGGCAATATCTACGGCGAGCTGGACGGCTACGGCATCGCCCCCCTGACCCAGGAGGCGGAGCTGTTCTCCATGGGCCGCTGCTTCTACAACTGGACCTTCATTCCCTACGCCATGTACGCCCTGTCCGGGGTGCTCATCGCCTACATGTACTTCAACCGCAAGAAAGATCTGTCGGTAGCCGCTTCCCTCACCCCCATCTTTGGCGAGCGGTTCACAAAGGGTATCTGGGTGGTGCTGGTGGACGTTCTGTCTGTACTGGCTATCGCGCTGGGTCTGGCCTCCTCTCTGGGCGCCGGACTGGCCCTCATCGGCTCCGGCCTCTACTCCGCCTACGGCGTGGCCCAGGGCCCCATTGTCTGGTTTGCCCTCACCGCAATCATCACAATCACCTTTACCATTGCCTCAGTCACCGGCATCGACAAGGGCATTAAGTGGCTGGCCGGCCTGACCTCCAAGATTTTCTATGTGCTGCTGGTTCTGCTGTTCATCATCGGCCCCACTGTGTACATCCTGAATATGGCCAACGTGGGCCTGGGCTACTGGCTGGACCGGTTCTGGATGTGGGGCTTTGACCCCTACACCGTAGGCGGCTCCGCCCTGGTCACCTGGTGGACCATGTATGACTGGGCCCTCTGGATTGCTTACGCTCCCCTGATGGGCATCTTCTTCGCCATCATCGCCTATGGCCGCACCGTGCGCCAGTTCCTCATCGTCAACTGGATCCTGCCTGCCTCTTTCGGTTTTGTGTGGTTCTCCGTGTGGGGCTCCACCGCCCTGGAGTGGCAGAAGAGCGGCAAAGCCGACATCATTTCCGCCATTCAGGACGGCGGAGCCGCTACCGGTCTGTGGGAGTTCCTGAAAAATGTGCCACTGGGCATGATTATCATTCCAGTTATCATTCTGGCCCTGATTGCCGCTTTCTCCACCACAGCGGACACCATGTCCACCACCATTGCAGCCCTGTGTACCAAGGGCGCCCGCCACGACGAGGAACCGGCTATCTGGCAGAAGATCGTCTGGGGCGTGTCCATCGGCGTGATCGCCTGCATCATGGTGGCGTTCGGCGGCGGCGCCCAGGGCGTGGACGGCGTGAAGTATCTGGCGGCCTGCGGCGGCTTTGTGGTGCTGATTGTGTTCATTTTCCAGGTGGCCGCAGCCTTTAAGGTATTTTTCTTCGACCCCGAGACGAAGAAGGATATTGTAGACAGCATGGACCAAATCGAAGGCTGACTTTCATGGGGCTCGCCCTGGCGGGCCCTATGATAAACAAAATAGCGAGGTGTTTCGATATGGAAGAAATGAAAACACTGGTGTTAGGCGAACCCATAACCCTGGACGACTTTGTCTCCGTGGCCCGATTCGGGCGGAAGGTAGAGTTTTCTCCGGAGTACATAGAGCGTGTGGAGCGCTCCCGGGCTCTGGTGGAGCAGTGGGTGGAGGAAGAGCGGGTGATGTATGGTGTCACCACCGGCTTCGGTGCGCTGTGTACCAAGGCGATTGACAAGGATGAGACCGCTCAGCTCCAGGAAAATATCATCCTGTCCCACTCCGTATCGGTGGGTGAGTCCCTGAGCGTTGAGCGGGTGCGGGGCATCATGCTCATGGTGCTGCAAAACATTGGCCAGGGCTACAGCGGCGTGCGGATGTGTGTGCTGGAGCGCTACCGGGATTTCCTCAACGCCAGGCTGACACCATACGCCCCCGGCGACGGCAGTGTGGGCTATCTCTCTCCCGAGGCCCACATGGCCCTGGTCCTGCTGGGCCGGGGGAAAGCTTACTGGCAGGGTGAACTGCTGGAGGGGGCGGAGGTCCTGAAGCGGGCGGGCATGAAACCCATGGAACTCAGCTCCAAGGAGGGGCTGGCCCTGGTCTCCGGTACCACCAGCGCCACCGCCATGGCGGCACTGGCCCTGTATGATATGCTCAACGCCGCCAAGTCCGCCGACATTGTGGGGGCCATGTCCCTGGAGGCCATGAAGGGAGTTATCAACGCATTTGATCCCCGGGTGATGGCCGTCAGACCCCATCCTGACCAGCTCAACGCCTCGGAGAATGTGCGGCGGGTTCTGAAAGGCTCAGGCATCATGGAAAAATACAAGGGGAGCCGGGTGCAGGACGCCCTGTCTCTGCGGTGCATCCCTCAGCTCCACGGCGCGGCCCGGAAAACCCTGGAGGATGCCAAAAAGACCATTGAGATTGAAATGAACTCCTGCTGTGACAACCCCATTATCTGGCCGGAGAAGGGCAATGAGGACGTGATCTCCGCCTGCAACGCCGACTCGGCCTATGTAGGTATGGAGATGGACAGCGCCTGTATCGCCGCTGTGGGGCTGGCAAAGATGTCCGAGCGGCGCAACAACCGCATTGTGGACGGCTCTTTGTCCGGCTACCCCTACTTTTGCATTAAGAATCCGGGGCTGAACTCCGGGCTGATGATTCCCCAGTATGTCCAGGCCGGCCTGCTCAACGAGATGCGGATGCTGGCTACCCCCTCCACCATCGACAACACCCCTACCTGCGGCAACCAGGAGGACTATGTAGCCATGGGCTACAACGCCTGCAAAAAGGCGGGGCCTATGGCGGAAAAGCTGGAGTATATGCTGGCCATCGAGCTGCTGGGCGTCTTTGAGGTACAGCAGTTCGTGGACCCGGACGTGAGCCGGGCTCCAGCGACGGCAGCGGTGCTGGCTGAGATTGGTAAAACCGTGCCGGTGATGGAGAAGGATATGCTGCTCCATCCCTGCATCGAGTACCTGAAGGACTTTATCCACTCGGGTGAACTGATCCGGGTGGCGGAGCGAGTGACAGGAGCGCTGAGCTAATATGAAAAAAGAAGCTGCCAGAGTGGAGATTGACCTGAAAAAAATTTTTCTCACACCCCCCAACAACCCGCGGGAGAAGATAACCCTGCTGGTGATGATGGTGGTCCTGTTCATCATGTTCTTCGGTCCCATCTGCTTTAGCGATATTCATCCTGTCAAAGCGGTTGTGCTGTCCTGTCTGCCTGCGCTGTCTGTCTCCTGGGGCTGGATCGTGTTGCTGCGGTCTTTGTTCCGCAAATCGGAGTTCTGCCGTTAGTGGAAAAAACTTATTGGATAAGATCACATCACAATTTACAGACAGAACAAAAGTAACAGCGCCAAGAGGATTGATTCCTCCTGGCGCTGTTATTTTTGAGTCTGTCCCAAGCCCCGGTTCACGTTGTGCCTCTATGGGGATTATCCCTTGCAGTTCCAGGGCGTTCACGAGAAATCAGCGCTTGCTGAACTGAGGCGCACGGCGGGCGGCCTTGAGGCCGTACTTCTTGCGCTCCTTCATACGGGGATCGCGGGTGAGGAAGCCGGCAGCCTTGAGGGCGGGGCGGTTCTCCTCGCTGACCAGCAGCAGGGCGCGGGCGATGCCGTGGCGGATCGCGCCGGCCTGGCCGGTGACACCCCCGCCGGTGACAGTGGCAACCACGTCCACCTTGCCCACCTGATTGGTGGTGACCAGGGGCTGGCGGACGATGAGCTTCAGGGTCTCCAGGCCGAAGTAATCGTCGATGTCGCGGCCGTTGATGGTGATGGCGCCGGTGCCGTTCTCAAACAGGTGGACGCGGGCCACGGAGGACTTCCGGCGGCCAGTGCCATAAAAATAAGGCTTCTTGCTCTTATACATACTCTAAATCCTCCTTACTCAGCGTCCCAGAGCTCGGGCTTCTGGGCGGCGTGGTTGTGCTCAGCGCCGCGGCAGATATGCAGGCGGGTCAGAGCGTTGCGGGACAGGCTGTTTTTGGGCATCATGCCCTTGACGGCCAGTTGCATAGCCAGCTCGGGCTTGGTCTGCATGAGGGTGCGATATTTGGTCTCCTTCAGGCCGCCCACCCAGCCGGAGTGGGTGCGGTAGTACTTCTGATCCAGCTTCTTGCCGGTAAGCACCGCCTTCTCGGCGTTGATGATGATGACGCAGTCGCCGCAGTCGGCGTTGGGGGTGAACTCGGGCTTGCGCTTACCCCGCAGCAGGTCGGCGGCGATGACGGCGGTCTTGCCCATGGGCTTGCCGGCGGCGTCGATGACGTACCACTTCCGCTGGGTGCTGCCCATTTTGGCCATGAACGTGGACATAGGTGAAACCTCCAATTTCTTTCCATTTATATAAAAAATGCCTCTTTGGAAGCATTTTGCCCCGAACGGTGAACAAATGGAGCGTTTTGTATTATAGTACGGGGACAATCTGGTGTCAATAAATTTTTTGAGATTTTTTTAGAAAAAACCGATAATCTATTATTTTCTCTTGTTTTCTCTTGTATGCTCTTGATATCTCGCGTTGGATTTTTGTTTTTCACTTGCGGAGATTCGGGTATTTATGGTAGAATGCTGGGGAAAAGGGGGCTGTGCCATGAACAAAATACTCTCCCTGACCCGCCGGTGCGTGGAGGACTACAATATGATCCAGGCGGGCGACCGGATCGGGGTTGGGGTGTCCGGGGGCAAGGACTCAGTGACCCTGCTGGCTGCTCTGGCAAAGCTGCGGGAGTTTTATCCCGTCCCCTTCACCGTGGAAGCTCTTACCTTGGATATGGGGCACGCCGATGGCATTGAGCCGCTGGATTTTTCCCCCATTGCCGCCCTGTGCCAGGAGCTGAATGTGCCCTATACCATATTAAACAGCGAGATTCAGCACATCATCTTCGACCTGCGCCGGGAGAAAAATCCCTGCTCCATGTGTGCCAAGATGCGCCGGGGGGCTCTCCACGCTGCCCTCCAGGAGCGTGGAATTTCTAAAATTGCCCTGGGCCACCACTATGATGACGCTATTGAAACCCTTTTCATGTCCCTGATCTTCGAGGGCCGGCTGTCCTGTTTCCAGCCAGTCACCTATCTGGACCGGACCGGCATAACCCAGATACGCCCTCTGCTGTACTGTGGGGAGACCCTGATCCGCCACACGGCCCGGCGGCTGGAGCTGCCCATGGTAGAGAACCGCTGTCCCGCCGACGGGAACACCAAGCGGCAGGAGATCAAGGAGCTGATTTATGAGCTCCAGGGCCGGTATCCCGGCTTGAAGGCGCGGGCCTTTGGAGCCATGCAGCGCCTGCCCCTTCCCGCCTGGGATCCTGTAGAACACCGCCGCCGGCCTCTGCCGGAGGAATTGGAGGAGTAAGATGAAACGAAAACTGACGGGTTTCCTGCTGGCCCTGCTTCTGCTGGTTTCCCTCGCCGCCTGCGGCCAGACAGGAGAACTGCCCCCGGAGGGCAGCAGCTTTGAAGTCCACTTTATTGATGTGGGTCAGGCGGACTCCGCCCTTGTCGTCTGCGACGGCCACTATATGCTGATTGACGGCGGAAACGCGGAGGACTCCGACCTGGTGTACGCCTATCTGGAGCGCCACGGGGCCAAACACCTGGACTATATGGTGGCCACTCATGCCCACGAGGACCACATCGGCGGTCTGTCCGGCGCACTGAACTACGCCTCGGTAGACACGGCTCTGTGCCCAGTCACCGAGTACAGCAGTAAGGTATTTCAAAACATGGTAAAGTACTTAGGAGAGCAGGGAAAATCTCTGACGGTGCCGGAGTCGGGGGACAAGTTTAGTCTGGGCTCCGCTGAGGTGGAGATTTTGGGACCGGTGAAGGAGTACGACGATACCAACGACACCTCCATTGTCCTGCGGATCGACTATGGCGACGTCTCCTTTCTCTTCGCCGGGGACATGGAGAAGGGGGCGGAGAAGGACCTGATCGAGACCGGGGCCGATTTAAAGGCCGACGTCCTCAAGGCGGGCCACCATGGCAGCGACACCTCTACCAGCTACCAGTTTCTTCGGGAGGTCAGTCCCAAGTACACTGTGATCTCGGTGGGGGAGGGCAACAGCTACGGCCACCCCTCCGAGGAGGTACTCAGCCGCTTCCGGGACGCAGGGACAGAGGTCTACCGCACTGATATGCAGGGCCACGTCATTGCGGAGAGCGACGGGAAGACCGTCACCTTCCGCACCGAAAAGGAGGCAGACACCGCCACCAATCCCACCGGAAATCCCCAGCTTCAGATGTACGTCGGCAACGCCGGAACAAAGAAGTTCCATCTACCCGACTGCGCCTCCGCCAAGAATATCCAGGAGGACAACCAGGTCGTCTTTCTGGCCCGGTTCCAGGCGGTGCTGGAGGGCTATGAGCCCTGCGGCCGGTGCAAGCCATAAATAAATATCCCCCGGCGAAGCCGGGGGTATTTCATATGCGGGCAAAGCCCTATGTTACTAGCAAGCGCGTCCC
>NZ_QWKI01000133.1 GCF_009911645.1 Pseudoflavonifractor sp. 60
AGTTTTCTTGTCTACATCATCGCCATAAGGCTTTTTTTGAACCACTCGCCTAGCGAGTGGTTTTCTTTATACAAAAAGAGCGAGGCGTTACCGCCTCGCTTTTTGTCTGTGTTTGGGCAGAGAAAATCGGCCCACATCCACTCCCTCGTGGGAGAGGAGGAAGATTTTTTTGTCGATTCCCCCGGCGTAGCCAGTGAGACTGCCGCCGGTCCCCACGACCCGGTGGCAGGGGATGAGGATGGAGAGGGGATTGTGACCCACCGCTCCGCCCACGGCCTGGCTGGACATGGAGTCCCGGCCCAGCTTGGTGGCGGCCTCTCTGGCAATGGCGCCATAGGTGGTCACCTGGCCGTAGGGGATCTGTTTCAAAATCTCCCACACCGCCTGCCGGAAGGGGCTGCCCGCGGGGCGGAGGGGGAACTCCCGGAGGTCGGGCCGGTCCCCAGCAAAGTAGCGCTCCAGCCACTGCCGGGCCTGCCGCAATACCAGCACATCTCCCGGGGCAGCGTCTTCGGGGAGGGTATCGCCAAAATACTTCTGACCCTCCAGCCACAGGCCGGTGAGCCCCTTCCCATCGCTAGCCAGGGTCAGCTGTCCCACCGGGGAGGAGTACTGTGCCGTGTACATCATAGCGTGCCCTCCATAACATAACCCCCGTTCCCAGGAACAGGGGCCGTTTTTTAGTGCTGCAGTAAGCCTGTAAGCCGGGTTCTGTCTTTTAAGACAGCCATCTATCTCGACGCGCCATTACTGACGCGCTCAAGCCGCCTCCCCGGGACGGCCGGGCCGGCCTTCGTGTCCCTCCACGGCGTTGCTCCAGATAGAGTTTACAGCGATGGGCGCTTCCACGCCATCGGGTGAGCTCTTACCTCGCCTTTCCACCCTTACCTCAACGCAGGCGCGTTGACGTCCGCAAAAGGCGGCAGTCCCGCTGCCCACACCCATCTGTAGACGGGAGAGGCGGTATATCTCTGTTGCACTTGTCCTAGGGTCGCCCCCGGCGGGTGTTACCCGTTATCCTTGCCCTATGGAGCCCGGACTTTCCTCACAGACAGGCCTTTCGCCCCGCCTGCGCGACTGTCCAGCTTACTGCCCGACTATCATACAGGAAATTTAGGGCGATGTCAATTCCTCTTGTCCCCGGGAGAGAGGAAAAATTTTCTGCGGATGATTGCGAATTATTTATAGTTGTGTTAGAATACCTTATTACTGATAAAATAGCCTCAGAATGGCTATCTTTGAATTCCCGCCGGGTCGGGGTGAAAAATGGTTGAGAGGTAATGATATGAGAGTTTTAGTTCTAGCGGGCGGACTGAGCCCGGAGCGCAATGTATCTCTGTCGTCGGGCTCTATGGTGTGTGAAGCCCTGCGGGAGCTGGGGCACCAGGCGGCGCTGATGGACCTTTTTCTGGGGCTGGACGGAGCATTAAATGGAGAAAATTTGTATGTGGCTCCGATCCCGGATGCCTTCAAGCGGGTTGCCCGGGAGACGCCTGACCTGGAAAAGCTGCGCGCCAGCCGGCCAGGTCCCGGCGCCATTGGCCCCGGCGTGCTGGAAATGTGTGCCAGGGCAGACGTGGTCTATCTGGCCCTTCACGGCGCCTGCGGGGAGGATGGCCGCATCCAGGCGGCGCTGGACCTGCTGGAGGTGCCCTATACCGGCTCCGGCTGTCTGGCGTCGGCCATTGCCATGGATAAGGACTTGACCAAGCGGCTGGTATCCGATTTGGTCACGACCCCCCGGTGGGAGGCGGTGACCATCACAGAGGAGAATATGGACGGGCTGATTCAGCGCACCAAGCTGCCCGCGGTGGTGAAGCCTATCAACAGCGGCTCCTCCATCGGGGTTTACATCGCCCGAAGCCGGAAAGAGCTGAAGCAGGCCCTGGAGGAGAGCAGGAAGCTGGGGGGACGCACGGTGGTGGAGCAGTACATCCAGGGCAGGGAGATCCAGGTGGCGGTGCTGGGGGACAGGGCTCTGCCCTCGATTGAAATCATCCCTAACGAGGGCTTTTACGACTACGCCAACAAGTACCAGCCCGGGGCGGCACGGGAGGTGTGTCCCGCCCCCATTCCTGCCAGCTGGGAGCAGGCCCTGGGGGAGGCGGCCCTTACCGTCTTCCGCACCATCGGCCTGTCTGTCTACGCCCGGGCCGACTTCATTGTGACCCAGGACGGGACCCCCTACTTTCTGGAAATCAACACTCTGCCCGGCATGACTCCCACCAGCCTGGTCCCCCAGGAGGCGGCGGCAGTGGGCATCGGCTATGGACAGCTGTGTGAGCAGATTATTCATCTGTCCCTGAAAGCACGAAAGGAGGGAGTGTAAGCCGTGGAGACCATCACATTGGGCCAACTGCTGGAGGCGGTACAGGGCACGCTGCTGGGGGAATTTGACGACCGAAGCACCCCCATCAGCCGGGTTGACACAGACAGCCGGTCAATCTGCCCCGGCTCTCTGTTTATTCCCCTGGCAGGAGAGCGCTTTGACGGTCACGCCTATCTGAATGCAGCGCTGGAGAGCGGCGCGGCGGGCTGTCTCACCAGCCAGGAACGGGACCGCTATCTGCCGGGCAAGTTTTATGTGAAGGTGGATGACACCCTGAAAGCCCTCCGGGACCTGGCCGCGTGGTACAAGGGACGGTTTAACATCCCCTTTATCGCTGTCACAGGCAGCGTGGGAAAAACCACCGCCAAGGATATGCTGGCCGCCGTACTGGGGGTCAAATATAAGGTGCTCAAGACGGAGGGCAATTTCAACAACGCTGTAGGTCTGCCCTTGACCCTGCTGCATCTGAGCGGGGAGGACCAGGCGGCGGTTATCGAGATGGGGATGGATGGTCCTGGACAGATTGACTACCTGGCGGACATTGTAAAGCCCGACGTGGGGATCATTACCAATATTGGGGACGCCCACATTGAGCGGCTGGGCAGCCGGGAGAACATTTTCAAGGCCAAGTGCGAGCTGATCCCCCACATCAAACAGGGTGGCCTGCTGGTCCTCAACGGGGACGACAGCCTGCTCACCGCTCTGCGGGGACATACCCCCGTTCCGGCGGTATTCTGCGGCCAGACGGAGGGGTGCGACTACCGGGCCCAGCCCACCGGCGGCGACGGCCTGAGCCACATCCACTGCCGCCTCACGACTCCCAACATGGACCAGGAGGTAAAGATCCCTGCACTGGGGGACCACATGATCTATCCCGCCCTGATCGCTGCGGCGGTGGGGGAGCGGTTTGGACTGACCGCCGACGAGATCGAGCTGGGCCTGGGCCAGTTTGTCCCCACCAGGATGCGCATGAACGTGCTGCGGCGGGGGGAGGGGATCACCATCCTGGATGATACCTACAACGCCAATCCCCAGTCCATGCGGGCGGCAATCAGTGTGCTGGCGGACAGTCAGGGCAGCTTCAAGGCGGCCATTTTAGGGGATATGCTGGAGCTTGGCCCCTTTGCCCCCGCTCTCCACAGCGGCGTGGGGGAGTGCTTAGGCAATTTGGGTATTGACTGCCTGCTGGCGGTGGGCAAGCTGGCGGAGCACATCGCCCAGGGGGCCCAGGATTCGGGGGTCCCCCAGGTACTCCACTGCCAGAGCAGGGAGGAGGCCAAGGTGCTCCTGCCCCAGATCATCCGCCCGGACAGCACCATTTTACTGAAGGGCTCCCGAGGGATGAAGCTGGAGGAGCTGACCGCCAGTCTGCTGGAGCTGACCCGGGAGGTCTAAAAAAGTGTAAGGGAATATTCCCTTACACTTTCTGAAAATGCTGGACTAAGCTCCGGTCAAAGGGCGGGTAGAGCACGCCTTGCTCTGTAATGACGGCGGTGAGCAGCTCATGAGGCGTCACGTCGAAGGCGGGATTCCAGGTCTGAACCCCCTCGGGGCCAGTGGGGACCCCTGCAAAAGAGGCCACCTCATTTCCGGCCCGCAGCTCCACAGGGATGTGGCCGCCGTCAGGGATGGTCATGTCGATGGTGGAGGAGGGCAGAGCGGTGTAGAAAGGGATCTGGTGGTACCTGGCCAGAATAGCCAGCGAGTAGGTCCCGATTTTGTTGGCGAAGTCTCCATTGGCGGCCATACGGTCACAGCCCACGATCACCAGATCAATCTTTCCCTGGGACATAAGAGTGCCGGCCATATTGTCGCAGATTAGGGTTACCGGGATGTTTTCCCGGGACAACTCGAAGGCGGTGAGTCGGGCGCCCTGGAGCAGGGGACGGGTCTCGCCGGCGTATACCATAGATACCTTCCCTTGGGCGCAGCCCGTTCGAATGACCCCCAGAGCCGTCCCATAGCCGCCGGTGGCCAATGTGCCCGCATTGCAGTGGGTGAGGATACTGGCCCCGGTGGGGAGCAGCTCAGCGCCTGCGCTGCCTATGGCGGTGTTCATCTGGATATCCTCCTGATGGATGGCCCTGGCCTCTGCCTCCAGCTTGTTCAGGTCGGGGCCGTGGGCCAGCCAGCACTGCTCCATGCGTTCCAGCGCCCAGAAGAGGTTGACCGCTGTGGGGCGGCTGTCCGCCAGCATCTGCTTGGCTTGGGCCATACCGGCAAGGAAATCCTCTTTACAGGCGTTCTCCTGAGCGGCCAATACCATGGCGTATCCGGCGGTAATGCCGATGGCGGGCGCACCCCGGACCACCATGGCCCGAATGGCTCTGGCCACCGCCCGGTATTCGGTGTAGCGCAGCCAGTACTCGGTGGTGGGCAGCCGGGTTTGATCCAGCAGATAGAGCGCACCATGATCCCAGCGAATGGCTTCCATAGAAAAACCCCATTTCCATGTTGAGATGGAAATATTGTACCATAAGAAACATTGAAAAACAAGCGAGGAACCCAGATCATGATCGATATATCCGTATCCGGCATCGTAAAAGAATTCGAGGTCGGCAAAAAAATATTAGACGGACTCACATTCCAGGTGGATACCGGCGAGCGGGTGGGTCTGCTGGGGCCCAACGGCTGCGGCAAAACCACCATGCTTCGCATCCTCACCGGCGCGGTCCGCCCCGATGAGGGCGAGGTGGTGATTGCCCCTGACCGGCGGATAGGGCTGATTTCTCAGATTCCTGTCTACCCACCGGAGTATACTGTGGAGGATGTGCTGGACACCGCCTTTGCGCCCCTTCACAGGATGGAGGAGGAGATAGACCGACTGTCTCAGCGGATGTCCCAGGGGGAAAGTGATTCCTCTTTACTGTCACGCTATGACAAGCTGTCTGCCGCTTTCCAGTCCGGCGGCGGCTATGAGACAGACATCAACAAAAATAAGGTGTGCAACGGCCTTTCCATCCCTCCGGCCATGCGGGAGCGGTCCTTTGACAAGCTGTCCGGCGGGGAGAAGACCCGGGTGAACCTGGCCCGGCTGATCCTGGAGGACACCGACATTCTCCTGCTGGACGAGCCCACCAACCATCTGGACCTGCGGGCCACCGAGTGGCTGGAGGAGTATTTGGAAAAGTTCAAGGGCACCGTTCTGGCCGTCTCCCACGACCGCTACTTCCTGGACAAGGTGGTCCGGCGCGTGGTGGAGATTCAGGAGGGAAAAGCGGAATTTTACGCTGGAAACTACAGCTTTTACGCCGTGGAAAAGGAGCGGCGGTATGAGGAGAAGCTGAAGCAGTACGAAAAGGAGCAGGCCAAGATCCAGCAGCTGGAAAAGGCGGCGGAGCAGCTGCGCATCTGGGCCTACTCGGGCAACGACAAAATATTCAAGCGGGCTCAGTCCATGGAGAAGCGCATTGAGCGCATCCGTCAGACGGACAAGCCCAAAAAGGACCGAAAAATGGCGGTCCGCTTTGGAGAGCGAGAGTTCCGGGGGGATGAGGTGCTGTCCATCAAGGACCTGGAGAAGGGCTTTGGGGAACGGACGCTGTTCTCTGGCGTTAACCTGGAGGTGGAGGGGGGCGAGCGTATCGCCCTGCTGGGGGACAATGGCGTAGGCAAGTCAACCCTCATCAAGATTATCATGGGTGAGGAGGAGCCGGACGCCGGAAAGCTTAGAAAAGGGCCAACTGTAAAGGTAGGCTACCTGCCGCAGATTATCCACTTTGACAACCCGGAGCGCTCCCTGGTGGACACCATGCTCTACGACCTGGACTGCACCGCCCAGACTGCCCGTAACCGGCTGGCCTCCTTCAAATTCCGGGGTGAGGACGTGTTCAAGCCGGTGTCCGCCCTGTCTGGCGGGGAGCAGTCCCGGCTGCGGCTGTGTATGCTGATGGACAGCAAAATCAACCTCCTCATTTTGGACGAGCCCACCAACCATCTGGACATTCAGAGCCGGGAGTGGATCGAGGAGGCAGTGGAGGAATACGAGGGCAATCTGCTCTTTGTGTCCCACGACCGGTACTTTATTGACCGCTTTGCAACCCGGATCTGGATGCTGGAAAAGGGGACCATTACCGATTTTAAGGGCACCTATCAGGAGTATTTGGAGGCCAAAGAGCGGGGGAAGCTTGCCCAGGAGTCTCCCGTCCCTACCGGGAAGGAGAGCGTGAAGAAAGACAAGCCCAAGCGCCCTGGCGGCACAAAGAACCTGGAAAAGGAGGTCAACGCCGCTGAACGGGCGGTGGCCGCCGCGGAGGAGCGGATGTACGATTTGGAACAGGAGATACAGGAGGCTGCCGCCGACTATTTGAAGCTTCAGGAGCTCTACCAGCAGCGAGAGGCCCTGGAGGATGAACTGGCCCACCTCTACGCCCAGTGGGAACGGCTGGCGGCAGACCTAGAGGAGGTACGGGGATGATACAGAGAGCACACAAAAGGCCAAAGGTAGAAGTGGCCAGCTACAAGGGCAAACGGCTGAACCTGTGGGGAAAAATCCTGCTGGCAATGTTCCTGGTGGGGGCGCTGGCCTTTGCGGCGCTGCAAGGGGTCATCACCAGCGGCGCCAGGGATCACTTCTCAGGTGAGCCCAAGTCCATGATCGTCCTGGGCTGTCAGCTCTACGACTGGGGCCCCTCTGTTATGCTCCAGGACCGGCTGGACAAGGCGCTGGAGTATTTGGCGGACCATCCAGATATGACAGTGGTGGTCTCCGGCGGCCAGGGCCCCAGTGAGCCCTCCTCTGAGGCCCAGGGAATGGCCGACTATCTTACAGCCCGCGGTATTTCCCAGGAAAAGATTATTTTGGAGGACCAGTCCCACAACACCTACCAAAATATGATTTACTCCGCCCGGTGCCTGGAGCAGGCGGGAGTAGACGAGGAGGAGGGTGTGCTGATCGTCTCCAACGGCTTCCACCTGACCCGGGCCAGGATGCTGGCGGAGCGGGCCGGCTTTGACAATATCTCCACGCTGGCCGCCCCCTCCAGCCACCTGCCCTCCCGACTGAAAATGTATGTCCGGGAGCCGCTGGCTCTGGTGAAATCCTTCCTGTTTGACCGATGAAAGGGGATTTTTAGATGAAAAATCTGCCTGTATTCAGGTACCACCCCAATCTCTATGACAGCAGCGCGGTCACCTTTCAGCGGGGGACCTGCCAGTGCTGCGGTCAGGAGGTGGAGGCCTATCTTGAGACCATGTACACCGCCAGGGAGGTGGACTGTATCTGTCTGGACTGCGTGGCCAGCGGCAGGGCGGCGGAGAAGTTCGACGGCCAGTTTGTCCAGTATGCGGAGCCGGTGAGCGACCCGGCCAGGAGGGACGAGCTGTTTTGCCGAACCCCGGGCTATATCAGCTGGCAGGGGGAGTATTGGCTGGCTTGCTGTGACGACTACTGTGCCTACCTGGGGGACGTGGGAACCCGGGAGCTGGAGGAGATGGGCGTTGCCGATGAGGTGTTTGCGGAGTACGACGCCCGGGGAGAGTATGAGGACGCCCGCCTCTACCTGGAGAAGGGCGGTTCCATGGCGGGCTACCTGTTCCGCTGCCTCCACTGCGGCAAGTACCACCTGTGGGTTGACGCGGACTGAGGATACGCTATGTGTGAGGTGTGTAAGAATGTCATTCTCCGGAAGCAGTTCTGCTCCCCGCAGGACTACCTCAACTGCCTAGCCTACCTCCAGCAGCTGATTGACAGCGGAGAGTTCGAGCTGGAGTCGGCCACCTGTGCTCTGGACGAGGTGAAGGGGCCGGACGGCAAATGGGTTGACGACATCATCGGTCACGTCATCCGGTGCAGGACCTGCGGCCAGGCGTTTACCTGCTCCTGCTGTACCTACCGGGGCGGGGGGAGCTTCTACAAGGGCCGGTGAGCGTTACAGCCGGTTTAGCTCCAGCCCCATGGACAGCCCGGCCTGAAAAAAGCTGCGCTGATAGAACCAGCACGTAGTTTCCAGGCCATCCTCAACCCGTTTGACCAGATTGCCATAGCCCAGGGCTGATAGGTCCTCCAGGGCACGCCGCGCCATTTCCTGGCACTTTGTCAGTTCCTCATGTTCCTCCGGAGGAAGGTACAGGTGCTCTGAGGCGTAAATGTAGAGGGCTTCAAATAAGGATTCCATAAAATTTCCTCCCAATAAATATTGCGTGAATTTTAACGCACTGCTATTATAGCACGTGAATATTAACGTGTCAAGTGGGTGATGAAAAAATGTCTGTTTTTTCTGAACGGCTGCGCCAGCTCCGAAAGGAGAAAAAGGTATCCCAGGTTGCTTTAGCGAAGGAGGTCGGTGTTTCATCTCGTGTTTATCAGGATTATGAATATGGTAAGCGCGAAGCACAGATGACCACATTGATTAGGATGGCCGACTTTTTTGATGTAAGCCTGGATTACTTGACAGGCCGCACGAATACGCCATAAATTCAACAACAGGAGGTCCGCCTATGCTGGACAAGCTGAACGCCATTGAGGCGAAATATTCTCAGATTGAGGCCCGGCTGGGGGCGTCGGAGACCTACGGCGACCCGGAGCTGGTAGCCCGTCTGAACAAGGAACAGGCGGAGCTCCAGCCTCTGGTGGACGCCTTCCGTGCCTACCGCCGCACCCTGGACGCCCGGGACCAGGCGCAGGCGCTGATGGCCGACCCGGAAATGCGGGAGCTGGCCCAGGAGGAGTATCAGCAGGCGCTGGACGAGCTGCCCCGTCTGGAGAAGGAGCTGCAAATTCTGCTGCTGCCCAGGGACCCCAACGACGGCAAAAATGTCATCGTGGAGATCCGGGCCGGAGTGGGCGGGGAGGAGGCGGCCCTGTTCGCCCACTCTCTGTTTCGGATGTACTCCATGTATGCCGACTCCAAACGGTGGCACACTGAGGTGGACTCGGCCAGCGAAACGGAGCTGGGCGGCGTAAAGGAAATTGTCTTTACAGTAGAGGGGGAGGGGGTCTGGTCCCGCTTCAAGTTTGAGAGCGGCGTCCACCGGGTCCAGCGGGTTCCCGAGACGGAATCCGGCGACCGGGTCCACACCTCCACCGTGACGGTGGCCGTCTTGCCTGAGATGGAGACGGCGGACGTCCAGCTCAACCCGGCGGATATCGAGATGCAGGTTTTCCGCTCCTCCGGGGCGGGGGGACAGCACGTCAATAAGACCTCCTCCGCCGTGCGCCTCATCCACAAACCCACCGGCACGGTGGTGGAGTGCCAGCAGGAGCGCAGCCAGTTCCAGAACCGGGACAAGGCCATGCGGATTCTGGCCTCCCGGCTGTACGAGACGGAGCAGGAGAAAATTTCCAGCGAGTACACCCAGCAGCGCCGCAGTCAGGTGGGCTCTGGAATGCGCAACGAGCGAATCCGGACCTACAACTTCCCCCAGGGCCGGGTCACCGACCACCGGATTGGCCTGACATTGTACAAAATTGACCAGGTGATGGACGGGGCACTGGACGAGATCATCGACGCCTTGGCCGCCGACCACCAGGCTGAGCTGCTGAAGGAGCAGCAATAACAAAAAGGAGTTTTTTACCATGGAAATGTATATTCACTACAAAAACCTGCCCCAGGGCAAGGAGCTGGCCGACGTGGTCGGGGAGCTGAACGAGGTGCTGGAGGACGTGGGCTGTGTCTGCGGCGGCGAGGCTGGGCGCATTGACCTGGACCTGGAGGACGAGCGAGCCAATCCCAAGCACGCCCAGGTGGCGGTAAAGGCCTATCTCCAGCGGGCGGAGTTCCCTAGAGACACCACTGTCGAGATCGGTTGTATGGAGATTGGCGTCTACGAATAAATTTCCAAGAAAAAGAAGTGACTTAACATGTTTACAAATGTGATCTTTGACCTGGACGGAACCCTGCTCAACACCCTGGAGGATCTGGCGGATGCCATGAACTGGGTGTGTGAGCAGCACGGCTGGCCTGTCCACACCCTGGAGGAGTACAAATATTTTGTGGGCAACGGCGCCTCCAAGCTGGTGGAGCGGGCCGCTCCGGCGGGGACGGCCTTCACTCGGGAGCTGCTGGGGGAGTTTACCGGGCGGTACTCCGCCCGCAAGGCGGAAAAAACCACCGCCTACCCCGGCCTCCCAGAGGCGGTGAGCCAGCTGCGGACCGCCGGGGTCAAGCTGGCGGTGCTGACCAACAAGCCCCATTCCGCCGCCCGCCCGGTGGTGGAGCAGTATTACCCCGGCCTGTTCCACCTGGTCCAGGGGGCGCTGCCGGAGGCGCCCCTCAAACCCGACCCGACCGTACTCTTCAAGCTGATGGACCAGCTGGGGGCCACCCGGGACAACACTCTCTTCGTGGGGGACAGCAACGTGGATATCCGCACCGCTAAAAACGGGGGACTCACCGGCTGTGGAGTCCTGTGGGGCTTCCGGACCCGCCAGGAGCTGGAGGCGGAGGGTGCGGACTACATTGTGGACTCCGCGCAAGCCCTGGTGGAGCTGATTTTAAGATGAAAACAGAGCTGTTAAATGTAAACCACCTGCTCAAGGCGGCGGAGATTATCCGGGGAGGCGACCTGCTGGGTATCCCCACCGAGACGGTGTACGGCTTGGGCGCCGATGGCCTGAATTCCATCGCGGTGGGGGCCATTTTCCAGGCCAAGGGGCGGCCCCAGGACAATCCCCTCATCCTTCACGTCTGGAGCGCCGACTGGCTGGCCCGGTACTGCGAGGACATCCCGGAGTCCGCCTATCAGCTGGCGGAGCAGTTCTGGCCCGGCCCGCTGACCATGGTGCTCAAGTGCAGGCGGCGGACCCCGGAGGAGCTGGAAGAATTGAAAACCGGCCCCATCTGCTCCTATACCCACTTCGGCCCCCGGGTCATTCCGGATGTGGTCACCGCCGGACTGGATACGGTGGGGATGCGCTGTCCCGCCCATTCCCTGTGCCGCCATGTGATTCAAATGGCCCAAACTCCCATCGCCGCCCCCTCGGGGAACACCTCGGGACGGCCCAGCCCCACCACCGCCCAGCATATGCTGGAGGATATGGGGGGCAAGATTCCCGCCATTCTGGACGGCGGTCCCTGCACAGTGGGGGTGGAGTCCACCATCATTGACCTGACCTGCATGCCGCCCCGGCTGTTGCGCCCCGGCGGGGTGACTCTGGAACAGCTTCAGGCGGTGCTGGGGAAGGTGGCGGTGGACCCCGCTGTCACCCGTCAGATGGCGAAGGGGGAGCAGCCCCGGGCTCCAGGGATGAAGTACCGCCACTACGCCCCCAAGGCGCCGGTGGTGGTGGTGCGGGGGGACCCGGAGCGGGGGGCGGACTACATCCGGGACCATATGTCCCACACCCGCTGGGACGGAGTGATTTGCTTTGAGGAATTTTTTCCTATGCTGGCCCAGGGAAAGGGGCCTGTGCTGTCACTGGGGCCCGTTTCCAACAAGGGGGAGCAGGCCCGGCGGCTCTTCGACGCCCTGCGGAGCATGGACGAGACCGACGTGAAGCGCATTTGGGCCCAGTGTCCCGACGACGGCGGCATCGGTCTGGCGGTGGCTAACCGGCTGAATAAGGCGGCGGGCTTTCATATCATAGAGGTGTGACCGATTATCCCCCAAAAATGACCGGCTGTCCCAAACCCCTTGCGC
>NZ_QWKI01000134.1 GCF_009911645.1 Pseudoflavonifractor sp. 60
ACGGGAGCCCTTTCCGCTATGCTGAGAGCATGGAAAGGGGTTGACAGCATGAATTTGGCAGAAGTTCTGACCTATCTCAACTACGCGGCGCAGACAGCCATCGGGTGCAGCTATCTGATTTTAGGCATAGTGCTCTTCAGCTTTGAGATGATGGGACCGGCGGTGTGGGCCGTTCCGGCGGTCTGTGCGGTTTTGGTCCTGCTGGACCTGACCGGGCGGCTGAGCCTGCGGGGAAGTTTTTCCAAGGCTATGGCCGCATTTTCCCTGCCCGTCCTACTGGGGTGGGGCGGTATGATCATGCTGGACGGCATGGAGTGGCGTTTTTCTTGGGACTTGAGCTGTTTAGGGGCGTTTCTCCTGCTGTCAGCCTATGCGCTGCTGCGGAAGGAGCGGGGAGAGGGCCTGGACCATGCGGCAAGCCTGCTGGAGCAGGGGAGCTTTTTGGGCATTGCCGCTGTGACGTGGCTGGTGATGCTGGCCGGGCTGGTGGCCTTTATGGGCACCGCCGGTCTGCTGCTGGTTCTGTTTATTGGAGCAATCATCGCACAGCAGAACACGTTGCTGGACTACGGCCTGATCTGGGGGATTCTGGCAGGACTGGCGGCGCTCTATGTACTCCAGTGCTGGTGGTACTGGCGGGGGGTGCGGCAGATTCAGCGGGCGGCCCCGGAGGTACAGGTGAACCGGCTGGCTCTGTTTATCCCACTTTGGAACTTTACCCAGGCCCGGCGGCTGGAGCTGCAAATCAGGCTGGGACAAGTGGAAATCGGAAAGGATAGGGGCGTTGACCATGATGATTTTGGGGATAACCGGCCCCACCGGCGCGGGCAAGACAACCCTCCTGCGGGAGGTGGAAAAGCTGGGGGGCGCAGTGATCGACTGTGACGCGGTGTACCATGAAATGCTGGAAAGCGATACCGCTTTACAGGATAAGCTGGAACAGGCCTTCGGACCGCTGCGGGACGCCTCCGGGAAGATCGACCGGAAGAAGCTGGGGACTATCGTCTTCAACGACCCGGATCAGCTGAAGCAGCTGAATAATATCGTTTCGATTTGGGTGTGTTCCCGGGTTTTTCAGCGGATTGACCAATCCCGCCAGGAGGGCAGGACCCTGATTGCGGTGGACGCGATTTCCTTGCAGGAGAGCCAGTTATGGAGTATATGCGATATTACAGTGGCAGTTCTGGCGTCTACGGAGGTCCGGGTCAGGCGTATCATGGTCCGGGAGGGCATTTCTGAGGAGTACGCCTGGTCCCGGGTTAGGGCCCAGAAGCCGGACGGCTATTTTGTGCACGGAAACAAGTATGTGAAGGGCTGCGACCGTGTTCTGGTCAACGACTGCGCCAGCGCGGAGGAATTTTCCCAAAAGGCCGGAGATTTTTTGGCGCAGCTTCTGGAGGAGGGGATCATGCTCCAGGGCTGGCGCTGGGATTTCGGGGCGCTGAGTGACTGGTATCATCCCTGCTGCTCTCCCAGATCTTCGGAGAAGGGCAGCTATATCCTGGTGGAGTCCCTAAAATCTGATACTGCATGTCTGATTTATGCAATCTATGAAGTGCGCTACTTTGTGACCTGTTCCCTGGCCTTGTTCCGGAACAAGGAGCGTCCGGAGCTGCTGTTCAACAAAAGCGTCAGCTCTCTGACAGAGCGAAAACCGAAATACAGCCAGGATGGGACCTATCTTTTTTTGAAGACACAGTATCCGGAGCGAACCATTGTATTATTGATTTTGGATATGGAGAGAGAACAGTTTTCTCTCTTTTCCACCCGCTCCCGGCATGGCTATGCCTATGAGGTTCAGGAGGAGACCGCCAGCCGGTTTGTGCTGCGGGTAGAACAGACATGGATGCAGATTGGCGGCACTGAAATCAAGGCGCTGCCGCCGCTGACCGTTGAAATTTCCGGCTTGAAATGGCGGCCCTTCGCCCAGCTGGATGAGCTTCCCATTTGGCGGGGATGGAGGGAGCGGCACAAGCAAGAGCTGCTTTCCATTCCCTTACACATCTGCTGGACGGTGACCGCCAACAGCAAGGACGGTTTGAAGCTGGAGTACCAGCATCGGGAGCGGAAGCCAAAGCACCGGCATCTGGACTACGGCCAGACCATCCTTGCGGAGCGTGAGGGAGATCAATTCCGGCTGACCCTGACCAAGCTTCCCCAGGTGGGCCCGCCCCAGGTGGTAATGGTGCGTTCTGGTGTTGACCAAGAGGCGCTATCCCAGGCGCTGTCCCAGCTTCAGTCCTGGCCCAACACCGGCGGAACGTTTGTTTCTCTGAAAATCCAGGCGGGGTGGACGGCGCTGTGGAACACCTTTGACAGTGACTATTGCGACCCCGATTTTTTGAAAACTTTTCTGGCGCCGCCGGAGCTTTTTTCCAATCTTCATTGGGAGCGGGACATCGCCATGTTTGTCAACCGGACGCGGGACCCTGAGCTATACCTGGATCTGGAGGAATGGTCCAACGAGGAGATGCGCACCGCCGCGTTTCGTGTCCATTTATACCGCTGGACAGAGGAGGGGCAGAAGACCCTGGCTGAGACGATGACGCGGAGTCCCGAAGAAGTGACGAAAAAAATGGAAGAATTTTTTCAGTGGGATTGTGAAGAGCCCTAATCCCGCTTATAATAGAAAACGAGTATCATAAAGGAGGTCATTCCCATGAGTGACGAACTGAACGAACAGACCAGAGGCGAACAGCTGCGCAAAGCACTGCTGTATGAAAAGAAGAACGGCTATGACAAGCTCCAGCCGGGGGAGATGGAGGCGGTAGAGTCCTACTGCACCGGCTATAAGCAGTTCCTGGACGCGGGCAAGACCGAGCGGGAGTGTGTGGACCGGGCCATTGCCTTGGCGGAGAACGCCGGCTTCCGACCCTATGTCCGGGGGACCGCCCTGAAGGCGGGGGACAAGGTCTACCGGGTGAACCGGGGCAAGGCCCTCACCCTGGCGGTCATCGGCAAGAAGTCCTTGGACCAGGGGGCCAACATCGGGGCGGCCCACATCGACTCCCCCCGTCTGGACCTGAAGCAGAATCCTCTCTATGAGGCGGAGGAGCTGGCCTTTTTGAAGACCCACTACTATGGCGGCCTGCGGAAGTACCAGTGGGTGACCATCCCCCTGGAGCTCCACGGGGTTGTGGCGCTGAAGAGCGGCCAGGTGATCCGGGTGTCCATCGGCAACGGCCCCGGCGACCCTCTGTTCACCATTGACGATCTGCTGCCCCACCTGGGGGCGGAGCAGTCCAAGAAGCCCCTGGGGGAGGCCATCCCGGCGGAAAATCTGAACATCCTGGTGGGCAGCCGTCCCCTGGAGGGGGACGAGGGCAAGGAGCGGGTGAAGCTGGCCGCTCTGGAGCTTCTCAACCGGAAGTACGGCATCACTGAGGAGGATTTTATCTCCGCCGAGCTGTCCGCCGTCCCCGCCTTTAACGCCTGCGACATCGGCTTTGACCGCTCCCTCATCGGCGCCTACGGCCACGACGACCGGGTGTGCGCCTACGCCTGCCTGGCCGCCCTCCTCCAGCTGTCCGTGCCCGAGTACACCGCTGTGTGTATGCTGGCCGACAAGGAGGAGATCGGCTCCGAGGGGGTCACCGGCATGAAGTCCGCCGCCTTTGACACCTTTATGACCGACCTGTGCGAGGCCCAGGGGGTGGCCCTGCGGGCCTGCTTTGAAAAATCCTTCTGCCTGTCCGCCGATGTCACCGCCGCCTACGACCCCAACTTTGCCGACGTCTACGAGAAGCGCAACAGCGCCTTTGTAAACTACGGCATGGGCCTGTGCAAGTACACCGGGGCCCGGGGCAAGTCGGGGGCCTCCGACGCCTCCGCCGAGGTGGTGGCCCGGGTGCGCCGTATCCTGGACAGCGCCAACGTGGTCTGGCAGATGGCGGAGCTGGGCAAGGTGGACGCCGGCGGCGGCGGCACCGTGGCGGCCTATATGGCCCAGCGGGACATTGACACCCTGGACGCCGGGGTCCCTGTCCTGTCCATGCACGCCCCCTTCGAGACGGTGGGCAAGCTGGACTGCTATATGACCTTTAAGGGTATGAAAGCGGTTTTTGAGGCGATTTAAAATCCAAGTGCCCGCCGTCTCCGGCGGGCACTGTCTTTATTGGGCGCTTTCTGTCTGTTCAGGAGCTTGGAGCAGGCCGCAGACGCCGCAGATCAGGGCGCGGAGGAGGAGCAGCAGAAACGCGGAGAGCTGCATTCCTGTTCCCACATATCCCGTCGCCTCATCGGCGGCATGGGTTCTGAACAGCCCGCCGAGGAGAAACAGGCAGATCAGGCAGATCCAGAAGGAGATACGGTAGATTTTCAGCTGGAGGAGCTTTTCTCGCTCGTCATGCTCCTCAATCCAGGCCCTCATGCCATGTTTTCTGCTGAATGCGGTGTAAAAGCTGATACATACGCCGACGGATAAGCAGGCCAGGATGAAGCAATCGGCAGGGGGAAGCGAGTCCAGCTGTCCCCGGTTCTGCCAGAGGTGGAGAAGCCCAAGAGCTGTATACAATATGCCGTATCGAAGGTCCTTTTTGCTATAAAGCCTCATATTTTTGATCCTCCCTCTCTTTGTTTTCCCGCAGCTTAAACAGCTCTTCCATGGGGACCTCCAGAGCCAGGGACAGCCGGTAGGCCAGCAGGAGGGAGGGGTTGTACTCCTCTTTCTCCAGGGCGAGGATGGTCCGGCTGGTGCAGTAGACCTGGTTGGCCAGCTGCTGCTGGGTCAGTCTTTTGGCGCTGCGGACTTGGCGGATATTGTTTTTCAAGCGCACCCTCCTTTCTCAAAACATAAAGTGTTCTTCACATGAAGTGTACATCATGTTTTTCGCTCTGTCAAGAAAAAACTGGCCGGTCCCACCAACAGGCGGGACCGGTTTGGGATCATTTCAATTTTTTCTCCAGCCGCCGGCAGACCGGGTTCCATCGCCGCTTATTCCGGGAAAAACAGCGACAGATTGTCCAGGATATCCTCGATTTCGTCTTCGGTCAGATACGCCCCGTACAGGCTGATGTTGGAGTGGCCGCTCCTGCAGGACGCCCAGACGTTGCCGTTGTCCATTTGAATCAAGAACTCATAACCGTCTGAGTTGGTGTAGTAGTAGGCGACCTCAAAGCTTCCGCTGATAACATAGGAGAGGCCGGAACCATCATACTCAGCGGTATTGTCGAACGTCAATTGGACATATGCGCTCTCGTCCGGCTTTACATAGAGGGCGCCGAGTGTCTCCTCCACATAACTGCCCTTTGGGTCTGTAATCACATAGGAGAAGTTGGCGTCGGGGACATAGTCGTAGTGCTGCCCCATCCAGGACAGGTCGAAGGAGATGTGCCCGGTCAGCGTATCCACCAGACTGACGGGATTTTCGGCGGTGTACTCCAGCTTTTCCGCGCCGTCCGCCCGGGTGACCCGGCGGCTGCGGAGGGCCGGCGTGCTGTCCAAAAGCTCAAACCCGTCCCATCGGAAATATCCAGTGGCCATACCGCCGTCAATCGTCTCTATGGACGACCAGCCGTCCGATTTGAACCGGTTGCTCTCAATCATTTTCTCCAGCGTGGAGGGCGGTTTGGGGATAGGGAAGACTACCCAGCCGGGGGCGGTGCTGTTATCCGCCGGGTCCGGGATTTCTTCCCGGCAGTCCACAATAATATCGTTCCGGAAGAACTGCCTTGATATCGCGCCGGCGGTGAGGGTGAGGGCCATTGCCATAACAACGGCGGCGGCAATCAGAGGGATGCGGGGTTTCATACTGCCTTTTTTCACAGGGATATCCTCCTTCTGGTCCTGGCAGGAGGCAAGCCGGGCACGAATGCGTTCCCGGCTCTCCGGGGGCAGCTTGAGCCCGCTGGAGATGCGTTTCAAGTTCTGATCCATATCAATACCTCCCAACCCGTTTTTTTAACATATTTCTGGCCCGATAGAGCCGCATAGAGACAGCGGAGGCGCCGATGTGAAGGAGCTGAGCGATTTCCTGGAAGGAATACCCCTCAAAATAGTGCAGGCAGACCACGGTTCGATACCGCTCCGGCAGCTCCATGACCGCCCGGAACAGCTCCCGGTCCTCGGGCTGTGCCAGCAGGACCGCCTCGTCCAGCGGGACGGTGCCCTGCCGTTTGGCCGCGCTGAGGAGGTTTTTGCAGTGATTAACAGTCATTTTGGTGAGAAATGCCCGCTCCTTGCCTGGATATATCTGGATATCCCTCTCCAGCAGCTTGAGGAATACGGTCTGTGCGGCGTCCTCCGCCTCCTGGGGGGAGCGAAGATAGCTGAGCGCCACACGGTATACGCTATCCCCACAGCGGTCAAACAGCTCCAGTACAGTCTCCTGTTTCATCGGCGCACCCCCCTTCGTTTTTTGAGGCCTCGTTTATATAACAGGTTGGAGGGGTAGATCAGCACAAATTATTTCAGCTTTTTTCCAGCCGCCGGACCTTGACGGCCAGGATGACACAGATCATCAGCAGAAGAAGGGGGACGCCCAGTGCCAGGAAAGTTTCCACAGGGGAGAGGGTGCCGGTAACCGTGAGGATGGCGGTATGGCCGTCGGCCCCGCCGATTAGTTCCGCTGCGGCGGGGGACAGGTAGATGCCTTTGACCAGCTCCGTCCACACAGAGCTGAAAAAAGTGGTGAGCAGCCACAGCAGGCTCAAAATACTGCTGCCGGTCAAAAAATACCGGAACAGCCGCAAATACCGAAGAGAGGTGGCTTTTTCCCACTGCCCCATGGCCTGAGACACCGCCGCGTCCGCCTCGGACACTGTCAGCGTCTCCGCTTCCTGCCGCCGCCCCTGCATCAGCTCCACCAGCGACACCCCCAGCGCCTGGGCCAGGGGCTCCAATGTTTTCAGGTCAGGAAAGCCCTTGCCTGTCTCCCACTTTGACACCGCCTTGTCAGTGACATTCAGCTTGTTCGCCAGCTCCTTCTGGGTCATCCCCAGTTCCTTCCGCAGCTGGGCCACACAGACGCCAAATTGTATGTTGTCCATAGATCGCGCTCCTTTCTGTGCCTCCAGTGTAGCGCGGAGGGGGCAAAAAGGCAACCCACGAAAAGTAGAGCGGAATTTTGAGGGTTAAAATCCTCCTTTTGGCACAGACTAGCCCAAAAAGGAGGGACCAACCATGGACGAAAACCAAGACCAGCTGCCCCAGGAGGGGGACATTCAGCCTATCATTGATTTGGGCTCCTCGGTGATCCACAGCGCCCGAGGAAACATCTACGTGCTGACCATCGTGGGGCAGATCGAAGGCCATCAGCTGCTGCCCCCCACCAGCAAGAGCACCAAGTACGAGCACGTCCTGCCCCTGCTGGCAACCCTGGAGGGGAGTGAGCAGATCGACGGCCTGCTTATCCTGCTGAACAACGGCGGGGGAGACGTGGAGGCGGGGCTGGCCATCTCGGAGGTCATCGCCTCCATGTCCAAGCCCACTGTCTCCCTGGTGCTGGGGGGAAGCCACTCCATCGGGGTTCCGCTGGCGGTGTCGGCAAAGCAATCTTTCATCGCCCCCTCGGCGGCTATGACCATTCACCCGGTGCGGCTCAACGGCCTGGTCATCGGTGTACCCCAGACCTTCTACTATTTTGAGCGCATTCAGGAGCGCATTTTGCAGTTTGTTACCGCCAACAGCAATGTAAAGCGGGAGGCCTTTACAAAACTGATGCTCCAAACCGGGGAGCTGGCCGCCGACGTGGGCAGCGTCATCTATGGTGAGGAGGCGGTGGAGCTGGGCCTCATCGACCGAATCGGCGGACTGTCTGACGCGATGGGGCGGCTGTATGAGATGATTGAGGAGAAAAAATGCTGAAATGGCGGGGGCATCCCTGCCATTTTCCTATCATAACACAATAAGAAAAATACTGGAATTTTTCCCCGTCTTGTGCTAATATAGTAATTAGTGATTTTATAGGCATTCGTTCTATGGGGGAGGTACATACCATTGACCAGCTTTAAGGCGATCATCCTGGGCTTTGTCCAGGGCGTGGCAGAATTTTTACCCATCTCCAGTTCAGGGCATCTAACCCTGTTCCAACACTTTTTCGGCATGGAGGAGCCCGACCAGCTGTTCAATGTCCTGCTTCACTTTGCAACCCTGCTGGCGGTGTGTGTGGTCTACTGGCGGGATATCTGGGAGATGATTACGGAGTTTTTCTCCTTCTTCATTGACCTGTTTTCCCACAAAAACTACCGGGGCAATCCGCCGGAGGCGCGGCGCATGGTGCTGTTGATTATTGTGGGCACTCTGCCGCTGTTTCTGGTCCTGCCCTTTAAGGATAGGGTGGAGGCCCTGGGCAGCAGTCCCATTTTTGTCTCCTGCGCCCTGTTAGTAACCGGGTGCATCCTCTTCCTCTCAGACCAGATGGCCCGGGGACACAAGACGGTGCGCAGTGCAACCCTGCTGGATGTGCTGCTGGTAGGGGTCGCCCAAGGCTGCGCCACCATACCAGGGCTGTCCCGCTCCGGCTGTACCATCTCCGCCGGCATGGTCCGGGGATTTGACCGGAAATTTGCCGTGCGGTACTCCTTCCTCATGTCTCTGCCCGCCGTGCTGGGCGCCACTCTGCTGGAGGTGCTGGACGCACTGGAGCTGGAGGGGGGGATCCCCACAGAAAATCTGCTCAGCTATTTGATTGGTATGGTGGTGGCCGCAGTGGTGGGCTACTTCTCCATACAGCTGGTGAAGCTGTTGACGGACAAGGGGAGGTTTGGCGCCTTTGCTTTCTACTGCTGGGGGGCCGGCATCCTTTTCCTGCTGTTGAATCTGATGGACTGGACCCTGATTCCTGCGGGGGGTTAAACTTCTGCGAATATGCAGTTTTCTATCACTTGGTGGGGGAGAGGTCCCCATTTCCCACTATCCTGAAAGGAACGATTACCATATGGCGACACAGAAGAAAAC
The DNA here is from genome assembly GCF_009911645.1 of Pseudoflavonifractor sp. 60. GTDB lineage: Bacteria > Bacillota > Clostridia > Oscillospirales > Oscillospiraceae > Lawsonibacter. The sequence goes on from NZ_QWKI01000134.1 coordinate 8,897, forward strand.
AGGAGGGAGCCGGACCGCCTCCGGTTCCCGCTCTTCCAGCGCCAGCCGGAGCAGTTCTGGCGGACGCAGGACGGCTTCCTCCTCCAAAGGAAGCAGCAGGAGCCGGCAGGCGGCCAAGCAGCAGCCCTACCGCCGGGAGATTGGGGCGGTGGTCTGTCTGCTGCTGGCCGTTTTTTCTGCCCTGGGCTGCTTTAACATCAATGCCATCTTTGTTAAGGCCCTCTGCGACCTGCTCAAGGGGCTGCTGGGTTACGGCTTCTGGCTGATGCCTCCCGCACTGCTGATGGGGGCCTATGTACTGGTATTTCATCGGGGACGCCCTGTGGCCCTGCGGCTGAGCTGTACCCTGCTGCTGCCTCTGGTCCTGTCCGTGCTGCTCCACTGCCTGCTGGTCCAGCCCCTGGAGTGGGATGGTCAGCTGTGGGGGGCCCTCACCGAGAGCGGCCGGCTGATGCAGTCAGGCGGCGTACTGGGCGGTGTGCTGGGACAGGGCTTTACCGCGCTGTTTTCCAAGATTGGCGCGGTGATTGTCTGTGTGCTGGCGGGGACTCTGATGGGGCTGGCGGCTTTCAACCGCACGGTGTTTGATGTGGCCCGCTGGATTTTAGAGCGGCCCCAGTACGAGCCGGAACCCGAGCCTGTTCCCCGCAGAGGACGCCGTCAGGAGAGCTATGAGGAACCCGTCTCCCGTCCACGGTCCTCCCGGGCGGCCATCGATATCCCGGTGGACGACGGTCCTCTGGTATATACCAGGGAGAGCGCCAAAAAGAAGGGTTTCTTTGACCGCAGTCCCCGGGTCCCCACCCCGGACCAGCTGCTGCAGCCTGGAGAGGAGGGGCAGGAGAGGGAGCCAGAGCAGGTCCCTGTGGCCAGGCCGGAACCCGTGACCCGAAGCAGCAAGGATTATCTGGCCATTTCCAAGCCGGAACCCATAACCCATCCCCGTGTTTCTCAGGCACTGGATCTGGAGTTTGAGGAGGAGCCCGCCAGAGAAGGTGGTTCCTCCTTCAGCCCGGTAACCGCCGCCCCAACCCCCATCGAGCCCATTCCCTCGCCGGGAGCGCCTGTGTCTAAGCCGGCGTCCCCTGCACTCACTGTCTCCAAGCCGGAGCTGGCCAAGGTGACCCCCAGCGAGGCCGCCGCCCAGGCGGTGGAGGTTTCTGCGGAGATTCAGCAGGCCATGGGGCAGGGGACCGGCCCCTATCAGTATCCGCCTCTGTCTCTGCTGAAGGAAGGGGCGGGGGAGATCGGCGGCGAGGCACTCAGCGAGCTGAACGCCAACCGCCAGCGTCTCACCGACACCATCCACTCCTTTGGGATTGATGCAGATATCATCAACGTGGTTCGGGGTCCCTCGGTAACCCGGTATGAGCTGGAGCTGGACCAGGGGGTGCGGCTGAACAAGCTGACCAACCTGTCCGATGATATAGCCCTGGCACTTGGTGCCACCGGCGTACGGATCGCACCCATCCCGGATAAAATTTCTGTGGTGGGGATCGAGGTGCCTAATAAGGTGGTATCCCCGGTGAGCATCCACTCCGTCATTGGCTCCAAGACCTTTACTGACAGCAAGTCCAAGGCCTCCTTCGCGGTGGGCAAGGACATCAGCGGCCAGGCCATTGTGGGGGATATTAACAAACTGCCCCATCTGCTGATTGCCGGCACCACCGGTTCGGGCAAGTCGGTTTGTACCAACTCTCTGATTATCTCTCTGCTGTATAAGTCATCCCCTGAGGAGGTCCGCCTGATTATGGTGGACCCAAAAATGGTGGAGCTGGGCATTTATAATGGCATTCCCCATCTGCTTATCCCCGTAGTCACCGACCCCAAAAAGGCGGCAGGTGCGCTGCAATGGGCGGTGACCGAGATGATGAAGCGCTACCGAACCTTCTCCGAGGTGGGCGTGCGCAAGCTGGAGGAGTACAATGCCCTGGCCGCCCGCAGCCCGGACATGGAGAAGATGCCCTTCATTGTGGTAGTCATTGACGAGCTGGCCGACCTGATGCTGGTGGCCGCCAAGGAGGTGGAGGAATCCATCTGCCGCGTGGCACAGATGGGCCGTGCCGCCGGAATGCACCTGGTCATCGCCACCCAGCGCCCCTCCGCCGACGTCATCACCGGCCTGATGAAGGCCAACATCCCCAGCCGCATTGCCTTTGCTGTGGCCTCCGCTATGGAGTCCCGTATCATTCTGGACACCCAGGGCGCAGAGAAGCTGGTGGGCCGTGGTGATATGCTCTTTGCCCCCCTGGGCAGCGGCAAACCCCAGCGAGTCCAGGGCTGTTTCATCTCTGACCCGGAGGTGGCCGCTGTGGTGGGCTTTGTGAAGCAGAACAGCGGCGCGGCTCAGTATGACAACGCGGTGATGGAACAGATCGAGCACAATGCCGCCGAAAAGGACAAGGGCTCCAAGGGGGTGGGCGGCTCCGCCCCTGACGATGTGGACGGCGGCTACGACGAGCTGATTGACGCCGCCACAGAGGTGGTCATTGAAACGGGACAGGCATCTGTGTCTATGCTCCAGCGCCGACTGAAGCTGGGCTACTCCAGAGCTGCCCGCCTGGTGGACCAGCTGGAGGAGAAGGGCATTGTGGGGCCCTTTGAGGGCAGCAAACCCCGTCAGCTGCTGATTACCAAGGAGCAGTGGCAGGAGCTGAGATACCGCCAGGGCGTCACCTCGCCGGCTGCCTCCCCTGCGTCTGCGCCCCCCTTTGACCCGGAGGAGACCCTGGACCGGGCGGAGGAGGATACGCTATGATGACAGACTGCGTATTTGGAGAACTGGACTTTGACGGCTGTTATTGGAACGGCCATCTGAAGCTGGACAGTTTTGGAGAGATTCGAGAGCTTGAACTGATGATTGACTCCTGCTATGAGAGCCAGACCGAGATTTCGGACCGCCAGCGTGAGACCTGCCGCGCCTTTCTGAACAAGTGGCCGGAACTCCAGGAGACTGTCATCAAGGAGATCATCCGCTACTACAACGAGGAGGAGCGTTTCGCCTATGGTCCGGACGACCCGGAGGAGTCTGCCGCCTGGTGGCCCGAGCTTGAGTCGGTGGAGGAGATGGTCAAGTGGGTCACACTGAACGGCATCGTGATAGAATCCGACAGTATTGCGGAGCTCTGCCGAGAGGGAAAACGGTGTTTGTATCTGCTGTTCAGCTACAAGTGGGCCAGCGGAGACTGGGACTGCAACGGAATTGGCATCCGGCTGGTGGATGAGGAAATCGATGAGACTGGATATCAGGATATCGCGTTTTAGGAGAGAGGATCACACATGACCGAGCAAAAACGACAGTGGGCCGTCAGAGTTTTTCTGGCGGTGCTGGCTCTGACTGCGCTGGCCAACGGCTTCGGAAACAACATCTTTTCCAACTACTTTAACGAGGCCTTCCACATCGACTCTATTCAGCGGGGTTTCATCGAGATCCCTCGTGAGAGCCCCGGCATTCTGTGTATGGTGCTGGTGGCTGCGCTGGGCTTTATGGGCAGTCTGTGGATGTCGGTGGCAGCTCAGGCTCTGGTGCTGGTGGGCTTTGTGGTCTTGGGCTGGATGTCCCCCAGCTATGGAGTAATGCTTACCTTTCTCTTTGTCCACTCCCTGGGAATGCATCTGTTCATGCCCCTCAATGACGCTATTTCCATGGATTTGGCAGAGAAGAACAAGGTGGGGACCACCTTGGGAAAATTTAAAGGGGTCAACACCCTGTTCAATATGGCGGCGGCGGTGCTGGTCTTCTTCGGTTTCCGGACTGGCTTTTTCAGCTTTGAGAAGAAGACAGTCCTGCCCTTTGCCCTGGGCGCAGTGACGACCGCCGGGGCAGTGGTGCTGTTGGCGCTGATGGCCCTGTCCATCCCCCAAAAGAGCAGCGTGAAGAACCACAAGCTGCTGTTCCGCCGCCAGTATATGCCCTACTACATGGTCACCTTGGCCTACGGTTGCCAGAAGCGTATCCGTATTGTCTTTGCCCCCTGGGTCATTATCAATCTGCTGGGGCAGGGGGCGGACACGGTGGCTCTGCTCACCATTGTGACTCACTTTGCCGGTACGCTGATTGCCCCTGTCATCGGCAGGATACTGGACCGGCTGGGGGTTCGGAGGATGCTGTGGGCGGAGGCCATTTACATCGCTGTCACCTTCTCGGTGATGGGGGCCCTGGCCGGGGTTCTGGCGGGGGGCTCCTTCACGGTGGCGGACCCCTTGACTTGGCTGGTCTTCGGGGCCTATGTGCTGTGCGTTCTTTTTGAGCAGTTCAGTATGGTCCACTCCTATATGATGCGCTCCATCGCTCTGGACCCCGGCGAGGTCACCCAGACCCTGTCGGTGGGACTGAGCGTGGACCACGTGATGGCTATTATTGCCTCCCCCGTGATGGGGCTGATTTGGAATACCTGGGGGGTGGAGTACGTCTTTTATCTGGCCGCTGCTTCGGTGGTGTTCCAGATTGCAGCTGCGGCGATCATCCGAAAGGGGTAGGGTGCGTTCAGGGCATCCAGGGCAGAAATGTTTCATTTTGATTAAATTTTTCCGAAAGGTCTTTACAGGACCGGGGTTTTGGAGTAGACTAGGGCTAGAAAACCGTTGCGGCTCAACGGGAGAAAGATGACTTTAGGAGGCGTTGGCATGGAAGAGATGGACTTCACCCGTAAATTCAGCCTGGGCGACCAGCGTGACAGGGAGATCAAGGCCATCCTGACCACGGTATATCAGGCCTTGCAGGAGAAGGGCTATAACCCCATTAATCAAATTGTGGGCTATATCCTGTCCGAGGATCCCACCTATATTACCAACCACAACAACGCCCGTGCCCTTATCCGCAAGGCGGACAGAGACGAACTGCTTCAGACTTTGGTCAGGTACTATCTGACCCATTGACTTATGCCCGCAGCGGCTCACCGAAGGGTGGGCCGCTTTTTGTAGGAGATGGCTATGAAGAATTTTCGCCGGGAGCATCTGGAATTTTCCCAGTGCGGGCTGAATTGCCTGCTGTGTCCCATGCACATCAACAAATACTGTCCCGGATGCGGCGGAGGGGATGGCAATCAAAGCTGTGCTGTTGCCCGCTGCGCTATAGAGCAGAAGGCAGGGGAATTTTGCAGCCAGTGTTCCCGGTTTCCCTGCAAACGGCTTGAGAAGATTATGGAGTATGACTCCTTTTTGCCCCACAGTCAGATGCTCCAAGACCTGAAGCGGGCGGAGGAGGTGGGACTGGACGCCTACCGAAAGCAGTTGGAGGAGCGGAGGGCAATCCTGGACCAGTTGCTGGCGGACTGGAACGACAGCAAGCGGAAGAGCTTTTTCTGTCTGGCTGCCTATCTGCTGGAGCTGGACGGTCTGTGCCGGGCCTTTGGGGAGATACTGGAGGCTGGGTCAGGGGAGGTGCCTATCAAGGAGAAAGCCTTAACAGCTGCTGCGGCATTAAAGGCCGAGGCCCAAAAACAGGGCGTTACTCTGAAACTGAACAAACGGCCGAAGGAGAGGTAGTATGAACATTTTAGTCAGCCACTGTTTTTTAGGAGAACCCTGCCGGTATGACGGAGCCAGCCGGCTGGACCGGCAAATCATTGAGCTTCACCGGGCGGGACACAACCTGATCCCCGTCTGTCCCGAGCTGCTGGGCGGACTGGACGTGCCCCGCTCTCCCGCCGAGCTCCAGCCGGACGGGCGGGTACTGACCCAGGATGGCCAGGACGTCACCGAGGAGTATCTGACCGGGGCCAGACGGGTGCTGGAGATTGCCCAGGAAAACGGGTGTACTGTGGCCATATTGAAGGCCCGTTCTCCCTCCTGCGGCAGCGGGGAAATCTACGACGGGACTTTCACCCGAACCCTGACAAGAGGCTGGGGTCTGGCCGCCAGATTGCTGGAGCAGGCGGGGATTGGTGTTATGGATGAGGAGCACCTTCAGGCCTGGCTGTATAATTCCTGACCGGCCAAAAATCCATCGAAAACCGTCTGACGATAAAAAATTTAGCCCTGGGCCGGGCCGTATGAAAGACCTTCCTCCGGAGATACTGGAAATAGTATCACGGGCGGGAGGTCTTTGTCATGCAGCATAAAGTTGAGATATGCGGGGTTAATACCGCCAAGCTGAAGGTATTGAAAAGCAGCGAGACCCACGAGCTTCTTTTGAAGACGAAAGCGGGGGACAAGCAGGCCCGTGAGGAGCTGATTGCCGGCAACCTTCGGCTGGTGCTGTCGGTGATTCAGCGCTTTGCCAACCGGGGGGAGAACGCCGACGACCTGTTCCAGGTGGGGTGTATTGGCCTCATCAAGGCCATTGACAACTTCAACACCGACTTGGACGTGAAATTTTCCACCTACGGGGTCCCCATGATCGTGGGAGAAATCCGCCGCTATCTCCGGGACAACAGCACCATGCGGGTATCCCGGGCCATGCGGGACACAGCCTATAAGGTGCTCCAGGCCAAGGAGGCCTATATGGCTCAGCACCAGAAGGAGCCCACCGTGGAGGAGATCGCCAAAATTCTGGACATCAAGCGGGAGGATGTGGTTTTCGCCCTGGACGCCATTCTGGAGCCGGTGTCCCTCTATGAGCCGGTGTACTCCGACAGCGGAGACACCATCTGTGTCATGGACCAGGTGAAGGACAACAAGAACAACGACGAGATGTGGGTCGAGCGCATTGCCTTGAAGGAGGCGGTTGGCCACCTCACCGAGCGGGAGCGGAAAATCCTCTCCATGCGCTTCTTCCAGGGCAAGACCCAGATGGAGGTGTCCGCTGAAATCGGCATTTCCCAGGCTCAGGTGTCCCGGTTGGAGAAAAACGCCCTGCGGCAGATCAGAAAAGAGATGTAATTGTCATTGCCATTCGCCGGTCCTTGTGTTATACTGGAACAAAGGGGATTTGTTTGTTTCACCGTATGTACGTGGAGACATGGGACCGCTACTCCGTTTTTGAGGAGTTTATTGGTCTGGATTGCAGCTACAGCCTGACCTGGCAGCGGGGGGGAGCGGAATGAGAGGAGCGAAGCGCATATTAAAAGGGGCCCTTTTTCTCCCTGCGGCGCTGCTTGTTCTGTTTGTACTGTTTGAGTTCATTGGCATTGCGGCCAACCACGCCGCCAGTACCCGGCAAACTGAGCAGCTGCTGGAGCTGCTTCAGGCAAATCTACAGCAGGTGGATATTTTGGACAGCTATACAGAGACCGGCAACACCTCCGGCACCGGCAACCATGTGGATATGCTGTCGGCGGTCATCTTCCGGACCGGAGCTGATCTGGAGGAAATTGAACAGGTCCTTCAGGAGTATGGCGCACTGGATGAGTGGTCGTTCTGGGTCAAGCCCATGGCACAGGTCAGCGCGGCCCGGGAAGAACATCCCTACCTCTACCCGTTTTTGGAGAGGGTTGCAGTTCCTGAGGATTTCGAGGATACTTGGCTGCTGTACATGAACACCGATGCTCCCTTCCCCAACAACATCGAGGGACATTGAAAAACCGTCCGCCCTGACGTTCAAGGCGGACGGTTTGTGTTATCCCAGCGCTACATCCAGAATCATCATAATGAGGAACCCGGCCATAACACCCAGGGTGCCGGAGTGGCCGCCTTGAGAGAGGTTGGCCTCTGGGATCAGCTCCTCCACCACCACATAGAGCATAGCTCCGGCGGCGAAGGACAGCAGCCAGGGGAGGACCAGCTGGACCGTGCCCGCCACCAGTACGGTGAGCAGGGCAAAAATGGGCTCCACAATGCCAGAAGCCGCGCCAATAAGAAATGCCTTGCCTTTTCCCATGCCCTCCTGATACAGAGGCAGAGAAATGGCCGCCCCTTCAGGGAAATTCTGAATACCGATGCCAATGGCCAGAGCGGTGGAGGCGGTGAGCAGGGCGGCGTCGCCGTTTTGGGCCGCCAGGGCGAAGGAGACCCCCACCGCCATGCCCTCCGGGATGTTATGGAGGGTTACCGCCAGCACCAGCAGGGCGGTGCGGCTGGGGGAGGCCCCCCGGTGGAAGGACTCCGGCCCGAAGTGGGGGAGGAGGAAGTCCATGAGCAGCAGAAATCCGATGCCAAGGATGGAGCCTCCAGCAGCGGGAAGCCAGGCGGGCTGTCCCAGCTCCTCCGCTTTCTCAATGGCCGGGATGAGCAGCGACCACATACTGGCGGCAATCATAACCCCGGCTGCAAAGCCCAGCATCACCCGTTGGAGCGTTTGGGAGGTTTCCTTGCGAAATAAAAAGACCACAGCAGCCCCGGCGGCGGTCATCAGTGCGGTGAAACCCGTACCCCCGGCGGCCCAAGTAAGTGCCTGTAACACGATGTAAGAACCCTTTCTGAAAGACTCGCAGGCGCGCGCCTGTACGGTTGCTTCCAGATTAGACTATGCGCAGGCGGGGGAGAGGGTGCGCGGGGCTCACAGAGAATTACCTGCCGACAACAGGAAAGCGTCCCAGTCCCTCCGCCACACATTTACGTACCCGCCATTCACAAACCGGAATCGGGGGTCTCCATTGTCAAAGATCATCTGCTCCTTCCTCTGCCAGATATCAGGCCCTATATAGTGGGTGCCATAGTGTTTTATGACCGTTGTGTGGAATCGTTCTTCCAGCAGTCGGTTTACCGTTCGGAGAAGGGTTCCCCCATATATGGGGCGGGCGCGCATAGCGGTGATGTTTCCTGGAACAACAATCCCTTTGATATCTGTCCTGAGCCCACCCAGAGTTACGTCGATGGCGTTATGCGTGTACAAATCCAGTGCATGAAATGATTTTGGTATTTTATCGTCCTGGAACCGCGCAGAAAACAGTTGGCAGACATGGTCAAACCGAGCGTCTTCTGTTCCGCACCAATACTGCATAGAAGTATGCCGTGTCTCCAACTGTTGGAAAAATGCCAGCATATCCCGAGAAGATGCGTAAAAATGCAGGGTTCGCTCTGGAGGAGGACAGAGGAACCGTGTATTCTTGAGTTCTGGAGCCAGCAAGTCAATCCATGTCTCCCATGTTGTGGTATACTGCTTTTCCCCGGAAAAGGAAAATGTCGTATCTCCCAAAAACACCAGACGCTCCCGTTCCTGGAAAACCTCCGGGCCATACAGGATTCCGTCAATTTTTTTCCAGCTTTTCTGCATAGCCCGTTTGATGGCCAGAAACAGGTTTCGAGTTGAATTTTGCACCCCAGGCGGACAGTATAATTCGTTCATCACCATCACACAGTCTGGGCGCGCGTCTGTGACGGTATTGCAAATGCGCAACTGGACACGCTCATTAGAAAAATAATAGCCGCGGGCATTTTGGACGGGGTTGAGTGTCGTATCACGGTTATATATATCGAAACAATATGTGGGATCAACGGCGTACCCAAAACAGTCAATTTCATCACATGAATCAAATATGTCCAACAAATCAAGGCTTGGAGCAACATCAGCGCCCCATACATAGCGTATATCAATCTTCTGCTCAATTTTCTGAAATAACGCCTTGATATCTGACGGTGAGGCAAAAAAATATTGTACCATACATAACTCCCTCTATCTTTCGTGCTTTCCTGGGCAGTTTAACACCGGGACAGGCGGACTGTCACAGCGTCAAAAATACCCGTGCCATCCAGTACCCAATGGCCATACAGCCGGGGAAGGTGAGAACCCAGGCCAGGGCGATTTTTCCGGCGACGGCCCAGTCAGGGCGGGCGGCTCCAACAGAGCCGACCCCCAGCAGGGCACAGGTGCGGGTGTGGGTTGTGGAGACGGGCAGACCCAGCAGGGTAGCGCCCAGCAGGCAGGCGATGCTGCCCAGGTCGGCGGCCAGACCTTCCCGGGGTCCCAGTGCTACCATGTCCCGGCCCACAGTGTCGATAATTTTTTGGCCCCCCATAAGGGTCCCCAAGGCCATAAACAGGGCGCACAGGGCCATGAGCCACAGGGGAATGAGGAAGGTCCCCTCGTCGGCCCGCCCCTGGGCCAGCGCGGAGCCCAGCAGAAAGACGCCAATAAACTTTTGTCCGTCCTGCGCACCGTGGAGGAACGCCGCCGCTGCCGCCCCAGGGACTTGGGCCAGAAGGACTGTACGGTGAGATAGCTTTACGGGTTTCAGCCCCCGGTATACCGCCTTTCCAGCCCAAAATCCGGCGGCGGCAGACAAAATCAGCCCCAGTCCCACCTTGGCCCAGCAGCCCCAGCGAATGCAGGAGAAGGAGCCCTCCAGCGCCACCGCCGCCCCGGAGATGCCGGCCACCAGGGCGTGACTCTCGCTGGTGGGGATGCCGAAGAGCCAAGCCGCCGCCGCCCACAGCACAATGGCCGTCATAGCGGCGCACAGAGCGGTGAAGGCGGCCTTGGTCCCGCCGCCGAAGGAGGCGATAGAGTATACCGTCTCCGCTACTGAGGCGTTTACCGAAGTGACGCACAGAACGCCCAGAAAGTTGCAAACCGCCGCCATAACCACCGCGGGCCGGAAGGGGAGAGCTCCCGTTACCACCGCCCCGGCAATGGCATTGGGGGCGTCGGTCCAGCCGTTGACCAGCAGAACGGCCAGGGTGAGCAAAACAGTGCCGGACAGTGCGGGATTCTCGCTCATTTGAACTAAAAAATTCCAAAAAGACAGGGGCATGGAAACACCTCCATGCCCCAAATTATGCGGACCAACCCTGGGATAGCACATGGAAAGAGCGGAAGTCTTCTGTTCTAAAAGACAACTTTTTATCACTAGCTCTGCGCGGTGCCCGGCGGTGGGGCGTGGCGCTCTTGGCTTGGATTCCATGGGGTGGAAGCGGAGGCAATAGCGCCCGGTCCGTACTTGGCCCGAATGGCGTCCAAAGTGCCCTCCAGTTTCTCCAGACGGCGGCGCTTCTGGTCCTGTTCCGCCGCGAAGAGGTTCAGCTGAGTCCCGGCCTCTCTGGCAGGGATCAGGTAGATGGCGGTCACCGTCAGCGCCCGCACGGGATTAGACATATTCCAACAGCCGTCCGCCAGCGCCATTGCCGTCTGGGTCAGCTCCCGGGCTAAATCAGTGGGGGTATCCAGTTGGACCTGGCGGCTGATATCTTTGAAATCAGGGTCCCGAATGGCAAGGGAAACTCCTTGACACTTCATGCCGTGTCTGCGTAAGCGGGTGGCTACCTGGTCAGATAGCTGAGCAATACCCGCTTTGATCTCCTCCCGGCCCTGGAGGTTCTGGGGGAAGGTGTAGCCATTGCCCACCGACTTGGGAGGGGTGTACTGTTCAGCGGGGGCCACAGGGGAGTGGTCCTGTCCGCTGGCAAAGTCGTGGAGCTGGACGCCGTTTTTGCCCAGCAGGGAAAAGAGCTGCTCCCGGTCGAAAGCGGCCAGGTCGCCGATGGTACGGATGCCGAATTTCTGAAAGGTCTGAGCCGCCGCACGGCCCACATAGAGCAGGTCGGTGACGGGGAGAGGCCAGACCAGCTCTGGAAAGTTTTCCCGGGTTATGACAGTGGTGGCGTCAGGCTTTTTGTAGTCGCTGCCCAGCTTGGCGAAGACCTTGTTAAAGGATACCCCTACCGAAATGGTCAGTCCAAAGTGGCCTCGGACCTCTTCCCGCAGGCGGTCAGCCAGCGCTCGGGCGTCTCCGCCGAAGAGGTGGAGGGTACCGGTGACGTCCAGCCAGCTCTCATCAATGCCGAAGGGCTCCACCAGGTCGGTATACTCCTGGTAAAGGCAATTTACTTTACGGGAAAAGTCCCGGTATACTCCGTGGTGGGCGGGGAGGAGGACCAGGTCCGGACACTTCTTCTTCGCCTGCCAGATGGTCTCTGCCGTCTTGACCTGAAAAACCTTGGCGGGCTCATTCTTGGCCAGAATGATACCATGGCGGCTGTTGGGGTCGCCGCACACCGCAACAGGGAGGTGCCGCAGCTCCGGGTGGGACAGCAGCTCCACCGAGGCATAAAAGCTGTTCAAATCGCAGTGAAAAATGACCCGCTCCACGTTGAGCGCCCCCTTGTGTATCACTCTCTGAGGACAGTCACAGGCCGCCCCTGTGAGATATTATACGCCGGCGGAGGAGAAAAGTCAAACAATTGTTCTGATTTTCTTGACAGATTGGTATGAGTCTGGTAAGATGGGGAGGAGGTGAGACGGTATGGACTACATTCCCGCCAAACATCTGCTCCACCGGAACAAGTCAACGGAGTGGTTTGGCACCGACCACACCATGAATATCTATCGAGGGTGCTGTCACGGCTGTCTATACTGCGACAGCCGCAGTAGCTGTTATCAGAATCCGAACTTTGACCAGGTGAAGGCCAAAGCGGACGCCCTGCGCATTCTCCGGGATGACCTAGCTCGGAAAGCAAAGCCCGCCTTTATCACCATGGGCTCCATGAGCGACCCTTACAATCCCTTTGAACGGGAGCTTCAACTCACCCGCCACGCTCTGGAGCTCATTGACGCCTACCAGTGCGGGGTTGCGGCGGCCACAAAAAGCGACCTCATTGCGCGGGATGTGGAGCTGTACCAGATAATTCAGGCGCACTCTCCGGTGATCTGTAAGCTAACCGTCACCACCGTTGACGATGCCTTGGCGGCAAAACTGGAGCCCCGCGCGCCGTTACCCAGCCGCCGCCTCAAAGCGCTGGAGGCGCTGTCGAAGGCCGGAGTATTTTCAGGCGTGCTCCTTATGCCGGTGCTGCCCTTTTTGGAGGACTCGGCGGAGAATGTCCTTGCCGTGGTGGACAGCGCCGCCCAAGCGGGGGCACGGTTCGTCTACGCCGCCTTCGGGGTCACGATGCGGGACGGTCAGCGGGACTATTTCCTCAACGGTCTGGACCAGGCCTTTCCCGGCAGAGGAATGGGGGAGAGGTACCGCAAGAAATATGGTTCCCGCTATTCCTGCGCCAGCCCACGGGCCAGAGAGCTGTGGGAGCTGTTTTCCCAGCGGTGTCAGAAATTGGGCCTGCTGTATCAGATGAAACATATCATTTCCGCCGCTGTTGGAAGCTATGGGGACCGGCAGCTGACATTTTTTGATTTAGTGCAGTGATTCGCAGAGAATGGTGTGTAAAACGTATGCGGAATACTGCGTGAAAAAGAGGGTCAGGGCATAACGCCCCGGCCCTCTTTCCTATTCGCCAATAAAAAGCACAAAAACATTTAACAGGGTTAAAAGAACACTTACGGGGCATCAAAGTCAACGCTTCATGCCCCGTAAGTTGGTCCGAGCGGCGGGATTTGAACCCACGGCCTCTTGGACCCGAACCAAGCGCGATACCAAACTTCGCCACGCCCGGATGGACCATCTACTATCATAATCTCTTTTTTGCTTTCTGTCAAGAGTAATATTACAAGTGATTTCTAAATAAACTCTACCAAAGCAGCTGAATAGGAGGGACGTCCATGTACAATCAGGGCATACAGCCAGCAGGCCGCCGTGTATCCAGCACGGCGCTGGGAAGGAACCGCCGCCGGACAGCTGCCCGCAGTCAGGAGCAGGTACGTCTGGTTCAGCTGGCGGTTTGTCTGGCGCTGTTTCTCACAATATTTCTCTGGAAAGGGATATTTCCCCAGAAACTGGCTCAGCTCCGGGAGGACATTCAGGCTTTGATCTCCAGCGATGTAGACTTTGAGAAAGTTTTTGCCGGTCTGGGAAGGTCGTTGGCGGGCGGGGATACAGTGCTGTCAGATTTTGGAGATTTCTGCAAGGAGGTATTTGGAGCCACATCTCAGGAGGAACCCGCCCAGGTGTCAGATTTTATTCCTCCTCAGCCCAGTGGGGTATTGGAGGAGGAAGTTCAGTTTTTAAACACAGTCACCACACAGGCCGCCAAAACGGCGCACTATGCAGACTTTTCCAGTTTTGGTCTGGAGTTGGAGACGGAATTGCCGTCGGTTCCGGAAGCTGAGCCTCCAGTGGAGGAGACAGTTCAGCCGGAGGAATCGGAGCCTGCCGCAGTACCGGCAGCGGGAACAGTAGTGGTCTTCTCCGATTACAGCGGCGACCCTCTTCCCAGCAACTACACCATGGATCAGATCTCATTTGGCGACTTGGAAACCATGACACCAGTGTTGGGTCATTTGAATTCCATTTACGGCTATCGGGACCATCCTATTAACGGCCAGTACATCTTCCATGGCGGAGTGGATATTGGCGGCCAGTTGGGAGATCCAATTGCAGCCTTTGCCTCTGGAACAGTGGAGTATACCGGAGAGAACGATTCCTACGGCCTCTACCTCCAGCTGGACCACGGCAACGGTGTAAGATCCTTCTATGCCCATTGCAGCAAGATCGAGGTGACCAAGGGGCAGGCGGTGAGCATGGGGGATACCATCGCCAGGGTCGGGTCTACTGGGACCTCCACCGGGCCCCACCTCCATCTGGAGCTGAAATACAATAAAATGCACGTTGATCCCGCCTATTATGTGGATTTTTTAGAGCCATGATACAGTTGGGCAAAGTAGAGATGACGGGAGGCTTTTTGCTTCTGGCGGCCTGGCTGAATTATTTGGACCGAAACTTTCTGCTTCCGATAGCGGCGCTGTCCTGCGGCGTCCACGAGTTAGGTCACTATATGACCATTCGGATCCTGGGGGGAGATATAAAGCGGATTCGCTTAACAGCGATTGGGGCGGAGATGGTCTTGCGGCGGCCTTTGGGCTACTGGCAGGAGGGGCTGTCCGCGCTGGCAGGGCCAGGGACAAATTTGCTGTTGGCGCTGACCTGTTGTGAGAGAGGCGGCTTTGCTTTTGCCGGGCTGAATCTGACTCTGGCCTGTTTTAATCTGCTGCCGGTGGGACGGCTGGACGGCGGACGGGCGCTGTACTGCACCTTGGCGCTGCTGACTGGACCAGACACAGCGGCGCGGACAGTCGGAATACTTGGGTGGATTTGCACGCTGGGACTGCTTACGGCGGGGCTTACAGCGGGGATTCGGGGCAATCTCACCCTGCTTTTGGCGGCAGTGTGGCTGGCCTCGTCGCTGACCTCGACAAAATAATTGACGCAGAAGAAGAAATAGGGCTTGTCAGCGGGACAGGAAACAGGTAAAATAGAAGGCACGTCGCATGATCGCAGGGAGGAAGAAGATGAATCGTGTCTTAGAGCATATCCTGTCCAAGGTACAGAAACCCGCCCGATACACAGGGGGAGAATTTAACGCAGTGGTCAAGGACAAGCGGGAGGTGGACCTGCGCTATGCCCTTTGCTTTCCCGATACCTATGAGATCGGGATGTCCAATTTGGGCTGCCGTATCCTATATGGGGTCATGAATCAGCGGCCTGACGTCTGGTGTGAGCGCTGCTTTGCCCCCTGGGGAGACATGGAGGAGGAGATGCGCCGGGCAGGCCTGCTCCTCTACGGCCTGGAGAGCGGTGATCCCATCGCTGATTTTGATATCCTGGGTTTTTCGCTGGGCTATGAGATGGCCTATACCAATGTGTTGAATATGCTGGACTTGGCCGGTCTGGACCTGCGGGCTTCAGACCGGCGCGAACTGGCTCCGCTGGTGGTGGCAGGGGGGACCTGCTGTTACAATCCGGAGCCTCTGGCCCCCTTTGTGGACCTGTTTATCCTGGGCGAGGGAGAGGAGGTGACCCTGGAGTATATCGACCTCTACCTCCAGGCCAAGGAGGAGTGCTGGTCCAAAGTGGAGTTTCTGGAGGAGGCGGCCAAGATCAAGGGGGTCTATGTGCCCTCCTTTTATGAGCCAGTCTATCGAGAGGACGGCACTCTGGAGGAGGTAAAGGCCCTGAAGGGTGCGCCAGAGCTGGTCACCAAACGGATTATCCAGGATATGGACAAGGCCTATTTTCCGGTGAAAACCATCATTCCGTCCACGGAGATTGTCCACGACCGGGTTATGCTGGAGCTGTTCCGGGGCTGTATTCGGGGCTGCCGGTTCTGTCAGGCGGGCTACACCTACCGGCCAGTGCGCTCCCGCAGCCCGGAGCTGCTGGCAAAGTACGGCAAGGAGGCCTGTGAGGATTCCGGCTATCAGGAGATGACCCTGTCCAGTCTGTCCTCTACCGACTACCCCGACCTGCTGCCCCTGTGTGATGAGCTCCTGGACTACTGTGCCCCCCGGGATATTGGCCTGTCCCTGCCCTCTCTGCGGGCGGATACCTTTTCCATGGGGCTGATGGAGCGGCTCCAGCGGGTGCGCCGGGGCGGATTGACCTTTGCCCCCGAGGCGGGGACCCAGCGCCTCCGGGACGCTATCAACAAGAACCTGCGGGAGGAGGACCTGCTCCAGTCCTGCCGCACCGCCTTTGCCGGGGGGTGGAACGGGGTCAAGCTGTACTTTATGCTGGGCCTGCCCACCGAGACCGACGAGGATGTGCTGGGGATTGCCGACCTGGCCCGGAAGGTCTACTTCACCTGGCGGGAGTACGCCCCCAACAAAGCCCGAGGGGTTCGGATTACCGTGTCCACCTCCTGGTTTGTGCCCAAGCCTCACACCGCCTTCCAGTGGGAGGCGCAGATCACCGCAGAGGAGTACCAGCGGCGTGTGAATCTGCTGCGGGACGCCCTGAAACGGGACAAATCTATCACCTACAACTGGCACGATCCCCAGACCAGCTATCTGGAGGCCGTCCTGTCCCGTGGAGACCGGCGGTTGTCCAGTGCGCTGGAGTGGGTCTGGGAGCACGGGGGGAAGATGGACTCCTGGACAGAGTATTTTGACTACCAGCGGTGGCTGGATGGGCTGGCCGCCTGTGGGTTGAACGGAGACTTTTATGCCCACCGGGAGCGCACCCGGAATGAGGTGTTTCCCTGGTGCAGGATCGATACCGGGGTGACTCCCGAATTTTTGTGGCGGGAGCGAGAACACTGCTATGCCTCTGAAACGACCCCAGACTGCCGTACTCAGTGCTCCGGCTGCGGAGCCAACAGGCTTTTGACAGGAGGTGGCCGCTGTGGCTGATCGGCTGCTGTTTACCAAGACGGGACGGGCCCGGTATATCTCCCACCTGGACCTGATGCGCACCTTCCAGCGGGCCTTTGCCCGGGCCAGGATACCCATCAAGCACACCGAGGGCTTCAATCCCCATCCCTTCGTTTCCATCGCTCTGCCTCTGTCGGTGGGCTTCTCCAGCCAGTGCGAAATTTTGGAATTCGGGCTGCTGGAGGGAACAAGCCATGAAGAAGTTCCTAAACGCCTTACCGCCGCTATGCCGGAGGGTATCCTTGTCCACCAGTGCTACCCGGTGGAGCGGAAGCTGAAGGAGCTCTGTTATGTCAACTATATCATGAATTTTGACTACCCGGAGGGCCGGCCTCAGGCAACGGAGCCTGCTATGGCGGCGCTGTTGAACAGGGAGAGCCTGGTGGTCAAAAAGAAATCCAACAAGGCCAAGGCGGGTTTTACGGAAGTTGACCTGATCCCTCTGATCCGCAGCTGGCGCATTGAGTGCCAGAGCGACAGTATGATGGTGGATCTGGTGACCTCCGCTCAGAATCCTGGCCTGAATCCGGAACTGATTCGCGCCGCCTTTTGCGGGGAGTACCCGGAGTACGCCCCCGATTTTGTCACCTTCCACCGCCGGGATGTGCTGGACGGGGAGGGGAGGCCTTTCCGCTAACCGTTTCTTCCTTTTTTCTTTAAAAAGAAAAAAGGAACTTTTCCCTGTTTTTAGAGGTGGAATACGATGTATACCTATGAATATGAGCGCATTTACACAAAAGGGGTTATTCGACTGAAATTTGAGGATCATGAAGCGGTCATTACGCGTCGCGCTGAGGATGGCTGGCGATACGTAGGCTGGATTCCAGTAACACAGAGTAACGGCTTCATTGGAGAAATGGACCTGATTTTTGAGAAAGAGGTGTAACAAATGGACAAGCCCACTCAGCACAGTCTGACCTGGACGGTGGACGACACCATGACAGCTAAGCGCATTGGAACTGCGGGGGCGAAGATTCTGTCGACCCCCAATATGCTGGCCCTGATGGAGGCCTGCGCTCTGGAGCTGGCCCGGGAGTACCTGGACGAGGGTATGACCACCGTGGGAGCCGAGGCCCACATCCACCATCTGGCCCCCACTCCCGTGGGTATGAAGGTGACTGCCACCGCCACTCTGCGGGAGATTGAGCGGCGGAAGATGTGGTTTGACCTTGAGGTCCACGACGAGAAGGGCAAGTGCGGCGAGGGCTCCCATCTGCGTATCATGGTGCCCCAGAAGGACCGAAGTCAGCCCTGAAATTTTTTACGGAAGCTTTATGCGATTCGTTTCGTAAAGTAGAGAAAATTTGTGGAGCGGGTTGGGGTAGTTCCACCTTGTGATACCGCAGGAGCGCACAAGCGGCGAAGCCGCTTGCCCCCTTTGGCAAAGGGGGTGGGGGGATTGTCCCTGGAAGCACTATCTTCTACCTCAGATTTTAAGTCGAAGTAATGCCTGCTAATCAATCCCCACCGCTTCGCGGAGGGCAGATTGTCAATGAAGTGCAACAAAAAAGAAAAAGGAGGAGTCAGGAGGGTT
>NZ_QWKI01000018.1 GCF_009911645.1 Pseudoflavonifractor sp. 60
GCCGACCTGCACTCCATGGGCCAGTTTATCCAGGACGGCTCTCGGGTCATGTTCGAGACTATGGTCAGCTTCGTCCCTGACGGGGCGTACACCATCCCCAACGACCCCGCCAACGTGGACGGGCTGAATTTCCTGTCGGGCAAGCCCCTTTCCTTCGTCAACGAGCAGGCCATGCGGGGGACCATCCTGGCCCACGTGGACGGCGG
>NZ_QWKI01000019.1 GCF_009911645.1 Pseudoflavonifractor sp. 60
CCTGTCCGGCCACCTGCTGGAGGTCAATCCCTTCAACCAGCCCGGCGTGGAGGCCTACAAGAAGAATATGTTCGCCCTGCTGGGCAAGCCCGGCTACGAGGACCTGCGGGCCGAGCTGATGGCCAAGCTGTAAGCAGTCAATAAAAAATCCGGGGCCCGTTCCTTCGAACGGGTCCCGGATTTTTTGGATTCAGGGCTCAAGAATTGCGCTGTTTTTTGGCCTCCAGGTAGTCGTTGAGCTGGGTGTTCAGGATATCGGTAATGAACATATGGCCGGGGGCGTGGGTTATGACAATGGGGGGCTTGGCGTTCTCCACGGCGGCCTGGGGCGTGACCCCGCAGGGCCAGAAGACGGTGATCTCGCTGGGATAGATATCCACCGCCTCGCCGTAGTCGGGCTTCATCACGTCGGCCACACCCACCTCCGCCGGGTCGCCCATGTGGACGGGAGCGCCGTGGACGTTGGGCATTTTCACGGTGATATCGTAGGCCTTTTTGGCGTTCTCCGGGGTCATGGGCCGCATGGAGCACACCATGGGTCCCTCAAAGGGGCCGGCCTTTACCGTCTGGATGTTGGTCTTGAACATGGGCACGTTGCGGCCCTGGGCGATGTGGCGCACCTCGATGCCCTCCCGGATCAGCGCCTCCTCGAAGGAGAAGGAACAGCCGATGAGAAAGCCCACATAGCCCTCCTTCCAGTACTCGGTGGCGTCGGTGAGCTCCCTGGTGAACACGCCGTTCTCATACACCCGGTACCGGGGGATGTCGGAGCAGATGTTGCCCCCCTCTCCCATGTCGTGGGTCTCGGGGGTCCCCTTGATGATCTCCAGGATGGGGCAGGGGAAGGGATTTTTCCTGGCGTACTCCTCAAAGTCGGCGGCGTACTCCGGGGGCAGGATGACCAGGTTGGCCTGGGCGTAGCCCCGGCACATACCGGCGGTGGGGAAGTCGATGACCCCTTCCCGGATAAGCTGGCGCACCTCGGAGGGCTTTTTGTCGATATAGGGGGTTATATCAAAGGCCATGGTCGGACCTCCTTATGAATTGATTTTGCTCAGCGCCTTCAGGGCGGAGCGTTGGGACAGCAGCAGGTACTGGGCATACTCCACCGGCACCTGGACAAACCGCACCTTGTCCCCCGCCTTCAGCTGGGCCAGGACGCGGAAGTCGGCGGTGATGACGGCGGCGATCTTGGTGTAGCCGCCGGTGGTCTGGCGGTCGGCCAGCATGATGATGGGGGTCCCCGCCGAGGGCACTTGGATGGCGCCGAAGGCGATGCCGTCGGAAATAATGTCGCCGCTGTCCCTGTGGGCGATGGCGGGGCCGTCCAGACGGCAGCCCATGCGGTCAAACTCGGGGGTCACGGTGTAGGTCTCGCTCAGGAAGGTCTGGAGGCCCGCATCGGTAAAGGCGTCGTCTTGGGGCCCTATTACAACCCGGAGGGTCTGCACCGGCCTGGGGACGAACTCGGGGGACAGGCGGCGGTCCTCCATGCGGGGCAGGGTCTCCACCGGGGCGCGGAAGCCAATCTGGTCCCCCTTCTCCAGCTTGCGGCCCTGGAAGCCGCCGATTTTGGCTTTCATATAGGTGGACCGGCTGCCCATGGTCAGGGGGATATCCAGCCCGCCGGCGAAGGCGATAAAGCAGCGGCACCCCGCCTTGGGGGCGGTAAATTTCAGTAGCTGTCCCGCCCGGACGGCCACGGCCTGATAGCCGGGGAGGGGCTTGCCGTCCAGCGTGGGGCCCAGGTCGCCGCCGGTGATGGCCACCACGTTGGCCCGGTCAAACCGGAGCTGGGGGCCCATCATGGTACACTCCAGCACCGCCTCCCCCTGGTCGTTGCCCGCCAGGATGTTGGCCAGAGCGGCGGACCGGGGGTCCATCACGCCGGACACCGACACGCCGAACTGCTGGTAGCCGGTGCGGCCCTGGTCCTGGACGGTGGTGAGCAGGCCGGGATTCAGTACGGTGATACTCATTTTCCGCCCTCCTTCCTGGGGTGGCGCTTGACGGTGTAGCCCCCCGCCGCCTCCTGAGCGGCGATTTTGTCAAACTCCTTCTGGTCGATGGCGTAGAATTTGATATACTCCCCCGCCTGGGGCAGGATGGGGGTCTCCCGGCTGGCGTCGTACATCCGCACAGGGGTTCGGCCAATGAGCTGCCAGCCCCCCGGGGAGTCGATGGGGTACACCCCGGTCTGGGACCCGGCGATGCCCACCGAGCCGGCGGGGATCTTAACCCGGGGGGTCTTCAGCCGGGGGGTTGCGATGGCGTCGCTCATGCCCCCCAGGTAGGTAAAGCCGGGGGTAAAGCCCAGCATGTAGATCAGGTACTCGGTGGAGGTGTGGATTTTGATGACCTCCTCCTCCGTCCTGCCGCTGTGCTCCGCCACGAATTTCAGGTCGGGACCCATCTCCTCCCCGCCGTAGAGGACGGGGATCTCCAGCACGTCGCTGGGGGGGATCTTCACCTTGTCCAGCTGGCCCAGCAGGCCCTGGAGCCTGTCCATCAGGGGGGCGCAGCGGATGACCTCTGGGTCGTAGTGGACCATGAGGGAGCGGTAGGTGGGCACTGTCTCCGTAATGCCGGGGATATCGCTGCCGCTGAGGGCGATGTTGAAGGCACGAATCTGGGCGTTGATGGCCTCGCTGATCTCGTTGCCGAACTCCACGCACACAGAGGTATCGCCCGTCAGCAGAAATCTCACGTCTGCCATAGAAAGTCTCCTTTCGTCTGGATTTACTTGAAGAGATTCAGAATGTTGGGCACCGACTGGACGCCGGAGTACAGGGCGATGGCCACCACCACCACGCCCAGGACGATCATCCAAATGGGGTGCTGGTAGCTCTCGCCCACGATCCGCTTGCTGCGGCTGGCAATGAGCATCACGCCCAGGGTTATGGGGAGGATCAGGCCGTTGAAAGCGCCGGCCACGATCAGCAGCTGGGCGGCGTTGCCCACGATGACCATCATCAGCGTGGAGAAGGCGATGAAGCCGATGACGCACTGGCGCTCATACTTGGCGATAACGGGGTGCAGGGTCTTCAGGAAGGAGACGGAGGTGAAGGCCGCGCCCACCACGGAGGACACCCCCGCGGAGAACAGGCACAGGCCGAACAGCCGGTAGCCCAGGTCGCCGGCGGCCAGCCGGAAGGCCTCGGCGGCAGGGTTGCCCCCGTTGGCGGCGTCGGTGATGATCTTGGCGTTCTCGGCGACCCAGGTGGTGCCCACGGTGCAGGTGCCCAGCACGGCCAGGAACAGCAGGATACGCACCAGGCCGGAGGTGCCGCAGCCCTGGATCACGGAGCGGCGGACGTGGCCCACGTTCTCGGGGCCGGAGATGCCGGCGTCCAGCAGGCGGTGGGCCCCGGAGAAGGCGATGTAGCCGCCGCAGGAGCCGCCCAGGATGGTGGTCAGGGCGGTGAACATCTTGGTCTCGCTGTCGAAGAGCTTGTCAAAGCTGCCCAGGCCCTTCACCACCTCCCCCATGGGGGGCTGGGACTTGATGGCCACCACCAGCACGGTGAGGAGGATGACGGCGGCCAGCACAGTGGCCACCTTGTCCATAATGGTCTTGGCGTTCTTGTTCACGAAAATGAGGATACCCAGGCAGCCGGCGATGACGGCGCCCACCTTCTGGTCCAGGCCCAGCATGGCGTTGAAGCCCAAGGCCACACCGCCCACGTTGCCCACATTGAAGGCCAGGCCGCCGATTGCCACCAGAATGGCGATGACCACGCCCAGGCCGGGCAGCAGCTTATTGGCCACGTCCTGGGCCCGCATACCGGACACAGAGACCACCGACCAGATGTTCATCTGGGCGGTAATATCCATCAGAATGACCAGCACGATGACCAGGGCCAGGGCCGCGCCGTGCTGGGCGGTAAAGGTAGAGGTCTGGGTGAGGAAGCCGGGGCCAATGGCCGATGTGGCCATCAGGAAGGCCGCGCCGAACAGGACAGAGCGGCTGGGCTTGGCGGCGGGTTGATTACTCATAAGAATACCTCCATAAGTTCAGTTTCTCTCTTCTTTTCCCGGGGAATTACACAATCTGAGCAATGGGCGCAATGGCGACCCCCTCGGCCTCCAGGCGGGCGCGGATGTTCTTCACAAACTCCACCGCAGAGGGGTTGTCGCCGTGGACGCAGATGGAGTGGGCGTCAATGGAGACCTCCTCGCCGGTAATGGCGGTGACCTTGCCCTCGGTGACCATGCGGATGGTGCGGGCAATGGCCTCGTCCTTGTCGTGGATCACCGCCCCCGGCTTGGAGCGGGGGACCAGGGAGCCGTCGGCCTGATAGGCCCGGTCGGCGAAGACCTCGCTGGCAACTCTCAGGCCCGCCTGCTTTCCCGCCTCCAGCATCTTGCTCCCCGCCAGACCCAGCAGGATCACCTCCTTGTCCACGCTGGCAATGCCCTCGGCGATGGCCAGCGCCAGGTCCATGTCCTTGCCGGCCATGTTGTACAGGGCGCCGTGGGGCTTCACGTGCTGGAGCTTCACGCCGTGGGCGGCGGTAAAGGCCAGCAGAGCCCCCATCTGGTACTGGATATAGGCCTTGGCCTCCTTGGGGGTACAGACCATGTTCCGGCGACCGAAGCCCATCAGATCGGGGAAGCCGGGGTGGGCCCCCACCGCCACGCCGGCGGCCTTGCAGGCGGCCACTGTCTGGTCCATCACCAGGGGGTCTCCGGCGTGATAGCCGCAGGCCACATTGGCCGAGGAGACATGGGCAATGACCGCCTCGTCCATGCCGATGGTATAGGCGCCGAAGCTCTCGCCCAGGTCGCTGTTGAGATCTACCTTGTACATATTGGGTTCCTCCTTTTATCACAAACTCACATTATAATAAAGCAAGCCGCGTGCCAACTTTGAAATCAAAATATTGTGCCCGGTTTGGGGCCTTTTCCCCCCTTTTCCACACCTTTCAGCTATCATGCACAAAATCCGCCAGGTGCAAAAACGCCCACCTGTGCAAATTCGCACAAGCGGGCGTTCAGATTTTCACCTCTCCTCCCCGGACTCCAGCCGGCGCTTCAGGGTAAAGCGGGTCGCTCCCAGCAGCTGGGCCGCCTGGGACAGGTTGCCCCCGGTGAGCTCCATAGCCTGCCTGATATAGGCCATTTCAAAGGCGTCCACCTCCCGCCGCAGGTCGATGCTCCCCTGGCGCAGGTCGTAGATGGGGAAGGTCCCCCGCTCCTCCGCCCTCCGGCGCACCGGCGCGGTCAGGGACAGGCCGGCCTCCTCCCCGGTGAGCAGCTCCCCGTCGCTGAACAGCACGCAGCGCTCTATTACATTGCGCAGCTCCCGCACGTTGCCCTGCCAGCCCCGGCGCTCCATGGCGCTTAAAAACTCCGGGTCAATGTCCCGGAGGGACTTTTTCAGCTTCCGGTTGAAGTGGTCCAGGTAGAACCGGCACAGCTCGGGGATGTCCTCGGGCCGCTCCCGCAGGGGCGGGATGTGGACCTGCATCACGTTCAGCCGGTAGTACAGGTCCTCCCGGAAGGTCCCCTTCTCCACCTCCTCCTCCAGCCGGCGGTTGGTGGCGGCGATAATGCGGACGTTGACCTCGATATCCCGCAGGCCCCCAACCCGCTTGAAGGAGCGGTCCTCCAAAAAGGTGAGCAGCTTGGCCTGCATGGACATGGGGAGCTCCCCCACCTCGTCCAGAAAGACGGTCCCCCCGTTGGCCAGCTCCATCAGACCCTTCTTGGTCTTGCCCGCCCCGGTAAAGGCCCCCTTCTCATAGCCGAAGAGCTCCGACTCCAGCAGGGTCTCGGGGATGGCCCCGCAGTTGATCTTCACCAGAGGCTTGTCCCGGCGGGCGCTGCCGTCGTGGATGTTGTTGACCACCACCTCCTTGCCGGTGCCCGTCTCCCCCAGGATCAGCACGTCCACATTGTCGTTCTCCGCCAGGATCCGGATGTTCTGCCTGATCCGCTGAATGGCGGGGCTGACCCCGATGAGGGCCCGGTTGGGGCGGCGCATCAAGGCCACGGTGCGCCGGTTGGTCAGCTGCTCCATGCCCCGGCGGATAATCAGGTCGATTTCCTCCAGGTCAAAGGGCTTGAGCACATAGTTGCTGACCCCCAGCTTCATGGCCTCCACCGCCTGAGACACCGAACCGTAGGCCGTCATCAGAATGACCTGCACTTCCTCGTCCAGCTGCCGGAAGTCGGCGATGTGGTCCATCCCCCGGTCGCTGCCCAGACGGTTGTCCAGCAGCACCGCATCGGGGTGGAAGCTCTCCGCCAGCGCCAGGCCCTGGCGGATATCCGGGGCGGTCTCCACCTGGTAGCCCCGGTCGGAGAGGCCGCTCTCCAGGGTCATACGCAGCAAAAATTCGTCGTCAACCACCAAAACCTTATACTTCATGGTCTCCTCCTGTTCCGTGGAAGGTCAAAATGGCCCGGGTCCCCTGGCCGGGGACGCTTTGAATGTTCAGGCTGCCGCTGTTCTGCTCCAGCAGGCGCTGGACAATGGACAGGCCCAGGCCCCCCTCCTGGCCGCTCAGGACCCGGCGCACCTTCTCCGCCGTCATGCCGGGGCCGCTGTCCTCCACCGTCACCTCGACCCCGTCGCTGGCCGCCCGGCCCGTCAGGGTGACCCGTCCGCCGTCGGGCATGGCCTTGATGCTGTTGTTAATCAGGTTAATGAGGATCTGCCGCAGCTGCTGCTCGTCGGCAAAGAGCCACAGCTCCCCCTCCATCTCCACCGACAGGTCAATGCCCTTGTTCTCCGCCACCTTGAAGTAGAGCATCATCAGCTCGTCCCCTAGGGCGCTGAGGCTGACGGTGGTCTTCTCGCTCTCCCGCTGGCGGGACAGGTTGAGCAGGTTCTCAATGAGCAGATTGACCCGGTCCACCTCCCGCACCATCTCCCGGCACAGCATGGCGTCCCGCTCCTGGGTCAGCTTGGGGGAGATGACCTGGAGCCCCGCCCGGATACCAGCCAGGGGGTTGCGGGCCTCGTGGGCCACGTCGGCGGCCAGGCGGCCGGTGTAGGCCAGCTTCTCCTCCCGGTTCAGCTTCTCCTCCATCAGCTTTTTATAGGTGACGTCGTCAATGGTACACAGGGTCCCCCAGCTGTCCCCCTCGGCGCTGTGGAGGGTCCAGGCCCCCAGCTCGCAGTCCCGGGCCCGCCCCGAGGGGTCCCGCAGCCGCACCGAGGAGGGCAGGACCGGGTCCCGCCGCACCAGCTCGGCCAGCAGCTGGCTCAGGTCCCGGCCCTGGCTGTCCCGCTCCTCCTCCCGGCGCAGCAGCCCGTCGGCCTGGAGATTCTGGAGGACGACCTGCCCCTCCTGGTCGTAGACCACGACCCCCAGAGGCAGGTTGGCCACAATGCTCTCGTTGAGCACCTTCACCTGGGTCAGCTCCCGGGTGTACCGCCGCTGACTGTTCAGCATGGCCTGGAAGGCGGAGGCCAGCTGGCCCGCCTCGTCCCGGCGGCTGGTGTACTCCACCGCCAGGTCCTCCGACGCCCCCGGGTCCCGGCTCACCAGGGTACACACCTTGCTCAGCTGCCGCAGAGGGGCGGAGATGTTGTAGGCGATGAACACGCTGGCCTGCACAATAATCAGCAGCATGGCCACCGCCGCCAGAATCATGTACCGCTGCTCCTCGATGAACTCCGTCTGCACCGCCCGCTGGTCCAGGGCGTAGAGGACCCGCCAGCTCAGGCGGTTGTCCCGGCTGTCCTCCAGGGCCAGCTCCCGGTCCCCCAGGGGCCGGCGGCTGAAGAGCAGATTCCCCTGGGCGTCGTAGAGGAACAGGCTGTCCCCCCGGTAGCCGTTGGCGTACTTCTCCAGCAGCTCCCCGGGGGAGCGCCAGTGCTCCCCCGCGTCGATGTCGGCGTTGATGTACTCCACCAGGGCCTGGGCGTTGAGGGTCTCGGTGCGCAGCTTCACGTCGTACTCCGTCCGGTACAGAATGCCGCAGAAGCAGAGCACCGTGACCATGCTGATGCACACAAAGGGGAAGAGTATCTTGTTTTCAATGGTGGAGCTAACCCGCCACTTCATGGTCCTCCCCCTCTCTTTTCCGGTCCCAGGCAGAGACCAGCACCATGGCCCCGGCGGCCAGAGGCACTCCGAACATGGCCGGGTGGGCGGTGAAGGCCCCCCGGTAGTAGAGGGGGTAGAGCACCGCAATGGACGCGCCCCCTGTGATGATGCAGGCCCAGACCCCCCGCCGGGTGAGCCGGTTGGTGAGCAGGGTCCCGTAGAGGGGCGGGAAGAGGAGGATACCCAGCAGGCCCCACACGTCGCCCCCGTAGGACAGGGTGAAGTCGGGGGGATTCAGGGTCAGGAGCATGGCCAGGGTCCCGCCCCCCAGCACCGCCAGCCGCCCCAGATTCACGACCCGGCTGGCGGACAGCTCCCGGCGGGAGAGGCCCTTGGCCAGGTCGTAGGAGAAGGAGGAGGCGATGAGCAGCAGCTGGGAGTTGGCGGTGGAAATACAGGCTCCGAAGACGGCAAAGAGGAAAAATCCGCTCCAGGGGCCATAGAGCTCGTTGTTAATCAGCTGGATAATGATCCCATCGGTGTCCACCGGCTGGGCCAGCTCAGGCACCAGGGTCCGCATCCCCAGACCGATGTGGACAAGGGCGAAGTAGATGGCGAAGAGGAGCACCAGGGAATAGAGCACCGTCCTGCGGGCGTCCCGGCCGCTGCTGGCCCCCAGCATCCGCACCAGATACTGAGGATTGGCGGCCAGGCCCAGCCCCCAGCCCCAGAACATGCTCAGGCTGATGACCGGGGTGTACCGCTCACTGAAGGGGACCAGCAGGGGGGCGCGCCCCGCCGTCAGCCGGGCGGCGGAGTAGCAGGTCAGCTGTCCGGCCTGGCGGTACAGCTGGCCCAGGCCCCCCACCCGGCTCACCACCGACCCCATCAGCACCACCAGCCCCACCACCAGCAGCACCAGGTTGAAGACGTCGGTGCGTACCACCGAGCGGTAGCCGCCAAAGGTGGTGTACAGGATGAAGAGGTAGACCATCCCGACCCCCACCGGGTATGGGATGTTGAACAGGGCGGCGGAGATCATGCCGAAGCCCTTGTACTGGGACACCAGGTAGAACACGTAGACCAGGATGATGACGGCGGCATAGACCCCCTGGAGCGCCTTGGAGCCGTAGCGGGTCCGGAACAGCTCCGGAATGGTGATGATCCCGTTGTCATACAGCCGCCGGGCCACCAGGGCCAGCAGAAAGGCCCCCAGAAACCAGGGGATCACCGAGTAGAACAGCACCGCCAGCCCGTCCTCGTAGACGCTGCCCGTCAGGCTGAGGATGGTAATGGCCGACACCCAGGTGCCGGTAAAGGTACACACGCTCTGGGCGACCCCCACCTTCCGCTCACAGATGAAGTAGTCCTCCGGCGTGCTCCCGTCCCGCAGGCTGCTCTTGCCGATGATCAGCAGCACCAGCGAGTACAGGCAGAAATATCCCAGATACAAAATCGTCTTGCTCATACGCTCTCCTCACAGGGCCGGTTTCCTTGTCTTGCAGTATCAGCCTACTATGCCGGGGGCGGAAAGTCAAGCGGTCTTTCCCCCAAAACCGCCCTCGTCCGCCTTTTTCTGCCGTTTGTCCGGTTTGAGGGGCATTTTGCCAAAGTTTTGTGGACAGCGCCCCCGTACTATGTATACTATCATTAAAAAGCGGCGCTGTCCGGGCCGAGGAGGAGGAGAGGACCATGAAAAAAAGGCGTCTGCTGCCGCTGCTCTGCCTGCCCATGCTTCTGCTCTGGAGCTGTGGGGCCACCGGTTCCCCCTCCGGCCCCGGAGCGGAATCCTCTGTCATATCAACCACAACAGGAGATGATACTGCGGCCAGACCTACACCGCCTATGTGGAGGCGGAGGGGGAGGACTACGCCTGCTCCGACAACTACTATGAAAAATACCTTCAGCCGACGAGTTTATGAAGAAGTACGCCGACCAGATCACCGCCCGCCAGTCCCGCATTGAGAACCTCAACGTGGACTACGACTATGTGAACCCGCTGCTCAACGACGTGGGCGAGTCCACCTTCTACAAGGGCCACGACTAGGGATCCGGCAGATGTCCAAGCGGGCCGGCCAGATGGGGAACTCCCTGGCGGCCACTGCGGGCAAATACGAGGAGACCGAGGCGCTGATTGTCTCCTTCCTCTAAGCTCCACATAACATCCCTGGAAACCCGCCAGGCGGAAATGTTCCGCCTGGTGTTTTTTTGCTCCCTTGACGCTGGGGACCCAATGCTCTATAATAATACCGAACATTTGAACGAGAGAGGAGGAGACCGATGGACCCGAGAAAGGTATCCGCCCAGTGGCTGCGCACCACCGTCTTCCAAGAGGAGGCCATCCAGCCCAAGGCCCCCCGGCCCGCGGAGCGTCTCCCCTCCCTGCTTCTGGCCGCCCGCTCCCTGGAAAACGGCCCCCGCCAGCGCTGGCAGTCCAAGGAGACCGTCTTTTTGAAGCAGGCCAGGCTGCTGGCCAACTACGAGGACGACTATGACTACCAGGGCAGCGCCATTCACTACTACCCCACCTACCAGGACCTGACCGCCCCCCAGCTGCGGGGCTACTTCTCCTGGCGCACCAGACTGCGGGGGGGAGAGCTCCAAAAGACCTCCCTGACCTTCGCCTTTCTCTATATCTACGAACTGCTGAACCAGGTGGGCGCCGCCGGTCCGCTGGACGGGTACCAGAAGCTGGCCGCCTTCCGGGACGGCTACGGCCAGATAGACCAGGGCATCCTCCCCTACCTGAACCGGTGGATGGCCGACTATGTGGTCTACTACAACCTGGACCCAACTCTGCTGAGCGGCCCCTCCCCCATCCACCGGGACAGCGCCATCGCGGTGCTGGAACGCGTCCAGGAGGCGGAGCCCCAGGCGGTGATGGAGGCGGTGAGGGGGCTGTCCTCCTGGCTGGACCGCTCCAGATTTTACCGGGAGCACCAGGCGGACATGGACGCGGTGGTCCTCCAGGCGCTGCGGCGGGTCTCGGCCTACTGCGCCGCCCACCACAAAAGGACCATGACAGAGCAGTATTTCGGCCCCGTCCTCCTCCAGCAGTACTGGATCTTTCAGTCCGCCGTCTTCTGCAACCCTCTGAAGCGGAAGAACTACTCCTACGATGCCGGGGGGCAGCGGGTCTACGCCTGTGAAAATGGAATTTGGACCCTCCGCGCCCGGGATCCCACCCATTCCGGCGACCGGCTGGGGACCCTGCTGAAAACCATCGACTGCGTGATGCGCCGGGAATTTGGGTACGGCCATCCCGTCAAGCTCGGGCTGAGCACCAAATGGGTCCTCCAGATCATCCAGGAGGAGACTGAGCGGCGGCTGGCCCAAAACCGGGCGGCGGAGGAGCGCAGGATCACCATTGACTACAGTCAGCTGGGCCAGATCCGCCGGGACGCCGCCATAACCCAGGAAAAGCTGACGGTGGAGGAGGAGATGCCGGAGGAGGACGTGCCGGAGCTCCGGACCATACCGGAACCGCCCCAGCCCTCCGGCGGCGGGGACTGTCCCCTGGCCCCCCAGGAACTCCGCCTGCTGCAATGCCTGCTGTACGGCGGGGACACCGGCTGGGTCCAGGCCCAGGGACAGCTGCTGTCGGTGCTGGCGGACGGCATTAACGAAACCCTGTACGACCTCTTTTCAGACTGTGTTCTGGACGGAGAATGTCAGCTGATCGAGGACTATATTGACGACTTGAAAGAGATGGTGCGCCCATGAAAATACCCAGACGGATTGCCCAAGCCCTGATCAACTCCCTGAAAGGGGGCGTTGTGCCCCGGGTGGGACTGCCCTATGTCACCGTGGGCCGGAAGGCCGAAATTGACGCTCTGCTCCGGGACGTGGATATGATTGCCGACGGCGGGGCCTCCTTCCGCTTCATCGTAGGCAAGTACGGCAGCGGCAAGAGCTTTCTCCTGCAAACCATCCGCAACTATGTGATGGACAAAAATTTCGTGGTGGTGGACGCCGACCTGTCCCCGGAGCGCCGCCTTCAGGGGACCCGCGGCCAGGGGCTGGCCACCTACAAGGAGCTGATCCGCAATATGTCCACCAGGACCCGCCCGGAGGGGGGTGCGCTGTCCCTGATTTTGGACCGGTGGATCAGCAGTGTACAGCAGGAGGTCATGGCCGCCCAGGGCCTCAGCGTCACCGACCCCCGCCTCGCCCCCCTGGTGGAGCAACGGATCTCCGCCGTCATCGCCTCCCTCAGCGAGATGGTCCACGGCTTTGACTTCGCCCGGCTGCTGACCCTCTACTACCGCTCCTATCTGGCCGGGGACGACCAGACCAAGGCCAAGGTACTCAAGTGGTTCCGGGGGGAGTACGCCACCAAAACCGAGGCCCGGCAGGAGCTGGGGGTCAACATTGTCATCACCGACGACGACTGGTACGAATATCTGAAGCTGTTCGCCGCCTTTTTAAAACAGGCCGGCTACGCCGGTATGCTCATCCTCATTGACGAGCTGGTGAACATCTACAAGATCCCCCACGCCGTGACCCGTCAGTACAACTACGAGAAGATTTTGACCATGTATAACGACACCATGCAGGGCAAGGCCCAGCACCTGGGCATCATCCTGTGCGGAACGCCCCAGTGCATGGAGGACCCCCGCCGGGGCGTCTACAGCTACGAGGCGCTGCGCTCCCGGCTGGCGGAGGGGCGCTTTTCCGGAGACCACAAGGACCTGCTCTCCCCGGTGATCCAGCTCCAGCCCCTGACCCCGGAGGAGATGCTGATCCTGGTGGAGAAGCTGGCGGATATCCATGCCGGCCTGTATGAGTACGCCCAGATCATCACCCAGCAGGATATGGCGGACTTTATTCAAATCGAGTTTGGGCGCATTGGCGCGGACGCCCACATAACTCCCCGGGAGGTCATCCGGGATTTTATCCAGGTGCTGGACATTGTCTTCCAGAATCCCGGCGTGCAGGTGGCGGCCCTGCTGGGCAGCGAAGGATTTTCCTACGCCCAAAACCCGGTCCAGGAGGCGGCCGTCCAGGACCAGTTCGCGGAATTTGACCTGTAGGAGGGGGGCTATGGGTATCTTCGAGCACTACGCCCCCTTTGTCCAGGAGTACATCTATCAAAACCGGTGGGAGAGCCTGCGGGCCATTCAGGTAGCTGCGGCCAACGCCATCTTCAACACGGAGGACCACGTGCTGCTCACGGCATCCACCGCCTCGGGCAAGACGGAGGCGGCCTTTTTTCCCATTATCACTCTGTTCTCCGAGGACCCGCCGGCCTCGGTGGGCTGTCTCTACATCGGCCCGCTGAAGGCGCTGATTAACGACCAGTTCCTCCGCCTCAACGACCTGTGCGCCCAGGCGGACATCCCCGTGTGGCATTGGCACGGCGACGTGGCCCAAAGCCACAAGGCCCGGCTGCTGAAGCGGCCCTCCGGCATCCTCCAGATCACCCCGGAGTCCCTGGAGGCCATGCTGCTCCACAAGCATGCCGCCATCCCTCATCTGTTCGGCGATCTGCGGTTTGTTGTCATTGACGAGGTCCACTCCCTCCTGCGGGGGGACCGGGGCGGGCAGACCCTGTGTCTCATTGAGCGGCTGTCCCGGCTGGCCGGCGTAAATCCCCGGCGCATTGGACTGTCCGCCACCATGGGCGACCCGGAGCGCACGGGGGAATTTCTGGCTGCGGGCACAGGCAGGGGGACCATCATCCCCAAAATCGACGCCAAGGGGGCCAAGTGGAGGCTGAGCATGGAGCACTTCTATGTAAAGGACGTCCAAGCCGGGGAGGACCGCACCGGCGTGGACGCCCTGCCAGCGCTGGATGAGAAGACCGACCAGGCCCCGGCCAGCGCCGACCCCGGCCTGGGCTACATCTTTGAGCACACCAGGGACAAGAAGTGTCTGATTTTTGTCAACTCCCGGGAGGAGTGCGAGACGGTCACCGCGACCCTGCGCCAGTACTGCGAGCGCAGCCACCAGCCCGACCGCTTCCTCATCCACCACGGCAACCTCTCCGCCTCCTACCGGGAGACGGCGGAGCAGCTGATGAAGGATGAGACCCAGTCTATGTCCACCGTCACCACCGCGACCCTGGAGCTGGGCATTGACATTGGGCGGCTGGAGCGGGCCTTTCAGATCGACGCCCCCTGGACGGTGTCCTCCTTCCTCCAGCGCATGGGCCGCACCGGGCGGCGGGAGCTGCCCCAGGAGATGTGGTTCGTTATGCGGGAGGACGAGCCGGAGGCCAGAGCCATGCTGCCCGCCACCATCCCCTGGAAGCTGCTCCAGGGCATTGCGCTGGTCCAGCTCTACCTGGAGGAGCGCTGGGTGGAGCCGCCCCGGCTGGACCGCCTGCCCTACAGTCTGCTCTACCACCAGACCATGTCCACCCTGGCCTCCTGCGGCGAGCTGTCCCCCCGGGCCCTGGCGGAGCAGGTGCTGGGCCTGCACTACTTCCACCGCATCTCCCAGGAGGACTACAAGATTCTGCTGCGCCATCTGGTGGACGCCGACCATCTCCAGCGCACCGAGCAGGGCGGCCTGATCGTGGGCCTGGCCGGGGAGCGGGTGGTCAGCTCCTACAAATTCTACGGCGTGTTTCAGGAGAATGAGGAGTACACCGTCCGCAGTGAGAACCAGGAGCTGGGCACCGTGGTCCTGCCCCCGCCGGTGGGGGAGAAGCTGGCCATTGCGGGCCACGTCTGGCGGGTCCTGGACATTGACCGCAAGCGGCACCTGGTGTACTGTGAACAGGTGAAGGGCAGCATCCCCGCCTACTTCGGCCAGTGCCCCGGGGACCTGCACACCAAAATTCTGCGCCGGATGCGTCAGGTCCTCCAGGAGGACAGGGGCTATCCCTACCTGATGAAAAACGCGGCGGTCCGGCTGGAAAACGCCCGGTTTACTGCCGGCCAGTCCGGCGCGGCCAGGACCCCTCTGCTCAACCTGGGCGGGACCATGTGGTGTCTGCTCCCCTGGGTCGGGACCTACACCTTTCTGGCGCTGGAGCGGTTTTTGAAGATCAAATGCGGACGCCGCCTGGGGCTGAAAAACCCTGACTCCGCCCGGCCCTACTATGTGCAGTTCTCCATGGAGGCCGATGAGAAGACCTTCTTCCGGGTCCTGGCCGAGGAGATCCGCCGGCCCATAGACCCGCTGGAGCTGGTGTACCCCAAGGAGCTGCCCCTGTTCGACAAATACGACGAGTACCTCCCGGAGGAGCTGGTGCGCAAGGGCTTTGCACTGGGTGTGCTGGATTTGGAGGGGCTGCGGGAATGGGTCTTGGAGCACGCCCGGGAGTAAGCGATCAACAGCCGATTTCGGGGGTCAAATTTGCCGAATGCCCCTTTGTATTTCTTGACATCAGGGCAGAAATGTACTATTGTTAATATGGAAAAAATTACGGCGCCCGGAATGGGACGCCGGGGGCAGGGGGCAAAAATGGTAAACTTTGTCATCGGCTTGGAGTGTTTTGGCATATGTATGACCTTTGTCGCCCTGATTCTTCTCCTCAACGGAGACGGGGCCCGGGAGCAGAAGCTGCTGATTTTCATCATGTGCGGCTCGCTGGTCCAGAATGTGGGCTACCTTCTGGAGCTGACCGCCCCCACGGTGGAGGCGGCAATGGCGGGAATCAAGGTGGAGAACGTGGGCTCTGCCTTTGCCCCCCTGTGCTACTGCTGGTTTATTTACATCTACTGCTACGCGACCCCGCCCAAGACCCTGCTTCGGACCCTCACTGCCATCAGTTTTTTTGTTCTGCCCACGGTGTTTTTCAACTGGAACGGCCTGTTTTACCGGGACATCCAGTGGCTGACGGCCCCCGACGGCTATCACTATGTCAGCATTGCTTACGGCCCGCTGTATGTGCTCTTTTTAATCAGCCGCATCCTCATTCCCTATGCGCTGTGTATGCTGACCCTGGTGCGGGCGGTCCGCTCCCGCTCCGACCAGGAGGTCAACCGCCAGTATTGGACCATCTTCGTCATCTCGACCCTGCCGGTGGTGGTGCTGATCGCCTACGTGTTTAAGCTGACTGCGGTGTTTGACCTTACGCCGGTGACTATGGCCATCGCCATGTCCATGGTGGTGATTGTGGTGTGGAGCCGCCGCAACTACGACTTCCGCTATCTGGCCGCAGAAAAGGTGCTGGAGAGCCTGGGGGATGGGGTCATCGCCCTGGACGACCACGACCGGCTAGTCAGCTATAACCGGGCCGCCGCCCACATCTTCACCAGCCTGCCCGCCCACAAGCTGGGGGAAAATATCCGGGTCGTGGAGGACTTTCGGGAGGAGATGCTCAACGAGGACATCCCCTGGAGCTTCTCCATCAGCGGCCAGCACTACGAGAGCCACAGCAAGCAGATCAGGGACGAGAACGGCCGGAAACAGGGCTGCGTCATCCTGATTCTGGACATGACCGATATCAAGGCCTACATCAACGAGATCAAGCGGGTGCGGCAGCAGGCGGAGAAAGCGAACATTGCCAAGAGCGAGTTTTTGGCCAATATGTCCCACGAGATCCGAACCCCCATGAACGCCATCATCGGCCTCAACGACATTATTATGGAGGAATGCTCCGACCCCAAGATCTACACCCACGCCAAGGATGTGCAGTCCGCCGCCAGGAACCTGCTGGCCATTATCAACGACATTCTGGACCTGTCCAAGGTGGAGGCCGGGAAGATGGAGCTGGTATAC
This sequence comes from Pseudoflavonifractor sp. 60, assembly GCF_009911645.1. Taxonomy (GTDB): domain Bacteria; phylum Bacillota; class Clostridia; order Oscillospirales; family Oscillospiraceae; genus Lawsonibacter. The sequence goes on from NZ_QWKI01000019.1 coordinate 16,674, forward strand.
ACCGACTACCACCTGAAAACCGTGGTGGGCGAGGTGGTGGGCATGATGGACATGGCCGCCTCCAAGCGGGGCCTGCTTTTGAAATACGAGTGCGACGAGTCCCTTCCCTGCCGCTACACCGGCGACGAGGGGCGGATCAAGCAGATTTTGATCAACATCCTCAACAACGCCATAAAGTTTACCAAGGAGGGCGGCGTGAAGGTCTGCGTCTCCGGCCAGCCGGGCGGACCAGATGAGGAGCTGATCACCTTCCGGATCGAGGACACCGGCTGCGGCATCCGGGAGGAGGACCTGGAAAAAATCTTTGAGGACTTCCGCCAGGTGGACTCCAAGAAGAACCGGAGCGTGGAGGGCACCGGCCTGGGACTGGCCATTGTCAAGCACCTGGTGGAACTGATGGGGGGCAGGATCAAGGTGGAGAGCGTATACGGCCAGGGAACTGTGGTCTCCATCTCCATTCCCCAAAAGATCGTGGACCGGCGGCCCATCTCTCAGGTGTCCGAGGCCGTTCAGGCGGAGCTGGAGCACATCGAGACCTTTACCGCCCCCGATGTGAAGATACTTATTGTGGACGACAACGTGATTAACCGCAAGGTGGCCAAGGGACTTTTAAAGAGCTACGCCTTCGACCTGACCGAGGCCGAGAGCGGACCGGAGGCCATAGAGCTGTCCCGGAACAACCGGTATGACATTATTTTTATGGATCACATGATGCCCGTGATGGACGGCATTGAGGCGGCGGAGATCATTCGCAGAGACTGCGGCGAAAACGGGGCCGCTCCGGCCATCATCGCTCTGACCGCCAACGCCATGGAGGGGATGCGGGAGCAGTTTCTGAGCCACGGCTTTCAGGATTTCATCGCCAAGCCTCTGAACCGGAAGGAGCTGGGGCAGCTGCTGGCACGCTGGATCCCGGAGGAGCGCCGCCGGGCCGCCGGAGGAGAGGTGGAGGCCCGCAGCGCCCTTGACCCAAAAGCTTTCCCCATTGAGGGTATCGACCTGGAGGCCGCCTCCCGCTACTACGCCGGCGACGAGGCGGGCTTTGCCAACCTGCTGGAGCTGTACCACATGGACGGCCAGCGCAAGGCCAAGCTGCTGTACGAGCTGGCGCGTTCTGATGTCGCCCGCTACTGTGTGGAGGTCCACGGACTCAAAAGCGCCTCGGCCAACATTGGGGCGATGAAGGTCTCCGATATGGCCCGCGCCCAGGAAAACGCCGCCTCCAAGGGCGACACTGAGTTTATTGAACGGCAGCTCCCCACACTGCTGGAGGCCTATGAGGCCCTGCTGATGAATATCGGCCTGTTCCTGGAGCGGCGGCACCAGAACGACCCCCAGGAGGGAAAACGCCCCTCCCTGCCCCCCCGCGCACTGGCGGAGCGGGTGGAGACGGCCCTGCACGAGCTGGAAAATTTCCGTTCCCAGGCCTGCGCCGGTATGGTGGATGAGCTTCTGCACCACGCGCTGTCCCGGGACACGGTGGAACGCCTGCGGGAGATTCAGGGACAGCTGAAGCTGTTTGAGGACGACAACGCGGAGATGCTGTTGGGCCAGCTTTTAAATAAACTGAAACAGGAGGAAGGCGAAGATGATGAAACCGAAAAAGGGAATTGATAAAAAGCGTATTTTAGCCATAGACGACGCCGCCATCGTTTTGAAGCGGATTACCGACGCGCTGGAAGAGTACTACGACGTAGTGACGGTCAACACCGGCTCCCGCGCCCTGCGGTACCTGGAGACGGAAAAGCCCGACCTGATTCTGCTGGATATCCGCATGATGCCCAAGGACGGCTTCGAGACCTTGCAGGAGATCCGGGCGATGGAGGGCCGGGCCGATATCCCGGTGATTATGCTCACCGGCGTGGAGGACAAAAACGCGGTGATGGAGAGCATCAAGCTTGGAATCTGCGACTACATTCTGAAGCCCTTTTTCCCCGACGACCTTCTGGAGCGAATCCGGCAGGTCCTGGAGCCCGGCGAGGAAACCCCCACGCTGCTGGACAAGGCGGAGGAGTCTTGATTTATGAATACTGCAATCAGCCAGGAAGAGCTTGCGCAGATCCTGGACCAGGCGCTCCAGGAGGTAACGGAGTATACCGCCGGCGTACGTCTGCACCAGGGCAGCCAGCCCCCGGGCGAGGACCTGTGTACCGTCCACATCACCTTTGACAAGGGCTTCAGCACCAGCCTGACTCTGTGCGCCGACAAGAGTCTGCTGGCCCGCATGGCCTGCAACTCCTTCCACGAGGAGTCGGTGACTCCGGCGGACCTGGAGGAGTTCAGCAAGGAGTACCTCAACGTGCTCTGCGGCAAGGTGACGGGGGCAATGTACCAGGCGACACAGATCCCGGCCCACTTCAGCCAGCCTGTGTTCTACCACGGGCGCTACGAGCCGGAGGGGCAGGAGGCGCAGTTTATCCTTACATATTCCGACGAGCACTGCGAGGGCGCGCAGCTGATTCATCATGTGCCCCGTACCGGCGAGGACGGGGCCGTTCCGGTGGAGATCGAACAGAAGGGAGTATAACAAATGAGCAGGCGAATCATGGTGGTGGACGATTCCCGGCTGGTCAAGGTCCAGCTGGAGGACACTCTGCAGGGGACGGGCTATGAGATTGCGGCGTACTGCCGCAGCGGCGAGGACGCCATTGCCCAGTATGACGCGGTGATGCCCGACCTGGTGACCATGGACATTATCATGCAGGGGATGGACGGGCTGGACGCCGCAGAAATCATTTTGAAGCAGCATCCGGACGCCAGGATCGTAATCATCTCCTCTCTGGCGTACAAGGACACCTTTGACCGGGCAAAGACCATTGGGACCCGGGGCTTTATTGACAAGCCCTTCCACCGGGAACAGCTGCTGAGCGTATTTGAGCAGGCGCTTCAGCCATAAAAGGACAGCCTCGTCATCCCTCCCAATTCCGGGCGGAATGCGGGGCTGACGCTTTTTTCCCTCCCCCTATGAGACACCAGCTGTCAATCATAGGGGGATTCTTGCTGTCACTGCCCGGCGGACAGATGCAGGTCCGCCAGCAGAACGGCGGTCTCGCGCTCCTCCTCCCGCCCCTTCCAGGCCACCACAAACCGCACGCTGGCGGAGACCGGGCGGTAGCCCCTGCGCCGCAGCTCCTCCAGCCGTCCGGCGCAGGCCCTGGAAAACTTTGCCGCCCGGAAGCTCCTCCCCTCCAGACTGGCGGTGAGATAGCCCGGCTCGATCCCCAGGGGGCCGCCGCTGCGCAGGCGCAGAATTTTCTCCTTTTTGTCCTTGAAAAAATCCAATACCACATCTCTGTGGGTCAGCTGCAAGGTGATCTCCTCCGGCGCGGAGCAGGTGCGGGAGTCCTGGACCCGCTCCACGTCCGGGACCTGGAGGGCGTCGAAGATCTCCGTGTTGCAGTGGATGAAGAGGTTGTCTCTGGCCCGGGTCATGGCCACATAGAGCTTGCGCCGGTCCTCGTCGCGCTCCACCGGAAACCGGTCCAGCAGCAGATAGACGCTGTCGAACTCCCGGCCCTTGGACTTGTGGATGGTGGAGACAAACATCGTCCCCCTGTCGTCGGAGTAAAAATCCTCATACCGGGACCCCCGAATAAACTCCTCCAGGTCGCTGCGGTACTTGCCATAGCTGTTGACCCGCTCAAAATCGGCGATGAGGTTCAGGCAGTTCTCCAGACAGGCGCTGCTGCTGTAGACCGTCTGAAGGCGGGCCTTCGCCTCCTCCCAGGCCTCGTCGCTGATGACCGGGGTGGGGCCCTGGGGCCGGTCCAGAATTTTCAGGAAAAAGCGCACCTCCGCCAGGTCGTACAGTCGGAAGCCGTCCATGGACTGGATCAGCCTGGCCCGAATCTGGTGTTTGGTCAGCAGGCCCAGGACCCGCAGGGCCTCCTCGTTGGTGTTGGTCAGGACACAGGCCGTCTCTCCCCGGTGGGTCTGGAGGATCTCCTCCACAACGGGCTGCTCCAAATACCCGCCGGTGTGGCGCACAATGCGGACGGCGCCCGTCTCCTGCCGCACTGCGCGGATGTCCTCCCCCTTCATCCGCTCCCGGATGGAGTGGACAAAGGCGTTGGCCAGGGCCACAATATTCCGGCGGCTGCGGTAATTTTCGGTCATCTCATACTGGACCGCCCCGAAGTCCTGGATCAGGGCCCCCATGTATTTGGAGTCGGAGCCCCGGAACTGGTAGATGTTCTGGTCGTCGTCCCCCACGGCAATGACCCGCATCTCCTCGTTGCGCCTCATCAGGGCCCGAATCAGGCGGAACTCGTTCTCGTCCATGTCCTGGGCCTCGTCAATGACCAGCACCGTCTTGGCAATACGGTTGGGCTCCACGCCGCCGCTCTCAATCAGGGCGGCGGCGTTTTTCACCACGTCCTCCACCTTGTCCAGACTGCCGATTTTACCCAGCAGGTCAAAGCAGTAGGAGTGGAAGGTCTTGATCTCCACAAAATTGGCCGCGTTGCCAATCAGCTCCATCAGCCGCTTTTTAAACTCGGTGGCCGCCGCCCGGGAGAAGGTCACCATCAGCAGCTGCTCGTGCTTCACGTCCTCCAGGGTCAGCAGCGAGGCCAGCTTGTGGACCAGGACCCGGGTCTTGCCGCTGCCCGGGCCCGCCGCCGCTACAATGTACTTGGATCCGGCGTCCTGGATGATGCTGGCTTGGGTCTCCGACAGGTCTCCAAACAGCTGCCGGTACCGCTCCGGCGTCATGTTCCGGCTGATCTCCGCAGCCCGCTCCCCTTTGAAGTACTTAGCGATGAATTTTTTAAAGTCCATCTGAAAGTAGTCCTGGACAAATTGCAGGGCGGCGCTGTAATCCCGCACCATCAGGTTGGCGTACTCGCCCACAATGTGGATCTGCTGAATTTTCTGCTTGTAATACTCGTTGAGGGCCCTGTAGTCCTCCTGCTTGTAGCGGATCTTATTGTCCAGAATCAGCCGCTTGACCTCCATGCCGTTGTAGAGCACCAGAAAGCCCCCCTCCAGCCGCATAGCGCCGGTTTTGGACAGGTACAGCAGGGCGTCCTCCATGTCGGCCAGGGCCGTCTCCCCGGTCAGGAGCTTGCTGTACTCCTGGTGGAGGCCGTACAGGGAGAACTGCACCAAAGCCTGGTCGCTCTGGGCCCCGCCCCCCGGTGGGAGCTGGGCGTACAGATACTCCAGGATGAACCGGCACAGCTCCATCCGCCGGCGGTATTTTTCCAGCAGCTGGTCCTGCTCCATCAGGGGCGTGATCCGCACATACTGGCTGGCTCCGTTTTCCTGCTTGGCGATGCAGCCCTTGATGGTCCAGTAGTAGAGGACGGTGCGGATGCTGCGGACCGACGTGTGGGGGACCCCCGCGTCCATGGCCGCCTCGTTCAGCTCCTTCAGGGCAAAGGCGCACTCCTGGCCGCCAATCTGGTCCAGGAGGAACTGCTCCAGCTTCCCGAAGCGGTTCAGGGTCTGCATAGAGCGGTTTTGCGTGTCCTGCTTATAGATATAGGCGGACATATCCATGGAGTCGGCCAGAAGGCCCTCCTGGCGCATCAGATTGACGCAGTCGATGACATCCCGCTTCTCCAGACCCAGGATATCCGCCAGGTAGTCGACCCGGGACTCCGCGTCGTCATTCCCGGCGTTGGCCACGCTGCGGCTGGAAATCAGGGACTGGATGATCCGCTTGGCCTTCCCCTTTCTCTCGCCGGAGAAGAGGCTGGACTGGTCAATGCGGCGGGCCGCCTCCTCCATGTTCCGCGCCCGGATGCTGTTGGCGTAGACCCGGGGCATATTCCGTCCCCGCTTCACGTAGCCCGCGTTCTCCAGCGCGGCGATGGCCGTTTTGACCCGGGTCTCCATGTCGCTGCCCGAGTCGTCCCACCCCGCCTGCCGGGCGATCTCCAGGGGGGAGCAGCAGATGACGGCCCGATGCCGGGTCAGGTCCTTCATGGCCTTCCACACCTGCTGGATCTCGCTGATGCTCAGCTTGGTCTGGTTGAGCAGAATGAAGTGCTTGTCCAGGTCGCCGTCGTGGAAGAGGACATAGCACTCCGCCGTGATGGAGGGGTCCCGGCCGGCGCGGCCCGCCTCCTGGATGTAGTTCTCCAGGGAGTCGGAGATGTCGTAGTGGACCACCAGCCCCACATCCTTCTTGTCGACCCCCATCCCGAAGGCGGAGGTGGCCACGATGATCCGCACCTCCCCCCGGATGAAGGCGTCCTGATTGGCCACCTTGTCCGCCGGGTCCATCTTCCCGTTGTAGGGCCGGGCGGGGAAGCCGTCGCTGGTCAGCTTCTCCGCCAGCTGCCGGGTCCGCCGGGTCCGGGAGACATAGACGATGGCGGGGCAGTCCCGCTGCTCGATGAGGGAGCGGAGCACGTTGTACTTGTCCCCCTCCGTCTCCTGGTGGAGCACCACATAGCGCAGATTTTCCCGGGAGGCGGAGGAGGTGAACAGCTCCAGCTCAACCCCCAGCTTGTCCTGGAAGTAATCCCGAATATCGCTGATGACCTTCTGCTTGGCGGTGGCGGTGAAGCAGGAGACGGGGATGGGAGCTGTCAGCCCCTTCTTGGCCTGCAATTCCCGGATGAAATCGCCGATGTACAGGTAATCAACCCGGAAATCCTGCCCCCAGGCGGAGAAGCAATGGGCCTCGTCAATGACAAAGCGCACCACGTTCCGGGCCAGGAGGAGGGTCTCGATGGTACGGGAGCGCAGCTGCTCCGGGGAGATGTAAAAGACGGTGGCCAGCCCGTTGGCGACCCGCTCCAGGGCCTCGGCCCGCTCCACCGGGCTGAGCAGTCCGTTGACGGTGACGGCGTCCACCAGGCCGTGTTCGTTCAGGTTGTCCACCTGGTCCTTCATCAGGGACTGGAGGGGGGAGATGACCACCGTCAGCCCGTGCTCCGCCTGCCCCGCCATCAGGGCGGGCAGCTGGAAGGTGACCGACTTCCCGCCGCCGGTGGGGAAGACCGCCAGCAGGGATTTCCCCTCCACCGCCGCCTGGGCCGCCCGCTCCTGGAGGGGCTCGCCGTCGTAGGAGCGGAACTGGTCGAAGCCGAAGAACTCCTTCAGCTTTCGGTGGAGCCCAAAGGCCTCCCGGCAGTAGGGACAGCCCTCCCGGCAGGGGCGGCCCCGCAGCCGCCGTATAACGTACTCGATCTTCGGGCGGGTCTTCACCAGCCACGGCGGGGTCACCGAGTGGCAGTCGCCGCACCCGATGAGGGCCAGGGCGTAAGCCAGCTCCATGGGCCAGCGGTCTATCAGCCCCCGCAGGTCCGCGTGCTGGCAGAGCTGGCCGGCAAACTCCCGCCGCACCGCCTCCTCCAGGTCGGGGCACTGGGGGCGGAAGCCCAGACAGGCAAAAAAGCCCTGAAACTCCTCAAAGGGGTTCAGCAGCCCGTAATAGAGCTCCTGCCGGGGGGCGGACAGCCGGGAGAAGGCGTTGACCTCGTCATAGAACAGCCTGCGGGCCTTCTCCGCATCGTTGAGGGGGTTGTTCAGCTCGTCCGACTGGAGCTTGTCGTCCTTCAGCAGGGCGTGGTAGGGGCGTTCCGGGAACAGCAGCGGCGACAGGTAGAGGGTATCCACCGCCTGGGCGGCCAGAGGCGTCCCCAGCAGCGGGCCCAGATAGCGCAGGTCGTGATGTACAATGTTGTGTCCGCACAGAAAGGCGGCCCCGGCGATAAAGGCGGAAAACTCCCCCACGGAGGGGCCGTGAAACTGGCTCCCGTCCTCCTTCACCGCCCCCAAATCCAAAATCTTTTTGTCGGCTGTCCCGATCTCGCTGTCAATGAATACAATGGACTCCTCCATAGTGACCCCCCCCGGACCGCAGTTCCGCCCGTTTGACCTTTTTCCCCATCATACCACAGTTTTCTTGTTTTGGGAAGAAAGATGGCCCCAGCCTGCGCATTCTCTCCGCCCCGGGGAAATTCGGCAAACCGGTGCGGGATTTGTTCAAAACAGTTGAAAAGTGACCAGATAATTGATATGATACCCGTAATGATACCCGCAGGGAGGCAGGCACAAATCGACAGAAGGAGAAGTGAAGTATGGATCGCACCTTTTCCAAGCCAAGCAAGGACCCCATGTCTCAGGACGGACGTACCGCACCGGCGGACGCCATCGTGTACCCCTTGGAGTCCCAGACCGTCCCGCCCGGGCTTTTTGACTCCGTCTGCGGCCTGGTCCACTACTTTGTGCGGCCCGAGGACGAGTTCGCGCTGAACTCCCTGGAACTGGTGGACGCCGACGCCTACCTCTACCGGCTCCTGCGGCGGGAGGGCTATGAGCGTGTCGCCTTTGTGGAGGTGGAGAGCACCAACTGCCAGATTTACGCCTATGACCCGCCGTCCGGGGCCATTTTCCAGGCTGCCAGCGAAAAAAAGGGGCTGGATGACCTGACCCTCCGGCGGACCGCCCCCAAGGCGGCCTGCCCGACCCCGGCTGTTATAGGGAGGCGGATGGTCCAGAGCTTTTCCCAGGCGGAGCAGTTTCAGAAGAAGTTCGTCGCGGAGATCAACCACGCCCTGGAGGACGCACGCACCAAAACCGCCATTGTCATGCCCCTGTCCATCTTTGAGAAGGCGGGCTTCTTCTCGGACGCCATTATCAGCACTGTGAACCGGCTGGAGCGGATCAGCAACAGAAAAAACATTCTGGTGCTCACCATGCCCCGGCGGGACGACCTGCGCTGGTGCTTCGAGGGGAACCGAGCCCAGCTCCACGCCTGGGTCAACGCCATTATGACCAATCCAGACCGCCTGAACATGGTCAAAGAGGCGCTGCACATCCTCAAATCCCTGGGGATCATCGTCCTGGCCGACGAGTACCAGGCGGACGAGATCGCCAATCTCCTGCTGCGCAAAAAGCACCTGGAGCAAAGCCCCCTTCTGGCCGCCGTTCCGGATACCGCCCTCTACCACCTGGCCGGCCAGCTGAGGGACCACTGCACCCAGGTCCAGGACCAGGGCTTTCAGCACATCCCCTACCTGGACCGGAGAGGGAACTGCATCCGGCAGCTGAACGCGCTGCTGGACCGGCCCCAGGTACAGGAGGAGCTGGCGGAGCGGGCCCGGAGACTCCCGGTGGGGACGACCCGCCTGGCCTATTCCCAGGATCTGGAGCCGCTGATGCTGGAGCGGGTCTGTCGTCTGGGCCTGCGGCGGTACGAGAGCAGCGGCACGCTGGACGAGATCATGGCGGAGCTTGACCGGCAGGTGGGTCCGGAGATGGAGCGGGTCAAACAGGAGATCCTTAACACCGTCCAGGCCATCTGTAGGAAGCGGGAGGACCCCGGCTACCTGAACATGGTCTTCTCCGGCCCTCCCGGCACGGGCAAGACCACCATCGCCCGGCTTACCGCCCGTCTCCTCCACACCAAGCACATTCTGTCCTCCGACAAGACCGTGGAGGTATCCGCCCGAACGCTGGTCAGCTCTCACATTGGAGAGACGGGGGAGAATATCCGGGCCGCCTTCGAGGAGGCGGAGGGGGGCGTTCTGTTTATCGACGAGTTCCATGGCTTTGACAACGCCCACCAGCACGGCAACCTGGCCCAGGAGGCAGTGGGGGCGCTGGTGGCCGGCATCAACGCCCACCGGACCTCCACCTGCGTCATCCTGGCGGGATATGAGGAGGGGGTCCGGCAGGTCCTCCGGGCCGACCCGGGGGCCTCCCGCCGGTTCCGGCAATACATCCACTTCCAGCCCTACTCCACCAATACGCTGCTGCTGATTTTGGAGTCCAATCTGAACCGGCAGGGGAGCGGCCTGGAGCCCGAGGCGGGCCGCCTGCTGCGCAGGGTCATAGAGTCGGACAAGGCGGTGCTGCGGGAGCAGCTGGGCAACGGGGGCTACGTGGAAAATCTGCTGAGCCGCCTGGAGGAGAGCCGTCTGGAACAGGACCCCTGCGTCTATACCCGGGAGGACGTTCTGCGCGCCTTCCCGGAGAAGAGCTGGGCCCTGAGCGGCGGCGAGGAGGCGGAGGAAATCCTGAACGAGTTCGACCGGCTGGCCGGGGCGCAGATGCAGCAGATCAAGGCGACAGTGAAGGAGACGGCGGACAGCTTCCTGGGCGAGATGGAGCGGGTCCAGCGGCTGAGGGAGCTGGGGAAGCAGGTATCCAGCGACGACCTGCCCTTTATGAACATGAAGTTCCTCGGCCCCCCGGGGACGGGGAAGACCACGGTCGCCAAGCTGGTGGCCCGGTATTTCACCGCCAGAGGCATCCTCCACCACAGCCAGATGACCCAGCTTCAGGCCGTCAGCCTGGTGAGGGGAACGGTGGGCGGCACCGGAAAGGCCCTCCGGGAGGCGGCCCAAAATGCCAACGGCGGCGTCCTCATCATTGACGAGTTCCAGGCCCTGGCCAACTCCTTTACCGGCGGAAACACGGGGCTGGAGGCCATGCGCGCACTGGTGGCTACGGCCAACGAGTATCAGGGGTCCCTGTGCCTGATTGCGGCTGGCTATGAGGAGGAGGTGGAGGGTATCTTCCAGATGGACTCGGGGGCCAACCGCAGATTTCCCACTGTGGTCCACTTTGAACACTACGACCTCCCCACCCTGATGGCTATCTTTGACTCCCTCATCGGGGAGGAGACCCAGGGGATCGCGCTGCACCTGGAGCCCGATGCCAGAGCTCTGCTGGAGCGGGCCGTTCAGCGGGCCATGGACCGGGCGGGCCGGAGCTTTGGGAACGCGGGCGACATGAAGGATACCTTCCTGGCGGAGCTGCAAAAGAAGCGGCGGGTCCGGGACCCGGAGGATACCTCCTTCCGCAGGGCGGATGTTCTGGCGGCATTTCCGGGGCTGTTATCGGAAGAGAAGGAGAGAGTTTCAGAATGAGCAGTTATTGGACCATCATCTCCTGCGCCGAGTGGGACCGGCTGAAGGAGAGCATTGCGACGGCGGACGCCTATGAGATCGAGAGCAGGGAGGAGATCGCCCGCCTGCGGACCTTGGAGCAGGCGCGGCAGTGGGAGCTGGATCGACTCTGTCAGGAGACCCGGCAGCGCACCGAGGATTCCATCCACGCCCTGACGGAGTCCTACCGCGCAGCGGCGGAGGGACTGGACCTCCAGGCCCGCGCCCGGCTGGCGGAGCAGGACCGCAGCTTTGCCGGACAGCTGGAGCAGCTGCGCGCCCAGGCGGCTCAGACGGGGACCAGGGCTTCCGCCCTCACCGAAGGGGCGGAGGCGGCGGCGCGGGAGTACAGCGCCGTACTGGAGCAGGCCCTGGCGGAGCACGCCAGAGGAGAGGAGCGGGCGAAGCGGACTCTGGAGGAGGTGGACCGGCTGCTGGAGCAGGTCCGCGCCCTCCACCCCTCCGCGTTCCTGCCGGCGGCGTACCCCTCTCTGGAGGCCATGCGGGCCTCCATCTCGGCCAATCTGGCGGCGGGGGATTTCCAGGCGGCCATGGTGGTGTCCCAGAACAGTATTTTAGAGGCCAGCCGGGCCCTGATCCAGCTGGTCCTCCTCCAGGAGCGGCACAGCCGCCGGAGCGAGCAGCTCCAGGAGCGGGGGGCGGCCCTCCAGACCAGGGCGGAGCGCCTCTCCGCCGGCGGCGGGACCCTCACGGTGGAGATGGACGGGGAGCCGGCCCAGCTCCCCTACTCCATCCAGTTCTGGTCCTATGGTGCCTTTGACGAGATCAACGGCCAGATCAGCGCCCTGAATCAGGAGCTGCGCCGGGAGGCGGACACGCCCACGGGTCTGGACCGGCTGGGGCGGCTGGAGGAGCAGCTGGCCCGGCTGGAGGAACGGCTGGAGGCCTGCGACCAGGAGGCCCGCCAGAGTCTGGCCGGGGCGGCGGCTGTGGAGAACACGGTGCAGCGGATCTACAGCCGGCTGGATGAGCAGGGCTGGACGCTGGAGTCCTCTGGGCGGCAGGACGGGGACACCAGAAAGCCCTACTCCATGACCTACACCGACGGCGGGGGAAACACGGTATCCATTGTGGTGGCCAGCGGAGAGCGGCCGGAGCGCCCCTCCTTCCTCTATGAGGCCTTCTCCCCCAGCGAGGGCATGGCGGCTATGGTCAAGGAGGACGTGGGCGCGGCGCTGAGAGAGGAGGGGCTGATCCCGAAACACACGGTGGAGCGGGATGACTGCGCCCTGAACGCCTCCCCCGACGTCTTCATTCGCCGCGCAGAGCAGGAGGCGGAGCAGCTCCGCCGCCGGGGCCGCCAGAGAGGGTGGGATCAATGAGCGACGGGTATCTTCTGGTGGATGACGACTCTCTGAATGACCTGCGCTACCGCAGTCAGCTGGCGGAGCAGCGGCGATCTCGGGCGGAGCAGGACCTGCGGGAGGCCCACAGGCGGCTGGCGGAAACCGAGGCTGCCGCCAGCCGCCGCATCGACGGCGACCGGCAGCGGCTTCAGGCGGCCCTCCGGGCGGAGGAGGACAGGCTCTCCGGGGAGTTCAGCCGCCTCCAGTCCTCCCTGGACCAGGCCATTCAGCAGCAGAACAGGGAGCTGCACCGGCAGCTGGACGGGCTGCGCGGCGACTTGGCCCGGACGAACGCCAGGGTGGACAGCGCCGAGCAGCAGATCAAGGACCTCACAGACCGCTTTGACAGGGAGTTTCGCGCCATTGCAGACCGGTCCGCCGCCCAGCGGGAGCGGGCCCAGTGCTATCGGGACCAGCTGGACGGGCTGCTGCGGGGGATCGACGGCCTCCACCCGGAGCAGCTTGCGCCGGGGCAGGCGGAGCCCCTGCGTGACAGCAGGCGGTTCCTGGACGCAGATCTTGCCAACGGGGACTATCAGGCGGCCATTGGCGTGGCCCAGAGCAATCTGCCGGCGGCCCTCCGCCTGCTGGGGGAGCTGGAACAGCGAAACGGCGAGTATGACCGGCTGTCCGTCCAGGTCCGGGCCTCCATCCTCCAGGTCCGGCAGCGGATGCAGGAGCTGGAGGACCCAAAAGGCAACGCCGCAGTGGTCCAGTCCTCCGACCTGGAATTTTCCTATAACGGGGACATTGAGTTCTGGTCCGGCGGCCTGCTGGGCCAGCTGTGCGCCTCGTTTGACCGGGAACAGGGGCAGGTGGAGGAGTATTTGGCCGATATGGACCTGGAGAACCTGCGCATTGCGGTGGAGCGGATTCCCCAATACCTCCCCCGGCTGGACCTGTGCCGCCAGTTCGCCCGGGAGGAGTTTCACCTGTCCTGCGGCGTGCAGGAGCTGGCGCTGAACCTGCACGACGCGCTGACCGAGGACGGGAGCTGGGCGCTGACCCGGTCCGGCTTTCCGGAGGGCGACCCCCGCCGGTCCTACTGGGCGGTCTTCCAGGACCCCCTGGGACACACGGCGGCGGTGGTGGTCCAGCCAAACCGCGGCGGAGAGCCCCCGGCGGTCTTTTCCCTGGACGCCTGCGACGGGGACCAGGTTCGGAACGAGGGGCTGTGCGCCATCCTGCGGGACGGGGCGCTGGCCCGGCTGACCGACTGGGGCATCCCCCCGTCGGCCCTGGGCCAGGATAGGGGCTCCCGGCAGGGACAGGAGCCGGCCCAATTTATCTCCAGAGTGTGCGCAGACGGGGCCAAAAAGAGGCGGGCGCGTATCCAGGCGGTCCGCAGACTGATCGACTTGCAGACGTGAGGAGGAGAACAACATGAACAGCATCGGCTTGGATTTCGGCACCACCTACTCGGTCATTGCGGCCCTCGGCCAGGACCTGACCCTGAACGCGGCCATGCTCAACGACGAGGACTGCTCCCCCTTCTACGACTCCCTGGTGGTGCGCAGGGCCGACGGGACCCTCTCCTTTGGCCGCCTGGCCCGCACGGAGATCTGGCAGCCGGGCTCCACCGTCTACAAGGGCTTTAAGCTCATGCTGGCCGAGGAGGACCCCCGCCTTCTCAAGGAACGGGGCTATGACAGCTCCACCACGCCGGAGGACGTGGTGCGGGGCTATCTGGCGGATCTGCTCAAGCGCTATCAGAAGCGGTACGGGGAAATTGACCGGCTGGTCATCGGCGTCCCGGAGATATGGGTCGAGAACAGCGTGAAACAGCGGTGCTACGAGCGCCTCTATGACCTGGCGGCCGGGATGGGGCTGGCCCGGGAGGTCGTTCTGCTCAGCGAGCCCACCTGTGCCTGCGCCTATTATGTGGAGAAGTTTAAGGAGAAAAACGGCGGAGCCATCTTCCAGGGCAATGTGCTGATTGTGGACTACGGCGGCGGGACCCTGGACATCGCCCTGTGTCAGGTGGAAAACGAGAGGGGGACCCCCAAGGTGACCGTACTGCACCGGTCGGGCGCCGGCGCTAACGAGGAGGGGGTCCTGGGCAAGGCGGGCTTCGCATTTATGGAGGAGATCGTGCGCCTGGCCCTGGCCGCAGGCGGGCTGTCTCCGGAGGAAATCAACTGCGAGGAGAACAAGGGGGCGCTGTACGAGTGCGTCTATACCCTGGAGGAGGTCTTTAAATCCCTGAACCTGACCGACAGCGGCAGGGACAAGCGCAAGCGGCTTCAGGAGATCCAGTTCAGCCTTGCCAGGGTCTACCAGGACCAAACGGAGTTTGCCCTTCTCAGCTTCCGCCGCCAGAAGGAGCTGGACGGCAGTCTGTACCAAATTTTAGAGCAGGTCACGGTAACCTACGGCATGGTGGCGCGGGCCTTTCAGGAAAAGATCGCGCCGGTGCTGAACAGCCGGCTGGACGACATGATCCGGTACATGAGGGAGCACCAAATTGCATACGGCCTGGGCGAGGACCACTTCAAGATCCAGCTGATTGGGGGCTTCTGCAACTTCTGCTGGGTCCAGTACGGGGTCAGAAAAAAGCTGGGCCTATCCGCTCTGGAGGACCGGCGCTACATTGGCGAGCTGTCCAACGCCGACGAACGGACCATGGCGGTGGCCTGCGGCGCGGCCCTGCTGGCCAATGAACAGACCCGATACGGCTTTGTGTCCCAGTACTCCATAGGACTGCCGGCCAAGTACCAGACGGCAGCCCGCACCCTCTGGGCCATCCGCCGGGATATGGAGCTGACCACCGGCCGCATCTACCTGTTCAAGTCTTCTGAACGTCACGCGGCCATCATCGGCGCAGACGGAATTGAGGAGCTGATTTACCAGGGGGATTGCGGTCCCGAGAGCGTCGCTCTGGACCCGCAGTACGCCGGCATGCTCCGCATGAACACCGAAAACATGAGCGGGTATATTATGGGCATATCCCAGGACCGCTCTAAAATCATCACCTTCCACTGGTGGGAGGTGACCCAGCTTGGGAAGATCGCCCGCCAGCTGGACCGGCTGGAGGAGCGCCTTGCCCAGGGAGAACAGGTGGAGGGGCTGGGCTCGGAGCACAGGGAGCGCCTGAACAAGGCCCTGCGGCTGGGGAACGCGGCCCTGGCCAGATAGGGGGCAGAAAAATGGCATTTGAAAACATACGGGAGAACCTCGCTCTGCTGGAGACCCTGGACAGGCCGGTGCGCGCCGAGGAGCTGTACCAGCTGCTGTGCCTGGTCATGGATGAGATTTACGACGCCAGCGGCGTGCTGGACGCCTCTGAACTGGCCTGCGGGGACCCGGCGAAATTGGCGCAGACGGTGCGCTATGTGCTGGGCGACGGGGCAAAGGCGGCTCAGGCCGGCATGGAGGGCATCCGGGAGCTGTCCGCCCAGAGTCAGCGGGAGTGCTATGACGCTGTGCGGGAGGCAAGGCAGGCGGGGGAGGCGCTGAACGAGGTACACCGTGCGCTGGAGGAGGCGGAGGCGCTTCGAGCCCGCCGGGAGGAGGCTTACCGCCGGCTGGCCCAGGAGAAGAGGGAGCTCCTGGAGGCCCAGACGGACTGCCGGAGGCTGGAGGGGGAGATCGCTCTGCTCAACGACGGGGTCCTGGAGGAGAAGCGGGCGGAGCAGTCACGGCTCCAGGCGGAGCTTGGGGCGCGGCGGGAGGCGGACTGCGCCCTTCAGCGGGAGCTGGACCGCCTCAACGGGACCCTGGAGCACCTCCGCAAAGAGCTGAGCGCGGCCCAGGCGGAGCGGGAGGCGGCGGTATCCCGGCGCAGTCAGCTGGAACGCCGGCTGGCCAGCACCCGGGAGGACATTGAGAGCGCGGAACAGCGGGCGGCGGAGATCAGCGCCCTTCTGGAGGGGCTGGGGGAGCGGGAGATCGCCCTCCTGGACCTGGCGGCCAGCTACACGGCGCTGTTCAACGCCCTGAACGCCGCCATGAACGAGCCCTTTCTCCGGGAGAACATCTTTCAGCTGTCGGGGAGCGGCAAACTGCTGGATTGGACGGACAGCCCCGACCTGCGGGAGCTGGGGCGGCCCGTAAGCTCTGCGGAGGACCTGAAGGGGTGGATGGACTCCGTACAGGCCCGAATTGAGGCTCTCATCAGCGGGTATCAGACGGTACTGCGGCGGACGGCGGAGCTAAGCGGAACGCTGACGGCCCGCAGGGAGTGAAATACGGCTGTTTTGTGGAAGGAGAAGAGAGACCATGGAAGAAAAAATTCCCTGTGCCTGCTGCGGGCATCCGGTCAGCGGGGAGAGCTGGCCCATGTGCGGCTACTGCGGATACGTCCATGTCGCCGTGGTGGGCAGCGCAACCCGGTATGACCGCCTGGCCCAGGAGCACCGGACGGAGGTAATCTCCAGGCTGACCGGCATCTCGGTACTGGCCTACCAGTATGGCTGGAGCGAGGGAGAACAGCGCTACAAGCTCCTGGACAAGCGGGAGCTGGCGCTGGCCGACGGCCCCGCCTGTGACGGCGATGTCTTCTGGACCGGCCAGCGCTTCGGGCAAACTTCGCCCTTTTCCCTGGAGCTCAGCTACACCTATGACGGCAGCAGGCAGCGCGTCACGCGGAGCCTCCAGCCCCCGGCCTGCGCCGGCTATTGGGACCTGGGGCTGGAGATCAACTCCCACCTGGAGCTGGTGGTTCACCTGGGGGACAAACAGTCCTCCTCCAAAAGCCAGCCCATACCGTTTATTCAGAAGGGGGGGGAAGCCGATTGAACTGCGCAAAATGCGGCGGCGTGCTGCCCGCTGACGGCAAGTGCTCCTGCGGTTATCAGCTGAAAAAGGAGCGGACCTGGTTTCTCGCTCCCCTGACGGCGGAACAGCTGGCTCAGGCAAACCGGATGCTTCAGCCTCCGGCGCCAAATCCCGCTCCGCCCCCCGCGCCTCCCCGCAATGAGGACAGCGCCCCTCGGCGGCAGGACGCCAAAAAGGCCCCCCGGCTCAGCACCAGGGCCCTTGTCCTGGCCGCCCTGGCTGTGGTCCTCACTGGGGCGCTGCTGATATGGGGCGGAGCCTTCACCCAAATCATGGCCCGAACAGGGTCCCCGGGCGCACAAGTCCGGCTGGGGGACCGCTGCCGCGCCAGGGGCGACTACCAGCAGGCGGTGGAGTGGTACCGCATGGCCGCCGTTCAGGAGGACGGGGACGGACAGAACAAGCTGGGCGAGATGTACGAAAACGGGTATGGCCTGGAGCAGGACCACCAGGACGCCCTGAAGTGGTACCGGCTGTCTGCGGAACAGGGGAACGGCTGGGGCCAGAGCAATTTGGGGGCGATGTACTACCGGGGCCGGGGGACTCAGCAGAGCTATGAGGAGGCCCTCAAGTGGTTCCGCCTGTCTGCGGAGCAGGAGAACCCGGCGGGACAGAGCTGGCTTGGCATCATGTACCAGAACGGCTATGGATTGGAGCAGGATTACCAGGAGGCCCTGAAGTGGTTCCAGCTGTCCGCAGACCAGGAGTACTCCAAGGGGCAGAATAGCCTGGGCGTCATGTACCAGCGGGGCCTCGGGGTCGAGCAGAATGATGAGATCGCCGTCAAGTGGTACCGTCTGGCCGCAAAGCAGGGGTATGAGCTGGGGCAACGCAACCTGGCCTGGATGTATGAAAATGGCCGGGGAATCGAACAGGACTACGCCCAGGCGGCAAAATGGTACCGGCTGGCCGCAGAGCAGGGCAACGCCTTTGCGCAGAACCGCCTTGGTGCGCTGTACTGGAACGGGCAGGGTGTCACGCAGAGCGATGAGGACGCTGTACAGTGGTACCGGCTGGCCGCAGAGCAGGGCGATGCTCAGGCCCAGTATATCCTGGGCTGGGCGTATGAAAACAGCCGGGGGCTTGAGCAGAATTTTGAGGAGGCGCTGAACTGGTACCGCCTGTCGGCCGCGCAGGGCAACGTCCAGGCCCAGGGCGCACTGGGGACTATGTACCACAACGGCAGAGGCGTGGTACAGGATAACCCGGAGGCGGTCGAGTGGTACCGGCTGGCCGCCGGGCAGGGCGACGCCTATGGACAGTGCAGTCTCGGTGTTATGTATTGTAATGGCTGGGGTGTGGAGCAAGACCTCAAACAGGCCGAAGCGTGGTTTCTCCTAGCCGCCGAACAGGAACACGCCAGTGCTCAATACAACCTTGGCGTGATGTACGAGAATGGCCGGGGCGTGGAGCAGAGCTATGAGGAGGCAGTCAAGTGGTACCATCTGGCTGCGGAGCAGGGTGATTCTGCCGCCCAGCGCAGCCTGGGACAGATGTACGAGAATGGCCGGGGCGTAGCACAAAGTGACGAGGAGGCGGTGAAGTGGTACCGCCTGGCCGCCGAGCAGGAAAATGCCCGGGCTCAATACAACCTTGGCATGATGTACGAGAATGGCCGGGGTGTGGAGCAGAGTTATGAGGAGGCAGTCAAGTGGTACCGTCTGGCTGCGGAGCAGGGTGATTCTGCCGCCCAATGCAACCTGGGATGGATGTACGCAAATGGCCGGGGCGTGGAGCAAGATGATGAGGAAGCGGTGAAGTGGTACCGCCTGGCCGCCGAGCAGGAAAATGCCCGAGGTCAGCGCAGTTTGGGCTGGATGTATGAAAATGGCCGGGGCGTGGAGCAAAATGATGAGGAAGCGGTGAAGTGGTACCGCCTGGCCGCAGAACAGGGCGACTCTGCCGCCCAATGCAGCCTTGGTGTGATGTACGCAAATGGCCGGGGTGTAACGCAAAATGACGAGGAAGCAATCCAGTGGTATCGTTTGGCCGCAGACCAGAGCTATTCTGACGCCCAGTGCAACCTGGGCTGGATGTATGGGAATGGCCGGGGCGTGGAACAGAGCTATGAGGAGGCGGTGAAGTGGTACTGCCTGGCCGCAGAGCAGGGAAATATACGGGCTCAGCGCACCTTAGGGCGGATGTACGCAGATGGCCAGGCGATAGAGCAGGACTATGAGGAGGCAGTGAAATGGTACCGCCTGGCCGCAGAACAGGGCGACTCTAACGCCCAGTTCAATCTGGGGTGGCTGTATCATACTGGCTGGGGCGCAGAACAAAATTATGCAGAGGCAGTGAAATGGTACCGCCTGGCGGCGGAGCAGGAGAACGCCCAGGCTCAGGGTCTTTTGGGTACCATGTATGAGCAGGGTCAGGGTGTGGAGCAGAACGATAAATCAGCGGTGAAGTGGTACCGTCTGGCGGCGGAACAGGGCGACATCAACGGTCAGTACTATCTTGGCCGCATGTATGAGCGCGGGGCCGGCGTCCGGAAGAGCGCAAAAGAGGCGGTGAAGTGGTACCGTCTGGCCGCAGAGCAGGGCCACCCCAAGGCGCAGGAGGCTCTGGACCATCTGGAGTCATAGGGGGAGGAGCTATGGGAGAACGAATCCGCCTGCACAACATGGTGCTGCACACAAGGGTCCTGGGCCCAGGGACCCGGGCTGCCATCTGGACCCAGGGCTGTGAGCGCCGCTGTCCCGGCTGCATGTCCCCCTCCTCCAGACCGCTGGACGGGGGCTATTGGGTCGATGTGGACCTGATCATGAAGGAGCTGTCGGGCCTTGGGGATCTGGAAGGGGTCACCATCAGCGGAGGGGAGCCCTTTCTGCAAATCAGACCGCTGCACTCGCTGCTGTGTGCGCTGCGGCGGGAGACAAAGCTGGGGATCATCCTCTACACCGGCTACACCATGGAGGAGCTGCGCAGTATGGACCAGCCCCAGGTAGCGGACATTATCACCGGTCTGGCCGATCTCATCATTGACGGGCCCTACCTGGACCAGCTGAACGATGGGACCGCGCTGAAGGGCTCCGGGAATCAGGGCGTGAATTTTATCACAGACCGGTACCTTCCCTTCCAGGCGCTCTATCAGCAAAAGAAGCGGGAGATTGAAATCATTGCCGCAAAGGGGGAAATGTTTCTCATTGGAGTACCGGCAAAGGACACCCTGGAGGAGTGGCAGCGCATATTCCCGCCCTTTTAGCCCCTGCCAGCCCAAGCGCCCCGCTCCGCCGCCAAAATTTCCCAGGAAATTTATCTTGACTTTTGGGCCCCCATAGTGCTATATTGACAGTGCAACGTGTAGCGTCACCGCATAAATCCGGTTGAACGCTGCACGTTGTTTTTCTTTGTCCCAAAAATCAAAATCAGAAAGCGCGCGGCCAGAAGGCATAAGTCCAGCTCTTCTCGCCGTGCGCTTTCTCATGTGTAAAAGGAGGAACCCACCCATGGAACAAAAAGCGAATACCTTTCTGGAAACCGAGCGGGTGGGCAAGCTGATGATGAAGTATGCCGTGCCCTGCGTCATCTCTCTGCTGGTGGCCGCCCTCTACAACATTGTGGACCAGATTTTCATCGCCAACGCGGACTATCTGGGCTTCTATGGCAACGCCGCCAACACGGTGGTCTTCCCGCTGACGGTGGTGGCGCTGTCCATTGCGGTGATGATTGGCGACGGCTGCTGCGCCTTTGTCAGTATCAGCCTGGGAGCCGGAAACCGGGACGCCGCTCACAAGAGCATCGGCAGCGCGGTTCTGCTGTGCGCCGCCTCCGGTCTGGCCCTCACCGCCCTCTATCTGGCCTTTCAGGCTCCCATCCTGACCCTGTTCGGCGGACAGGTCAACGAGGAGACCCTTCGCCACGCCAGGGAATACTTCTTTTGGATCACCCTGGGGGTCCCCTTCTATATGTTCGGCCAGGCGATGAATCCCATCATCCGCTCCAACGGCAGCCCGAAATTTGCAATGGCCTCCACCCTGGCGGGGGCGGCTGTCAATATCGTCCTGGACCCAATCTTTATCTTCGTGTTCCGCTGGGGGATGATGGGGGCGGCTGTGGCCACCGTACTGGGGCAGATCCTCACCGCCGCCCTGTCCGTCTGGTACCTGTGCCACATGAAGGCCGTCCGGCTGGAACAGGCCAGCTTCCGGCCCTACTGCTCCCTGGCAAAGAAATACCTGCCTCTGGGCATTTGCAGCTTCCTGTCCCAAATTTCCCTAGTCCTGGCGATGGCGGCCATTCAAAATATGACACTGAAATACAGCGCCCTTGACCCCATCTTCGGGCAGGCCCAGTATACCCAGATTCCCATGGCGGTGCTGGGGATTGTGATGAAGTTCTTCCTAATCGTTATTTCCATCTCTGTGGGCCTGGCGGCGGGGTGCATCCCGGTGGTGGGCTACAACATCGGCGCGGGGCGCAAGGACCGGGCCAAGTCCCTGTTTACCCGTCTGCTGGCGGCGGAGACCATTGTGGGGGCGGCGGCGCTGCTGATCGTGGAGCTGTTCCCCCGGCAGCTCATCGGGATTTTCGGCGCGGCCAACGAGAGCGTGTACTACACGGAATACGCGGTCAAGTGCTTCCGCGTCTACCTCTGCATGATGGTGCTGGCCACCGTGAACAAGGGCACGTTTATCTATCTGCAATCCCTGGGCAAGGCCTTCGCATCCACTGCCATCTCCATGGTGCGTGAGGTGCTGTTCGGCGTGGGCTTTGCCCTGCTGCTCCCCCTGCGGTTCGGCTTGAACGGAGTTTTGTACTCCATACCGGTCTCCGATCTGCTGACCTTTGTGATCTGCCTGGCGGTCATCGTATACACCTACCGGACCCTGGAAGACGGCGGCTTAAAGGGCCTCAGACTCTGTGAAAATTGAGCCCCTCCCGGCAGATTCACCCGCCGCCCCATCCAGCCCTCCCCAAACGAAGAGGAGGCATGAGCAGCTTCCGCTGTTCATGCCTCCTCTGTGTATAGATGGCTTTGAGAATTCCGGTTACCTTGCGGCGGCGGCCACGGAGGTCAGCTGGCGGTGCTGCTCCTCCCCCTGATATCCCTTGCGGAACAGCAGGTAGAGGATGCCGGCCAGCAGGACCACCGCCACTGCGGTGCCAATGCCGAAGACCGCCTCGCCGGTGACCAGCCCGCCCAGCTGGAAGACGATCAAGGATACCACATAGGCGAAGCCGCACATATAGCCGATGGCGGCCAGGGTCCACTTGGTGTTGTTCATCTCCCGCTTGATAGCGCCCATGGCGGCGAAGCAGGGGGCGCACAGCAGATTGAAGATCATAAAGCTGTAGGCCGCCATTGCCCCGAAGTCCGCGCCCACTGCGGCGTAGATGCCGCTGGCGTCGTCCATCAGGTCCGCCTCTCCGGCGTACTGGTACAGCACGCCAAAGGTGTTGACAACCTCCTCCTTGGCAATCAGGCCGGTGACAGTGGCCACGGTGGCCTTCCAGGCCATGTCGCCAACCCAGCCGATGGGGGCAAAAATCCAGGCCACGGCGCTGCCGATGGAGGCCAGCAGAGAATCGTTGTTGTCCTCCACCGCCTGGAAGACTCCGTCCACAGAGCCATAGCCCTGGAGGAACCAGAGGACAATGGAGCTGAGCAGGATGATGGTCCCCGCCCGCTTGATGAAGGACCAGCCCCGCTCCCAGGTGGCCCGCAGCACATTGCCGGCGGAGGGGGCGTGATAGGTGGGCAGCTCCATAACGAAGGGGGCGGGCTCCCCGGCAAAGGCCCTGAACTTTTTCAGCATAATGCCGGAGATGACCACGGCGGCAATGCCGATAAAGAAGGCGGAGACGGCCACCAGAGCGGACCCGCCGAACACCGCGCCGGCAAACAGGCCGATAATGGGCATTTTCGCGCCGCAGGGGATAAAGCCGGTGGTCATAATGGTCATCTTCCGATCCCGGTCCTGCTCAATGGTGCGGGAGGCCATAATGCCGGGTACGCCGCAGCCGGTAGCCACCAGCATGGGGATAAAGCTTTTGCCGGACAGGCCGAAGCGGCGGAAAATGCGGTCCATAATGAAAGCGACCCGGGCCATATAGCCCACGTCCTCCAGAATGGCCAGCAGCAGGAAGAGCACCAGCATCTGGGGCACAAAGCCCAGCACCGCCCCCACGCCGGCCACCATGCCGTCCTGGATCAGACCGTAGAGCCAGCCGCTGACGCCCAGAGAGGTGAGGATACCGTCGAAGAAGTCGGGGACGATCTCGCCGAAGAGCACGTCGTTGGCCCAGTCGGTGCCAAAGGTACCCACGCCCACGCCGCCGTCTGCAATGGAGGTCCCCATGGCAATGGCATAGATGCAGAACATGATAACCGCAAAGATGGGCAGGGCCAGAATCCGGTTGGTGACGATCTGGTCGATTTTGTCGGAGACAGACAGGCTGCCCTTCGCCGCCTTCTTTTTCACCGCCTTGGTCACCACGGAGTTGATGTAGGAGTACCGCTGGTTGGTGATGATGGACTCCGCGTCGTCGTCCAGCTCCTTCTCGCAGTCGGCAATGTGCTGCTCCAGGTGGGCCTTCAGGTCCGGGGAGAGGTCCAGCTCCTCCAGCACCTTCTGGTCCCGTTCAAAGATCTTGATGGCGTACCAGCGCAGATAGCTGTCCTCCACCTTGTTCTGGATGGACTCCTCGATGTGGGCGATGGCGTGCTCCACACTGCCGGTGAACACGTGGGGCAGCTCCCCGGTCTGCTTCCTCTGGGCCTGGGCCATGGCTTGCTCGGCGGCTTCCATGCCCCCCTCGCCCTTCAGCGCGCTCATCTCCACCACCTGACAGCCCAGGGCGGCCCCCAGCTTGTTCAGGTCGATGGTGTCGCCGTTTTTCCGCACCAGGTCGATCATGTTCACCGCCACCACCACAGGCAGGCCCAGCTCGATCAGCTGGGTGGTGAGGTACAGGTTGCGCTCGATGTTGGTGCCGTCCACAATGTTGAGGATGGCGTCTGGCTTTTCCTTCACCAGATAGCTGCGGGCCACCACCTCCTCCAGAGTGTAGGGGGACAGGGAGTAGATGCCGGGCAGGTCCTGGATGACCACATCCTTGTGGCCCTTCAGCCTGCCCTCTTTTTTCTCCACCGTGACGCCGGGCCAGTTGCCCACATACTGGTTGGAGCCGGTAAGGGCGTTGAACAACGTCGTCTTGCCGCAGTTGGGATTGCCCGCCAGGGCAATTTTCAGGTCCATTTCATTCTCTCCTTTCGAATGTTAGCCACAGCTAACTTTTGACGCAAATGACAGCGGCCTCCGCCGCCTGAATTTACTGCACTTCAATCATCTCCGCGTCGCCCTTGCGGACGGACAGCTCATAGCCCCGAACGTTTAATTCCATGGGGTCGCCCAGGGGGGCCACTTTGCGCACAAAAATTTCCACGCCCTTGGTGATGCCCATGTCCATGATCCGGCGCTTCACCGGGCCCTCTCCGTGGAGCTTGACCACCGTGACCGTCTCCCCCACCTTCACGTCCTTCAGCGTTCTCATATTGCTCTCCTCCTTGTTGTTTGGTCAGAACATAATGCGGTTTGCCAGGGTTTTGTCCAGCGCGATCCGGCTGCTCTTCACTTGCACGATCAGGTTTCCACCAATTTCGTTGACCACTGTCACATCGCTGTCCACCACAAAGCCCAGCTCCGCCAGATGCTGGCGCACCTCGTCCTTACCGGAAATTTTGCGAATGGTCACGCTCTCTCCCGACTTTGCCATTGTCAGCGGCATCATTTCTTCGCCTCCCCGGCCAGGGGTTAGTAATTTCTAACCCCGAAATTGGATTTAGTTTACTATGACTAACCGAAAATGTCAAGCCCCTGAACTGAAAAAATTTGTCCACGCAGTTAGAATTTACTAACTCGCGCACAGCGGCGCACCCCAAGGGGATTTTTTTGTCAGAATGCACAATCCCTGCACAGGGCAAAACCGTCCCCCGGGCAGACCCCATGGAGACGGTTCGGCAGTTCAAAGGCGGGCTGAGGATATCACGGCGTTTGGGAGGGCTTGGGTGGAACGAGATGAACGCTCCACCCTCATGTTCCAGAAGCTATTCCGGGCTGCTGGGATGTGCTCAAAGAAATCTGAACCCCACCGAAAATTCCCGCTCCTCCGTTCCGCTGACCCGCCAGGGCTCCTCCACGTCCGAGCCCCAGCTGTCAATGCCCCCCACGCCCCGCATCGCTCCGCAGACGGTCACCACCGTGCGCACCGGGTCGGGCAGCTCCTCCATATGGGCGGCCTGCTCCAGCTGCTGGGGGCTGTAGGGGAGGGCGGAGAAGGCAAAGGGCCGGTCCACCAGCTCCAGGGTCAGCGTCCTCCCCCCGGGGGCGCGCAGGAGCACCGCCCGGGTACCCGTGTGGCACCCGCACTCCTGGGGGAGCAGATAGGGGGGGATGTGGGGCCGCTCCCGGTGCCAGCCGAAGACGCCCCCCTTGTTCCGGTCGGGGTAGGTCTCGCCGGACAGCCCCAGCCACACCGTCTCCTCCACCGGCTCCGGCGTGGAGAAGCGCAGCCCAAACAGGGGCAAGCCGGGCCGGTCCGGGCCGCCATCGTAGTGGACAGCAGCAGTGATCGTACCTGTCCGTTCCACCGTGTAGGTCACTTCGGTGCGCAGGCCGGGCAGGGCGGGGGCAGTGTAGGCAAAGCGGATGGAGACCCGCTCCCCGCTCTCCTCCAGCACCTGAATATCCTCACAGGTCTGCCAGCCGTCCACCGCCGCCCAGATGGAGCTGCTGGCGGCAAAGCCGCTGCCCAGGTCGTTCTCGGTGGGGGCGCGCCAGTAGGCGGGGCGGGGGGCGCGCCACAGCCACTCCCTTCCTCCGCTGACCAGGGACACCGGCCCGCCCTCCGGATAGGAGAACAAAATCTCAAAATCCTCCCCCCGGACCCCCAGGGCCCCGTCCCCGTGGGCTATGCGCAGGGGGATTTTGTTTCCTCCGGCGGCGGGGAGGGCCAGGACCTGCTCCGCCCGGCGGTTGGCCTCGTCCTGCCGCGCCCGCTCCTGGGGGGAGGAATACCAGTACCGCACCTCCTGCATAGCGGGCTTCTCCCTGCCGTCGGCAAAGACAATGCCGTTGCCGCTGAAGGCGTAGTCGGTCTGCCGCTCGCCGAAGTCCCCGCCGTAGCCCAGGACCCGGCGGCCATTCACATCGGTGCGCCACAGGGCCTGGTCCATGTAGTCCCAAATAAAGCCCCCCTGGTACTGGGGGAACTCCTCCCCCAGGCGGATGTAGTGCTCCATGCCCCCCAGGGAGTTGCCCATGTCGTGCATGTACTCGCACAGGAGAAAGGGCTTCTTCGGCCCACTCTCCAGATAGGCCCGGACCTCCCAGGGCGGGGCGTACATCCGGCTCTCCACGTCGGAAATGGCCTCAAATTCCCGGCAGTGGAACACCCCCTCGTAGTGGACCAGGCGGCTGGGGTCGTGTTGCCGGAAAAACTCCGCCATCGCCAGAATGTCCTCCCCGGCGTAGGACTCGTTGCCGCAGGACCAGAAGAGAATGGACACGTGGTTCTTGTCCCGCTCGAACATGGATTTGGCCCGGTCCACCACACAGTCCCGCCACTCAGGGAGGCTGCCCGGCACGTTCCAGCTCGGCTCCACCCGCCCCAGCTTCTGCCAGGAGCCGTGGCTCTCCAGATTGGCCTCGTCCATCATGTAGATGCCGTGACCGTCGCACAGGTGGTACCAGAGGGTCTGGTTGGGGTAGTGGCAGGTGCGTACGGCGTTGATATGGTTCCGTTTGAAGGTCTCCATGGCCGCTTCCATGGCCGCCGGTCCAATGGCGCGGCCCGTCTCCGGGTTCCACTCGTGTCGGTTGACCCCGTTGAGGACCAGCCGCCCTCCGTTGAGCAGCATGATGCCGTCTTTCAGCTCGAACCGGCGGAAGCCGATGTCATAGGGGACCGCCTCCGCCACTGTGCTGTCCGGGGTAGTGAGCGTGAGGGCGACGTGGTACAGCGCCGGGTCGTCGTGGTCCCAGGGGCGGATGTGTCCAAACCGGAAGGGCTGGCTGCGCAGGTATCTCCCCTCTGGGTTCAGCTCCAGCCCGCCGTCAAAGAGGGTCCCCCGGTTGGGGCCGGTGAGCCGCATATGGACCGCCGCCCCCGCCGTCTCCCCCTCCAGCAGCAGGCGGACGGACAGGGTCCCGGTGGTGTTGTCCTCCTCCAGCCCCGCCTGGAGCCACAGGTCGGCCAGGTGGAGTTTGGGCTTGGCGTACAGGAAGACAGAGCGGAAAATGCCGCTGAACCGGAAAAAGTCCTGGTCCTCGATCCAGGCGGCGCTGGAGCGCTTGTAGACCTCCACGCACAGCCGGTTGCCTTTTTCCCGAATCCAGGGGGTCAAATCGAAGTCGGAGGGGGTGAAGCTGTCCTCGGCGTAGCCCACAAACTGGCCGTTGAGCCAGACATAGCAGGCCTGTTCCACACCCTGGAAGCTGACGCAGACCCGCTTCCCCCACAGGCCGGGGTCCAGGTCAAACTCCCGCACGTAGCTGCCCACCGGACAGTCCTCCCAGTCGATCTCCGGGGGGCGCAGCGCCCTGTGGCCGTCCCAGGGATAGAGAGTGTTGATATACTGGATCTGCCCGAAGCCCTGGAGCTCCATGTGGCCCGGCACCTGGATGGTCCCGAAGCCGGAGCCGTCAAAATCCGCCCGCCAGAAATCCGCAGGGCGGCTTGCCGGGCGTTTGCTCCAGGCAAAGCGCCACACCCCGTCCAGGGACTGGCGCAGGGAGCTCTCCCCCCGGGCCAGCTCCTCCTCCGAGGCGTAACACACATGGTCTGAGTGGGCCTCCAGGCGGTTTACCTGAAATACGGTGGGGTCGGTGAGCCAGTTGAGGTCAGCCTGCATACAGAACGCTCCCTTTCTCGTCAAAGGTCCCCGCGCACCTCAGGGCTTTGAATCCATTCCTTGATCTTCACGGGGTTTCGCGCTAATCCTACCATAAGGGTCAGAAAAACACAAGCCGTCCGGCGGCGGGATAAGATATTTTTTTCTCGCCCAATTTCGACGGAAAAGTGGACGAGCCTCTGCTAGACTGGAATAAACTGGAAAGGGAGTGGTGATATGGGCGACTGGCATAGCCGGCGGCTGGCTCAGGCAATGGAGGAGCTGGACAGCCGGCCCCAGGGACTGACCGAGCGGGAGGCGGCCCGGCGGCTGGAGGCGCACGGCCCCAATCAGCTGGCGCAGCCCCAGCCCCCCGGCCTGCTGCTGCGCATTCTGGGGCAGCTGAAGGACCCCATGATCCTGGTGCTGCTGGCGGCGGCGGGTCTGTCGCTGCTGGTCAGCAGGGGGGAGGACTGGCTGGACGGGGTCATCATTCTGGTAATTGTGGTGGTCAACAGCATCCTCTCCATAACCCAGGAGGACCACGCCCAGCAAGCCCTGGAGGAGCTGCGGCGTATGTCCTCCCCTCAGGCCAACGTGGTGCGGGAGGGGGTCCGCCGCCGGGTCGCCGCCGCCGCCCTGGTCCCCGGGGACGTCATTCTGCTGGAGGCCGGTGACCAGGTCCCCGCCGACGCCAGAATTATGGAGTGCAGCCGCCTCCAGGCGGACGAGTCGGCCATGACGGGGGAGTCGGCTCCGGTGGAGAAGCAGGCGGCGGACACCCTGCCCCCCGACACCCCCCTGGGGGACCGAATCAATATGCTCCTGTCCGGGACCCTGATTACCGCCGGACGGGGGACCGCCCTGGTGACGGCCACTGGCATGGAGACCCAGATGGGCCAGATTGCCGGAATGCTGCTGGAGAGCGGCGCCGGAGAGACCCCCCTCCAAAAGCGGATGGGGGAGATCTCCAAGTCCCTGTCCTTCCTGTGTCTGGCGGTGTGCGCGGTGATGTTCGGGGTCGGGCTGTTTCAGGGGAAGGAAATTCTGGACATGTTCCTCACCGCCGTCTCGCTGGCGGTGGCTGCCATCCCCGAGGGCCTGCCCGCCATCGTCACCATTGTGCTGGCGCTGGGGGTCCAGCGGCTGGCTGACGGCCACGCCATTGTGAAAAAGCTCCCCGCGGTGGAGACCCTGGGCTGCGCCGGGGTGATCTGCTCCGACAAGACGGGCACCCTCACCCAAAACCGGATGACGGTGCAGCAGGTGTGGCTCACCCCCGATGCCCGACGGCGGGACGCCATGGTGGCGGGCTGTCTGTGCTCCGACGCCAGGCTCACCTGGAAGGCCGGGGCCCCCACCGCCTCCGGCGACCCCACCGAGGGAGCTCTGGTGGTGGCCGCCGCCCAGGACGGGGTAGACCAGAATCGTGAGCTGGAACATCTCCCCCGAACGGCGGACATCCCCTTCGACTCCAATCGCAAGCTTATGTCCACCATACATACCCGGGAGGAGGGGGGCTGGACCGTCTACGTGAAGGGCGCCCCCGATATGCTGCTGGAGCGGTGTACCGATACCCCCAGAGGGCCCATGACTCAGGGGGACCGGGCCCGGATCTTGGCCGCCAACGAGGAGCTGGCGGGCCGGGCACTGCGGGTCATTGCGGTGGCCCGAAAGGAGCTGGACAGCCTGCCCAGACGGCTGGATTCGGGAAATGTGGAGCGAAATCTCACCTTTTTGGGCCTCTTCGGCCTGATGGACCCACCCCGGCCCGAGGTGAAGGAGGCGGTGGCCAAGTGTCACCTGGCGGGGGTCCGGCCTGTTATGATCACCGGCGACCACCGCGCCACCGCTCTGGCCATCGCCAAGGAGCTGGACATTGCCCGCCCCGGGGACTGGACTGCCACAGGGGCGGAGCTGGACTTTATGCCCCAGGAGGTGCTGGAGGCGGACATTGAAAAATTTGCCGTCTTCGCCCGGGTGTCGCCGGAGCACAAGATGCGCATTGTCCAGGCCTGGCAGAAGCGGGGCAAGGTGGTGGCTATGACAGGGGACGGGGTCAACGACGCCCCCGCCCTGAAGACCGCCGACATCGGCTGCGCCATGGGCAGAACGGGCACCGATGTGGCCAAGGGGGCGGCGGACATGATCCTCACCGACGACAACTTCTCCACCATTGTCTCCGCCATTGAGGAGGGCCGGGGCATCTACGCCAATATCCGCAAGGCGATCCACTACCTCCTCTCCTGCAACATCGGCGAAATTTTTACCATCTTCATCGCAACCCTCCTGGGGCTGGGCGCCATGCCCCTGGAACCGGTGCAGCTGCTGTGGCTCAACCTGGTTACCGACTCCCTGCCCGCCCTGGCCCTGGGGATGGAGCCGGTGGAGGAGGGGATCATGGAGGAGCCCCCCCGGGACGCCAGCGCCGGCCTCTTTGACCGGGCCTTCTCCCTGCGTCTGGCCTGGCAGGGGCTGATGGTGGGGGGACTCACCCTGGCGGCCTACTTTCTGGGCCTGTTCGTCCTGGGGACGGAGGGCGGAACGGCCAACACCATGGCCTTCGCAACCCTGACCCTGTGCCAGCTGTTTCACGCCTTCAACGTGCGGGGGGAGGACCGCTCCCTCTTTGAGCAGGGGGTTTTGTCCAACCCCGCCATGAACCGGGCCTTTCTGGCGGGATTGGTGATGCAGCTGTCTGTGCTGCTCATCCCGCCCCTCCAGGGGGTGTTCTCGGTGGTCCCTATGAATCCGCCCCAGTGGCTGGCCGTGCTGGCTCTGGCCGCCGCCCCCATCCCCATCTGTGAGTGGGCCAAGGCCGCGGGCCGGAGTCGTGCCGCACAGCTCCCCGAGAATGCGACCGTTAAATAGCAAAGAGCACAGCCCCGCCGGCAGACGCCTGGTGGGGCTGTTGTTTTTGGAGGTCCGGAGTGTCTGCCTGTGATCCTCCGCCCCGGTGTGGGGTCTGCCCCGCAAATTTGGTCTGTTTTTCATTGAATCGCCTGCTTGGGCAGCATATTGCATTTCAAGGCGGTCTGTGGTACTATTGATAGTAAGCTGAAGGGGAAAGCGAGTGGCGCGTGTGACAGTCCAGGAACAGATCGAACGCAAGCATCAGGAGGATCTACAGCGGCTGAGAGGATTCCGTCTGCTGGACGATGATTTTCTGACCAAATGCTTTGAAGAGGGGACGCAGTGTATCCAACTGGTACTCAGGATCGTCCTGGAGATGCCGGACCTGGAGGTGGTCAGCGCACACACCCAGGTGTTTGTGGAAAATCTGCTTAACCGCTCCGTGCGGCTGGACGTTCTGGCCACCGACAGCGTTGGACGGAAAATCAATGTGGAAATTCAGCGCTCCGACAAGGGCGCTGGACGAAAGCGGGCAAGATATAACAGCAGTATGATGGACGCCAACCTTCTGGAGAAGGGGGAGGAGTTCAACACCCTGCCTGAGACCTATGTGGTGTTCATCACAGAGCGCGATGTACTGGGTAAGGGCAAGCCGCTGTATCGTATTGGCAGATATATTTTCGACACAGGCGAGCCCTTTGAGGACGGTTCTCATATCCTGTATGTCAACGGAGCCTATCGAGACGACAGCCCCATCGGGAGGCTGATGCACGACTTTGCCTGTACCGACCCGGCGGATATGTACTATGATACCCTGGCGGAGCGAGTGAGATTTTTTAAGGAAAGCAAGGAGGGTGCTGCGATTATGTGCAAGGTAATGGAGGATATGAGAAGAACAGAGCGAGAAGAAGGTATCAGAGAAGGTATTGAGGTGGGTATCAAGGAAGGCATCAAGGAAGGTATCAAGGAAGGCATCAAGGAGGGCGTCAAGGAGGGCATTCAGACCATGGTGCTCCGGATGCTGGAGCGGGGAAGCTGTGCTTTGGAGGAGATAGCTCAGCTTTCGGGACTCTCCCTGGAGGAAGTGAAGCAGCTTCAGCAGAGTCTGTAGAAATATGGTGCAGGAATTGGGCAGGGTCCAGTTCACCGCAAGGAGGGTGCTGCGATCATGTGCAAGGTAATGGAGGATATGCGAAGAGCAGAGCGAGAAGAAGGTATCAAAGAAGGTATTGAGGTGGGTATCAAGGAGGGCATTCAGACCATGGTGCTCCGGATGCTGGAGCGGGGAAGCTGTGCTCTGGAGGAGATCGCTCAGCTTTCGGGGCTCTCCTTGGAGGAAGTGAAGCAGCTTCAGGCGCGGCAGAGCTCCTAACAAAACAGTTAAAAAACAGCACGAGGACGCAGGTCCCCGTGCTTTCTTTTATTTTAGAGCGAACACCGCCCCTGACCTGGGGGGCAGGGTGATGGTGTAAGCGCCCTCCTCCAGCGTCAGCTCCGCCTGGCCCAGGACCAGCCGCGGAATACCCTCGTCACAGGGGAAGCTCTGGCTTGCGTCCCCGGCGTTAAAGGCGCACAGCAGCTGTTCCTCCTCCGTCTCCCGCAGGAAGGCCAACAGGGGTCCCTTGCCCAGGACATACCGGATACTCCCCCGCCGCAGGGGCTGATGCCGTTTGCGCAGGCGGCCCAGGGCGCGGTACCAGTCCAGCAGCTCCTGGTCCTCATAGCCCCAGGGATAGGTCTGGCGGTTAAAGGGGTCCTCAAAGCCCTCCATCCCCACCTCGTCCCCGTAGTACACCGTAGGGGAGCCGGGGAAGCAGAACAGCAGCAGGGCGGCGGCCTTCAGCAGCTCCCGGCCCCGGGCCAGCTGTTTTGGGGAGAGGGAGAAGTGGGCCCGCCACTCCTTGGACTGGTCCCGGTACTCGCTCCCCGCCCCCAGCAGGGTCAGCAGGCGGGGGGTATCGTGGGTATCCAGAGAGTTCATGGCGGAGTAGAAGGCGAAAGCGGGATAGTTCTCCCGAATGGTCTCCATCACCTTGACAAAGCTCTCCCCTCCCCCGCCCTGGAAAAAGGAGAGAATGGCGGAGCGCAGGGGATAGTTCATCAAGCCGTCGCAGTGGCCGCCCAGGATGTGCTTGCGCCGCACCCCGTAGGCGATTTTAGTGGAGCCGTCCTCCCACACCTCGCCGATGACCACCGCATCGGGCTTCTCCTCCCGGGCGGCCTGGTGGATACCCGCCACAAAGCTGTCGGGGAGCTCATCGGCCACATCCAGCCGCCAGCCGTCCGCCCCGGCCCGCAGCCAGCGCCGGACCACGCTGTCCGGGCCGCCGAAGATAAAGTCCTGATAGCCAGGGTCGTTCTCGTTGACGGCGGGCAGGGAGTAGATCCCCCACCAGCTGTCGTACTTGTTGGGCCAGTGGGAGAAGTGGAACCAGGAGCGGTAGGGGGAGTCCTCGCTCTGGCTGGCCCCGGGCTCGGGGTAAAAGCCGTCGCCATTGAAGTAGCGGCTGACGAAGCCGGTGTGGTTAAAGACCCCGTCCAGAATCACCCGCATCCCGTGCTTGTGGGCCTCGGCGCACAGGCGGGAAAAGTCCTCGTTGGTCCCCAGCATGGGGTCGGTCCGGCTGTAGTCGGCGGTGCCGTAGCGATGGTTCTCCGCCGCCTCAAAGATGGGGTTGAAGTAGAGGGTCTCCACCCCCAGGCTCTTCAGGTAGCCCAGCTTGTCAATGACCCCCTGGAAGTCGCCGCCAAAAAAGTCCCGGTTGCGGACCTCTCCCTTGTCGTCGGGGTGGTACTCGGGGAACTCCTCCCAGCTCTGATGGACGGTGCGCCCTCCCACCAGGCCCTCCGGGTCGGGGACGCGGCTGCGGGCAAAGCGGTCGGGGAAGATCTGATAGGTGACCCCCTCGCCAAACCAGCCGGGGACTGTCTCCTCCCCGTCGTACACGGTGAGCTGGTAGGGCCCCAGGTCCTGCTTCAGCCCCTTAAACTGCTTCAGCTGGAAGGAGTACCACACCAACCCCACGTAGCCGGTGGTATCCAGCTCCGCAGAGAAGATGTCCTGCCCCTCCTCGTGGCCCAGCCAGGACATTTTCATCACCACGATCTGGTCGTTCCAGCTCTCAAACCGCGCGGTAAGGCTGGCACAGGAGAAGCACTCCGTCCGGGGCGGGCGCAGGGTGAACTGTACCTGCGTCCCCGAGGCCACCGCGCCGTACGGGGTTTTATAGCGGCTGTCCCGGGAATCGTAGGTGGGTAAATATGGCATTGGTATCACTCCGAGTCTGCATCTGGAATTTTAGTGGTACTTGTAGCTTCCGCCCCCGATGAACTCCCGGAGGAGGGAATTTTTCGCCACCAGGGCGGGGTCGATGGGGGCAAAGTGGTCAAAGGCGGCTACCAGCTCCAGCAGCTCACCCCGGCGCTCGTTGTCCTCGGGGACGCTCTGGAGGATGGGGAGGGCGTAGCTGCGCATGACGGACACCTCATAGGGCAGGGAGGAGTCAAAGACGATGTCCGCCTTGCCCTTGAAGGGGGATATGTACAGCTTTTCCCCCCGCCGCACGTTGGCCCACATATCCAGGGTACGGGCCACATCGGTGCCCCGGAAGCTGTAGTCCCGGACGGCCCGGCGGGTCAGCCGCATCCAGGTGCCCTTAAAGCGGAGGACGGCCCCCTCGTTGATGTTGGACCGGGCGGAGATGTACAGCTTGGTGGCCTCCGGGTGGCGGCCCGCCATATCGTCGTTCAGGGCGTGAATCCCCTCAAAGATGGCAATCTCGTTTTTTTCCAGCTTCAGGGGGGTTCCCAGGCTGTCGTTGCGCATCTGGCGGGCGAACTCATACTTGGGGATGAGGATCTCCTCCCCCTGGGACAGGGCGGTAAAGTGCTGGTCCAGCAGTTCCATGTCCAGGAACAGGGGGGACTCATAGTCCACCGTTCCCTCCGGGGTCCGGGGGGCGGTTTTGGGATCCAGGGTCACAAAGTAGTTGTCCATAGCCACCGCGTGGGAGTTGACCCCCCGGCGGCGCAGCTCCTCGGCAATTTTCATGGCCGTGGTAGTCTTGCCCGAGCCGGAGGGGCCGGACAGGAGCACAATGGGGCTGCGCTCCAGATTGGACAAAATCTTATCCGCCGCCAGCGAAACCCGCTGGGCGTAGTTGTCATCGCACTCGGCCAGAAATTCCGTCACGTCCTTCTGAATACGCCGGTTGATCTCCTGTAATTGATAAGCCATTGTTATCACACCCTTGCTGCAAATGGAGGCCGCTATTGCGTGGAAGCGGCGTAAAAGGTTTTGATCTGCGCCTTTTGGCCCAGCACCTTGTCAAAGCCGGACAGGTACTCCTGGGGGAACTTGGGATTGGTGAGCCGGAGGATGTTTCCCGGGGCGATGAGCTTGGTGACGCCCCCCGCCCCCAGGGAGACCACAGTGTGCAGCTCCTCCATCATCACGATATTGTACAGGCTCTCCGTCCCCGGTTTGGCCCAGCCCACATTCTCCAGGGAGCCGGACATATACTTTTGCCGGTATAAATAATACGGAATATAACCCTGGGTTATGAGCAGTTCCCGGGAGAAATCCAGCATAATGGCCACCTCGTCCCCGCTGGGGATGCGACCGCCCTCTTCCATCAGGCGGGAACCCTTTTTCAGTGCCAGGGTGTGGACAGTGATATTCTCCGGTCCCAGGGCCAGGACCCCCTCCAGCGACCGCCGGAAGCCGTCCACGGTGTCCCGGGGCAGGCCGGCAATCAGGTCCATGTTGATACAGTTGAAGCCCACCGCCCGGGCCAGCTCATAGGCCGCCCCAATGTCGCCGGCGGAGTGCTTCCGCCCGATGGCCTCCAGCACCTGGTCCTCCAGGGTCTGGGGGTTGATGGAGATGCGGCCGATGCCGTGCCGGGCCAGAACCTCCAGCTTCTCCCGGGTTATGGTGTCGGGCCGCCCCGCCTCCACGGTGAACTCGACGCAGCCCGCCAGGGGGAGACAGTCCTCACATTGGAACAGCAGCCGGTCCAGCTGCTCCGCGCTCAGGGTCGTGGGGGTCCCACCTCCCATGTAGAAGGAGTATACGGACAGCCCCGCCTCCTCCAGGACCCGGCCCGTCTCCTCCACCTCCCGGAGCAGCCTCTCCACATAGGGCTCCACCAGCTTCAGCGTCCGGCCCACGTCAGCGGAGACGAAGGAGCAGTAGGCGCAGCGGGTTGGGCAGAAGGGGATGCCGATGTACAGGGAGACCTGCCCCGGTTTCAGGGACCGCTGCGCCTCCACGCTGGCCTGGGCGCAGTCCACCGCCAGCTTTGCCCGGGCGGGCGTGACGAAATACTCCTTTTCCAGCTCCTTCTGGGCCTGCTTGGGGGTCTTTCCCGCCAGGAGCGCCCGGGCCGGCAGCTTCACAGGCCGTACCCCGGTGAGCGCCCCCCAGGGAGGCTGGGCGCCCAGCAGCGCGGTGCCCGCCTTGTAGAAGGCCAGCTTCAGGGCGTGCTGGACGGTGTGGTAGACCTGTTCCGGGGGCTCGTCCAGCTGTTCCGAGGGGAAACGGACGACCCCGTTGTGATAGCCACAGGGCTGAAAGACCAGGGCGCTGACGTTGGTCTGCTTTTTTCCCCGGTGGAGCGTGAAAATCACCGCGTTTGTTTCACCACTCATGTCCCTGGGCAGGGGCCCCTCCGGGTACTCGGGCCGCTCCCCCGGAAAAAGAGTCAGCATCATTTGCTCCGCCGTGTAGTGGTAGCGCTCCGGGCTCCAGGGGAAGTTGGAGGTCTCAAGCCAGAGCTTCATGGCTGGCGCTCCCGGGTCTCGCTGCGGCCTACCATATAGTCCAGGCTGACATCATAAAAGTCAGCAAGCAGCAACAGTCTAGGGAACTCAGGGATATGGTGCCCCGATTCATAATACTGATATGCCCGCAGGGATTGCTGTAACAATTCCGCAAGCTCAGACTGTGTCATACGCCTTTCTTTTCGAAGTGCTTTCAGTCGTTCACCTAAAGTAGCCATATTAACCCCCTCCAGACTTTATGGCTGCCGCTCCCGGGTCTCGCTACGGCCAACCAGATAGTCCAGGCTGACATTGAAGAAGTCCGCTAAGGCGAGCAGGTGGTCATACTCAGGGTGGCGGGTGCCCGCCTCATAATATTGATATGCCCGCGGGCTTTGATTAAACTGTTTTGCCATCTCCACTTGCTTCAGGCCCTTTTCCTTTCTCAGCAGCTTCAGTCTTTCACCTAAATTGGCCATAAAATCCCCCTTGACACGAACACAACTTACGAGTATAATGAGAGGCACGAACATAGATTGCAAGTGAAAGGAGCAATACAATGAACACTACTATACTACAAACTCTATTCCTTGACAACCCGGAAATTCCATCAGAAATCGCTAAATTCTGCAACACTTTGCCCGAATATGTCCAGGCGGAGCAGGATTATAACCGCGCCGCTCAGGAGCTGCGGGAGCTTATCGGCTTTGAGCGGTACAGCGCCTTTGAGTCGGTTCTGAATTGGCACCTGCGCTGTGAGCTCCAGGCCTGCTATCTCTTCGGCCTGGGACTGAAAAAGGACATCATCAGCGGGATCGTTCAGTAGGACCCGCCGCCCCGGTTCTAATAGGTGTTGCTCTGCTGACGTACAATCCCCCGCCCTCGCTTCGCTCGGGCACCCCCTTTCAAAAGGGGGCAAGCGGCTTCGCCGCTTGTGTGGCCCCGCTCCGCAGGGCCCATCCCTCGTCCCGCCCGCAGGCGGCCTGGTCCCTTTGAAAAGGGGCGGTGCGGTGCGGTGGGGATTGACCTGCTGGCACCTTTTCTACCTAAAAGCTCAAATTGAAGCAGCTTTCCTAAGACAATCCCCCGCCCTCGCTTCGCTCGGGCACCCCCTTTGCCAAAGGGGGCAAGCGGCTTCGCCGCTTGTGCGGCCCTGCGGAGCAGGGCCTATCCCCCGTCCCGCCCGCAGGCGGTCTGGCCCCTTTGAAAAGGGGCTCCGGCGAAGCCGGTGGGGATTGACCATAAGAAGCAACTTTAAAGTCACGAAACTGTGCGCCATAGGACGGCAATCCCCGCTCCAGTTCTAACAAGCGCTGCTCTGCTGACGTACAATCCCCCGCCCTCGCTTCGCTCAGGGCCCCCTTTGCCAAAGGGGGCAAGCGGCTTCGCCGCTTGTGCGGCCCGGCGAAGCCGGGCCCATCTCCCGCTCCATTGCCGCTGGTCAGGGCCGCGTACCCTCCATACCCATACGCACGTAGGGGTTATAGTTCCGCTCCTGCTCCAGGGTTGACGTTCCCTCGTGGCCGGGCAGGACGTGGAAATTGCCCTCCAGCCGTCCCAGCCGCCCCAGGGAGTTCAAAATCTCCTCATAGCTGCCCCCGCGCAGGTCAGTGCGGCCGCAGTTGCCCGCAAACATGGTGTCGCCGGTAAACAGGGCGTCCCCCGCTTTCAGGGTCACAGAGCCGGGGGAGTGGCCGGGGGTATGGAGGACCTTGATCTGGATGGACCCCAGGGCCAGAACGTCCCCCTCATCATAAAATTTCAGCCCATCCACCTCGCCCGCCAGGGGGAACAGCTTGCTGCCCGCCCCGTTGGCGTCGGCCTGGTGGATATAGATCTCCGCCTCCGGGTAGACCCGGTGGAGGGCGGGGACGGCGGTAGTGTGGTCGTAGTGGCCGTGGGTCAGGAGGATATACTTCACCTGAGCCCCAGTCTCCTCAATGGCCTCCTGGATCAGCTCCGGCTCGTCCCCCGGGTCGATGACCGCCATCTGATTGCTGTCCGTGTCGATGAGAAAATAGCAGTTGGTGACAATGGGGCCCACCTGCATCATTTTGACCTTCATAATCATTCCTCCAGCACATTAAAAGAAGCTCTCATAGCCGGTCAGGTCCAGCGGCTTGCGCTGAAACGCCCGCTCAAATATGTCAATCACGGTGTCCAGGTCCTTCCAGTGGTAACACCGCTCCAGCAGCACCGGACCGCTCTCCCCGTTCCAGCCCACACCCACAATATAGTCGTCCTTGTTGGGCCCCTTCAGGGCAATGGCGCTCTGGATGAACCAGTAATGGCTCTCGTCGGCGGGGTCCTTCTGCTCCAGAATGATAAAGCTGTCGTTGTCGGGATAGAGCTCGGCCAGGTCGTATTCGATGTTTGCCCAGGTAAAATCCCGGAACAGATTCCCGCCCTCGCTGAGGGTCCAGGGCCACTCCGGGTTGGGCTGGCGGATTTTCTCAGGGTCCATTGGGAAGCCTCCTTAAATTGATTGCACCGCCTGCCAGCTGCCGTCTGGCTGACGCAGAAATTGTGTAAAACCGGAAAAATCCACGGGTTCATACTCCAATGCCGGGTGGAACAGGGCAAACACCGCTTCCAAATCCGGACAGTACCGCTCCAGGAGCACCTGGCCGCCGGTCTCCGCATAGCCGCACTGCACCACATACTGCCCCTCGCCGGGACCACAGATGGAAATGAGACATTGGATAAACCAGTACTGCTCCGGGTCGTGGGGGGCCTCCTGACGCAGGCTGACGAAGCTCTTCCCGTCAGGACTCAGCCACTCCAGAGCCAGCTTGACGTGGCGGGCGGCGTCCTCCGGAGGATTGCCCCCCACTTCCATCATCCAGGGCCAGTCCGGGTTGGGCTGGCGGATTTTCTCAGGGTCCATGGAAAGACCTCCTTAGGGTTTGTCCGTGTCAAAGAGGATGGTCACCGGCCCGTCGTTTACCGACGCCACCTGCATATCCGCGCCGAACTCCCCGTGCTCCACGGAAAAGCCCCGCCGGCGGCACTGGTCCAGGAAGCGCTCATACAGGGGGCCGGCCAGGTCGGGCTTGGCGGCGCGGGAGAAGCCGGGGCGGCGGGAGGAGGTGTCGGCATAGAGGGTAAACTGGGAGATCACCAGCAGAGCGCCCCCCACCTGCTCCAGGTTCAGGTTCATTTTGCCGTTCTCGTCCTCAAAGACCCGCAGGTTGCACACCTTTTCCGCCAATTTATCGCACACGGCCTCGTTGTCCTCCGGGCCAACCCCCAGCAGCACCAGAAAGCCCCGCTCAATGGCCCCGTTCACTCTGCCGCCGATGGTAACGGAGGCGGAGGTCACGCGCGTAACGACCGCACGCATAGAATCACGTCCTTTGTTAAAAATGGATGGCCGGTATACATAGCCTTTTGGTCATGCTGCCATAAAGATAAGGGATGTGAGTCCGCCCAGGATGATGGTGAAGGACAGGGCGGCCCAGAAAAGGGGCCAGTTGACCGGGGCATTTTCCCCGTTCTTCGGGGGCTGGGGCTTGTGGTGGATGGCACTGACCAGAGTGCAGATGAACACAGGCGCCCAAATAAACCAGGTCCAGCCAAAGAAAATGCCGAGAAAATTAAATACCACAGACAACCGCCCCTTTATTTCCCGCTGGCCCGGGCTACGTGGTACACGCCCTGGATATTGTTCAGCTTGTTGATGACCCCCTCCAGCTCGTCCTTGTCCTTCACCTCCACCACCATACTGATGGTGGCGTGACCGTCGGGCATGGCGCGGGCGGCCAGGGCGGACACCTTCACCTTCGCCGTGGACAGGGCCATTGCCACGTCCAGGGTCAGATTGTCCCGGTCCTTGGCGGACAGCTCCAGGGAGGTCTTGTAGTTGGGCAGCTTGCTCTCAACCCAGGAGACCTTGACCCACCGGTCGGCCTCCTCCGGCTTGCGCTTGTCGGGGGCGGCGTTTGGGCAGTCGCAGCGGTGGACCGACACCCCGTAGCCCCGGGTTATAAAGCCGATCACCGGGTCCCCGGGCACCGGGGTGCAGCACTTGGCGAACTTCACCAGGCAGTTGCCCAGCCCCTCCACGATAATGCCCGAGTCGGAGTGCCTGGGCTTGACGGGGCCGTGGGGGTCCGACGGGGCGGCGTTCCCCGGCATAATCACGCTCTCCTCCAGGGTGCGGGCGGCGGCTGCGGCCTTCTCCGCCTGGAGGCGGCCCAAACGCTGGAGCTCCTCCCGGATGCGGGCCACCGATTTGGAGGCGGTGGTCCCCCCGTAGCCGATGGAGGCATACAGCTCGTCCAGGGTTCCGCAGCGCAGCTTGCGCAGGATGTGGGGCAAGACCTCCTCACTGGTAATGGTGGCCAGGGTCATCTTGGCGTGCTTCAGCTCCGCGTCAAAGGCGGCCCGGCCGGTGGCGATGTTCTCCTCCCGCCGCTCCTTCTTGAACCACTGGCGGATCTTGTTCCGGGCCTCGTTGGACATACACAGCTTCAGCCAGTCCCGGCTGGGACCCTTGGCGTTTTTGGCGGTAATGACCTCCACAATGTCGCCGTTGGTCAGCTTGTAGTCGTAGGGGACCATCCGGCCATTGACCCGGGCCCCCACCATATGGTTGCCCACGGCGGAGTGGATGTTGTAGGCAAAGTCGATGGGGGTCGCCCCCTGGGGCAGGCTCTTCACATCGCCGTTGGGGGTAAAGACGAACACCTCGTCGGCGAAGAGGTCCACCTTCAGTGTGCTGACAAACTCCTCCGCGTCGGTGTCCTGCTGTCCCTCCAGCAGCTTGCGCACCCACTCGAACTCGTGCTCGGTGCCCAGCTTCCTGTTGGCCATCCCCTGCTTGTACTTCCAGTGGGCGGCGATGCCGTACTCGGCGGTCTGGTGCATCTCCCAGGTCCTGATCTGGACCTCGAAGGGGATGCCCTCCCGGCCAATGACGGTGGTGTGGAGGGACTGGTACATATTGGGCTTGGGGGTCCCGATGTAGTCCTTAAACCGGCCCAGCACCGGCTTGAACATATCATGGATACAGCCCAGAACGTTGTAGCACTCCGGAATGTCGTTGACAATGACCCGGAAGGCGTACAGGTCGAAAATCTCATCCAGCGTCTTGTTCTGGGTAAACATTTTCCGGTAGATGGAGTAGATATGCTTCACCCTGCCATAGATGGTACAGTGAATGCCCTCCTGGTGCAGGCGCTGCTCAATGCGCTGCTGAATGCCGGCCAGAAACTCCTCGTGGGCAGAGGAGCGGTCGGTCAGCTCCTCCACGATCTCCTTGTAGCCCACCGGGTCCAGGTAGCGCAGGGACAGGTCCTCCAGCTCCCACTTGATCTTCTGCATTCCCAGACGGTGGGCGATGGGGGCGTAGATCTCCATGGTCTCCAGAGACTTCTCCCGCTGCTTCCGGGGGGACTGGTACTCCATGGTGCGCATATTGTGCAGCCGGTCGCATACCTTGATGAGGATGACCCGGATATCCCGGCTCATGGCCATGAGCATTTTCCGCAGATTCTCCATCTGCTCCTCTTCCTTGGTGACAAACTGCATCTTGGTCAGCTTGGTGACCCCCTCCACCAGCTCCGCCACGGTGGGATTGAACTTTTTGGCAATCTCCTCGTGGGTGGAGGCGGTGTCCTCAATGCAGTCGTGGAGCAGCGCGGCCACCACCGCGTCCAGGTCCAGCTCCAGCTCGGCCACAATTTCCGCCACCGCAATGGGGTGGATGATATAGGGCTCGCCGCTTTTGCGCAGCTGGCTGTGGTGGGCGGTGTCCGCGTAGGAAAAGGCGTCAAACAGCCGCTTGGTATCCAGTGTAGGAATATAGGACTGGACCTTTTTTTCCAGCGTATGATAGCGTTCCAAAATGGGGTCCATAAAATCACCTCGGTTTAGGGTTAATCAGGGCCGCCGCCCCTACACACCATCCTCTAAAACGGCCCGCAGGCGGCGGATGATGGCGGACGCCTCCAAATCCACCTTATGCTCCACCTGGCACAAGGTGATCTGGATGCGGTCAACCCGCCGGTTCATGTTGATGAGCCCCCGCTCCTCCAGCACTTCCAGGCACAGCATGGTGCGGGCGGGGATCTCCCGCTGCCGGGTTGCCCGGGAGACGGCCCTAGCAATGCGGGCTGGGGTGTCCTCCACCACGGTACAGCCGGTGGACTGCCGCTTGAGCCAGCGGTACAAACCCACAAAGTCCTGCCGCTGGGGCAGAAGGAATTGGGCCTCCTCCCGGGTCAGCGCCTCCCCGGTGCGGTACTTGTCATAGATGGCCTGCTCCAGCTGAGCCCGGGAGGGGGCTAGGCACAGGTCCACCACCTGGAGCTGGACGGTGTGACTGCCCCGAAAATCATTGATCTGGGGGTAGAAGGCCACGTCGGCCCGACAGCCGGGGTACAGGCCCAGCTCCGCCCCCTGGTTGGAGAAGAAAATGGCGTCCAGGGCCATCCCCCGGGACTCCAGCTTCAGCTTCAGGTGCCGGCCTCGCCCCACCTGGGCCATGGAGTGGACCTGGGCTCCCTGGAGGAGGAAGACCGGTCTGGGATTGCCGGTGCCGCAGGGCTCCAGCAGGTCCAGGGGCTCCACCGCCTCCGGCGTCAGCTGCTGGGGGGTCACGGCCAGATCGATCTCCAGCACTGAGGGCAGCGCCCTGCCCTGGCAGTGGCGGAGCACCGCCCGCCGCAGGGACCGGGCCAGGGCGGGGATGTTCTCCTCCCGCACGGTAAAGCCGGCGGCCAGGGCGTGCCCGCCGAAGTTCTCCAGCAGGGGGGCGCTGGCGGACAGCAGCTCAAAGAGGTTCACATCCCCCCAGGAGCGGCAGGACCCCTTGCCCAGACCGCCGTCCAGACAGATCATAAAACAGGGGCAGGAGTACTTCTCCGCCAGGCGGGAGGCCACAATGCCCACAACCCCCTGGTGCCACTGCCGCCCCGCCAGCACGATAGCCCCCTCCTGGGGTTCCTCCTCCAGCTGCTGGACGCACTGCTGGAAAATCTCCCCCTCAATGCCCTGGCGCTCCCGGTTCAGCTCGCACAGCTGAGCGGCCAGCTCCTCGGCCCGGGCGGGGCTGTCGGTGAGGAAAAGCTCCACCGCCACCTCCGCCTGGCCCATGCGGCCCGAGGCGTTGATGCGGGGGGCCAGGGTGTAGCCCACCGCCACCGAGGTCACCGGCTTGTCCTCCAGCCCGGAGCTGCGGATGAGGGCGGCCAGTCCCGGCCTGCGGGGGCGGTCCAGCTTGGCCAGACCCAGGCTGACAATGGCCCGGTTGGCCCCCATCATGGGCATTACGTCGGCCACCGTTCCAATGGCGGCCAAGTCGCAGAATTCATCAAAGACGGCCCTGGCATTTTCCCGGCCCGCCACCGCCAGAGCCAGCATCAGGGCAACCCCCACCCCCGCCAGTCCCTTGAAGGGGTAGGGGCAGTCGGGCCGGTGGGGGTCCACTACCGCCTCGGCGGGGGGCAGCTCCTCCTTGCAGGCGTGGTGGTCAGTGATGACCACGTCGATGCCCAGGCGGTTGGCCAGCCGGGTCTCCTCCACGGCGGTAATGCCGCAGTCCACGGTGA
Organism: Pseudoflavonifractor sp. 60; assembly: GCF_009911645.1. Classification (GTDB taxonomy): domain Bacteria; phylum Bacillota; class Clostridia; order Oscillospirales; family Oscillospiraceae; genus Lawsonibacter. The sequence continues at coordinate 60,670 of NZ_QWKI01000019.1, forward strand.
GGATCAGCGAGACCCCCTGTCCCGCCAGGGCCTGCACCGCCTCGGCGTTCAGGCCGTAGCCCTCCCCCAGGCGGCTGGGGATATAGGGGAGCACCTCGCCCCCGCGGGCGGTGAGAAACTGGGCCAGCAGACAGGTGGAGGTGATGCCGTCCACGTCGTAGTCCCCGTAGACGGCGATCCGCTCCCTCCGCTCCAGGGCCAGCCGGACCCGCGCCGCCGCCCGGTCCATGTCCCGCAGCAGCAAAGGGTCCGGGATGGGCTCAGACGCCGGAGAGAGGAGACGCCGGGCCTCCTCCCCGTGGGTGATCCCCCGGGCGGACAGCAGGCCGGCCAGCAGAGGGGGCAGGCCCGCCTCCTCCAGGGCCCGCTGCCCTCTGGGACAGGGCGGGGCCACCTTCCACTGCTTGTATTTCACTGGCGTCCCCCCTCCCGCAGAGTGCATTACGACATATTAACTTTTCTATTATAGCACAGGAACCGCCCCGGTTTCAAGATAAAATCCACTCAAATTCCACGAAAAACCCATGGGAGACTGACAGAAGGCGTCAAACTCCCTTGCAGATTCCGGTCCGCCGTGGTACAATGGGCCGGAAAAAGGAGGGGAGGAGCGGCCTATGGAGGATATTGCGCTGGAGGTCAACGCCGGGGCGTACCCCGTTCTCCGGCTGCTGGGCCGGGGCAAGGGGGGATACTCCTATCTGGTGGACGGCGGCGGAGGGCGGCAGCTGGTGTGCAAGCAGATCCACCACGAGCCCTGCGCCTACTACCAGTTTGGGGACAAGCTGGCCTCGGAGCTGGGGGACTATCACAAGCTGCAGGAACTGGGCGTCCCCCTGCCGGAGCTGCTGGAGACCGACCGGGCACGGGAGCGCATATTAAAAGAATACATCCCGGGGGAGACGGTCTATGGGCTGGTCCTGAGCGGCGCGCTGCCCCCCTGGTGCCTGGAGCAGGTCCGGACCATCAGCGCCCTGCTGCGCCCCGCCGGGCTAAACATCGACTGGTTCCCCACCAACTTCATCCCCTGGCAGGGGCGGCTGTACTACATCGACTACGAATGCAATCCCTACTCGGAGCAGTGGGATTTTGAGCACTGGGGGATCCGGTACTGGTCCAGGACCCCGGAATTTCTGCGCCACGTCCAGGAGCAGACCCCATAAAAACGCGCCTCCCCCGGAGAGCCCGGTGGGAGGCGCGTCAGATTTATACGGGTCCGAAGCGGGAGACCGGCCACAGGGCCAGCACCGCCTTGCCCAGCACATAGCCGGTGTCGATGGGGCCCAGCCGGTCGTCCCGGCTGTCGGTGGAGTTGTTCCGGTTGTCCCCCATGACGAAGATGGAGCCCTCGGGGACCTCCCAGTGGGTCTGCTGATAGGGGGGGTGGTACATCTCCTCCTTGATATAGGGCTCGTCCAGGGGCTGTCCGTCCACGTAGACGGTGCTGGTGTCGTAGTCCACATCCACCGTCTGCCCGCCGGTAGCAATGACCCGCTTGACAATAGCCTGGGGCTCTACCCAGTCGGACAGGAGCACATTAGTCTTGTTCAGCACCACAATGTCCCCCTGCTTGGGGGTGTAGCCCAGAGACCAGATCAGCATGATCTCCCCGTCCCGCAGGGTGTTGTCCATGGACTGCCCGTCGACCCGGGTGAGCCGGGCCACACAGTTGAACAGCACCACCGCCGCCATTACACAGCCCAACAGCATCTGTACCCACTCGAAGAGACCCGCCCCGGGGCGGCGCTCCTCCTCTTGCTCTTCGTCCTCCTCCTTCCAGAGCGGACCGGTCTTCTCCTCCTGGTCCGGCGCGGCGGACTCGGGCTCCTCCCGGCTCTGGGGCAGGTCGTTGTATTCGTCCATTGGGGTCCCTCTTTTCCTTGTGTCGTGGTGGTATTATAACCGGTTTCGGGAAAAAATGCAACCGTCTTTCTCGGGTGGGCGCCAAGTCCCCTACAGCCTGATCCGCATCACCCCGGGTACGCCGGCCAGGCTCTCCCCCTCCCGCCGCTGGCAGGTGAAGAGGATGATCTGCTGCTCCTCCGCCAGCTCCCGCAGCAGCTCCAGGGCCAGGGTCAGCCGCCGGTCATCAAAGGCGGTGAGGGCGTCGTCCAACACGATGGGGGGCCGCTCCGGCAGGCACAGCCGGCACACCGCCAGCCGGACAGCCAGATACAGCTGGTCCGCCGTCCCCCGAGACAGGCACAGGACGCTGCGGGGCAGGACCTCCTCCCGGGTCCGGACAAAGCCCTCCAGCTCCCGGGTCAGGCTGACGCTCTGGTACCGGTCCCCGGTGAGTCTGGCCAGATACTCCCCTGTCAAAGCGTTGAGCTCCGGGGAAAACCGCTCCTGGAGGCGGGTGTTGGCCTGGGTCAGGGCGTCCATAGCCAGATTCAGCGCCTCCAGCTCCAGCCTGCGCTGGGCCAGCGCCTCCTCCAGCTGTTCCCGCTGGGCGGCCAGCGCGGCGGGGTCGCCCATGTTTCGCAGGGCCCCCCGGGCCTGGTTGAGCCTGGCGTTCACTCCCTCCAGCCGCTCCCGGACCTCCTCGGAGACGCCCAGGGGCGGGGCCTGGACGCTCAGGTCCTCCAGCCGCCGCCGGCCCTCCCGGGCGCGCTGGCGGGCCAGCGCCAGGTCCCGGTCCTGACACAGCGCCCGGGACAGGGCGGCGGAGCAGCCGTACATATCCCTGGCCTCCGGGGCGAACTGGTGGACAAAGTTCAGCAGGGCAGACCGGACGTCCTCCCGCTTGATTTGCCGCTCCACCACGGCGGCCCGGATGACCTCCACCTTGTGGGCGGCTTTCTCCGCCGTCTGGCAGCGCGCCTGGTAGTCCCGGGCCAGGGCGGTGAGCTCCTCCGGGGTGTCAACGCCGTACCGGGCCAGCAGGCTCCGGGCCAGCTCTCTGCTCCCCCGTTCCCGGCGGAAGGACCACAGACTGAGGACCAGCAGCAGGACGGCGGCCCCGGCCAAGCCCCAGGGCAGGGCGGCGGGTCCCTCCAGGAGACGGGCCGTCAGCTGCCACCCCGCGGCGGCCAGGAGGGCCAGAACCAGAGACAGCCGGCCCCATTTTTTGGCCCGCTCCCCTTCGCGGACCGCCTCCTGCCAGCCGGCGGCCTCCTCTGCCGCTCGGACCGCCGCCTCCTCTCCGGTGAGGCCGGAGAAGTGTTCATCCTCCCGGGCCGCCTCGGCCCTCCGGACCTCCTCCTCCGCCTCTCCCAGGGCGGCGGTCCCCTGGCGCAGCTCCTCCTCCAGCACTCTGAGGTATTGCAGCTCCCCCTGGGCCCCTCTCAGCTCCTCCTGGCTGGGGAGGGCGGGGCCGGACTCCAATGCCTCTGCCTGACCTTGGGCCCGCTGGTACTCCTTCTGAGCCTGGGCCAGCCGCCGGTCAAACTCCTGCCGGGCCTGTTGGCGGCCCTCCTCCCAGCGGCCCTCCAGCTCTGCCCGCTCCCCCTCCAGCTGGGCAATGCGGGCGGAAAGCTCCTCGATACGGGCCAGGGACTCCTCGGTCCGGGCCAGCTCCCCCTCCAGCCGGGGGATCTCCCCGGTGCTGCGGTTGACCTGCCGCCGGTTTTTCCAGGCCCTCAGCCGCTCCATTCCCTGGGAAAAGGACACGTCCTCCTGGCCCGTAGTGACCAGGGCGGCAATGCGGCGCTCCAGCTCCGGCGCGGCGGTGACGGCCAGATTGCCGCCCCCCAGAAAGGCGGAGCGGAGAAAGACCTCCTGCCCCACGCCGGTGAGCATCTCTCCGCACACCGAGGCGGACAGCCCAGGCACCGCCTCCTCCGTCCCGGCGTACACCGCCGAGAAGCTGCCGAAGGGGGCGTTTCCCCGGAGGCCCCGGCGCAGCGTGATCTCCCGCCCCTGCCACTCCAGGGTCAGCTCCCCCTCCATCGGGGCCCCCGACCAGGGCTGAAAGCGATTTTTGTCCGCCAGATGGCCCTTCCGGTCCCGGTCCCGGGTGTCGATGCCGTAGAGCATGGCCCGCCAGAAGGCGCACCAGGTGGATTTGCCCCCCTCGTTGGGGGCCTCGATCAGGTTGAGGCCGGGACCCAGCTCCAGCCCGGCCCGGTCCAGCCCGCCAAAGACAGCGGTCATGGATTTGATCCTCACAGTCCCTCGCCTCCCTCCAGCGCCGCCAGCCCGTACCGCGCCGCCAGCTCCTTCAGGGGGCCCTCCGGCTGCTCCCACAGCTCCCCCAGGAACAGCCCAGTCAGGGAGTCCTCCTCCCGCCGCCCCCACAGGTCCCGGGGCAGGCGGGTGTGGTCCACCAGGGTCAGCCCGAAAAACGCCGGGGACAGCGCCCGCTCCAGGGCGGCCAGGTCGGGCTTCTCCCCCTCCCCCGTGAGGATAACCCGGCAAATCAGGTTTTCACTCTGTTCCGGCGCCGCGGCCCGGATGGCAGACAGGGGCTCGGTCCCGGTGATATCCACAGATAAAATCTCATACCGCCGCCGGGCCAGGGGGACCAGCCGGGCGGTTACATGCCCCGGCTCCGCCTCCACATAGAGGACCCCCTTCTCCCCCAGCTCGTCGAAGCCCCTTCCCTCGGGACAGCCGGGGTAGGCCCAGAAGGTGTTCCCCTCCCTCTGCGGCCCGATGGTCTGGTGGATGTGGCCCAGAGCCAGGTAGTCCAGGCCGCTGGCGGCAATGTCCGTCCGGGAAATGGGACCGTAGTGCCCCGCCGGGTCCACCTCGCCGTGGAGGCAGGCCAGGTGGAGCTTGCCGTCATCGGGGACCTCCAGCCCCTCCAGGGGGCAGGTGTCCTGGTGAGGATCCGTGAAGGCCCGCCCCCACAGGGTGTACTCCGGGGCCTCGACCCGCTCCAGGCTGGTGAAAATATGTACGTTTTCCGGCCAGTCCAGCGTGGCCCAGACCGACCGGGAACTGTAAAAGTCGTGGTTGCCGGGGGAAATGAACACCGGACAGGGGATGGAGGCCAGAGCGGCGCGCAGGGCCTGGGCGGTCTCCCGGTAACAGCGCTCCGAGTCCAGCAGGTCCCCCGCCAGCAGCACCAGATCAGCCTCTTTTTCCCGCGCCAACCGGGCCAGGGCCTCCAGCAGGTCCCGCTGCTCCCCCCTGCGCCGGGCGGCCCCCTCGGGGCTGAGACCGGCAAAGGGGCTATCCAGGTGGAAGTCCGCTCCGTGGATAATTTTCAGCATAGCGGCCCCTCCCTCCAGACCATCTCCAGCTCCTCCTCCCCGGTGGCCGGGTCGGTCTGCTCCGACAACGGGGAAAATCCCTCCCGGCGGTAGAAGGCGGCGGCCCGGGTGTTTTTCCGGTAGACGTGGAGAGTCAGCTGCTCCCGGACCTCCTTGGCCCGGTCCAGCAGCTGTTTCCCGACGCCCGCCGACTGACAGCCGGGCCGGACGAAAATGCCGGCGATATAGTCCTCCACCAAACCCAGAAAGCCCAGCACTCGGCCCTCCTCCTCCCAGACATAGACCTCCGCCTGGGGCAGGGCCTGGCCCACCCCCTCCAGCTGGCCGCGCCAGTAGGAGGCGGGGACAAAGGGGTGGGCCTGAAGGTTTGTCTCCAGCCAAATGTTTAAAATCTGCTCCAGGTCCTGGGGCACAAAGGGTCGGATCATAAACCTACTCCTCAATATCCGTCCGCCGGACAGCCACACATTTCTTCTTGTCTGTGTCGATGGTAAACAGGCAGGCGTTCAGCTTGCAGTTCCCTTCCGCCTCCTCATACCGCCGGGGCAACCCCCCCAGGAAGAGGTTCAGGGAGTTCTCCGGCTTGATGCCCAGCACCGAGTTGACAGGGCCGGTCATCCCCAGGTCGGTGACAAAGCCGGTGCCCTGGGGCAGAACGCGGCAGTCCGCCGTGGGCACGTGGGTGTGGGTCCCCCATACCGCCGCCGCCCGGCCGTCCAGGTGCCAGCCCATGGCTCCCTTCTCGCTGGTGGCCTCGGCGTGGAAGTCCACCAGGGCCAGGTCGTACTTCTCCCGGTTCAGGTGGAAATTGGCCGCCTTGAAGGGGCTGTCCAGGTTGGCGTTCAGCTCCACCCGGCCCATGAGATTGAGTACCAGCAGACGCAGTCCCTGGCACTGGTAGACCCCCGCCCCCCTGCCGGGGACCCGGCCCGCGTAGTTGGCAGGGCGGAGGATGCGCTCCTCCTTGTCCAGAAAGGCCCCAATCTGAATGCGGTTCCAGGTATGGTTGCCCAGAGTTATCACGTCCGCCCCAGAGTCCAAAATCCGCCGGGCCTGGGCGGGAGTGATGCCCACTCCAGAGGCGTTCTCCCCGTTGACCACCGCAAAGTGCGCGCCGGTCTCCTCCCGCAGTCCGGGCAGACGCCGCGCCAGAATGTCCTGGCCCCCCTCGCCTACCACGTCGCCTACCGCTAATACGTTCAGAAGCATAGAATGTCCTCCTTTTTGACTCTTCCTATTATAGAGGATGAAGGAGAAATATGCAATCCCTTCCAAAAGCGCTTGCCTGGAAAGATTATCTTCTTTTTTAGACTTTAGTCGAAGCAGTGCCAGCGGGTCAATCCCGGCCCGCTTCGCCTCCGCCCCTTTTTAAAGGGGCCAGGCCGCCTGCGGGCGGGACGGGGGATGGGCCCTGCGGAGCAGGGCCCCACAAGCGGCGAAGCCGCTTGCCCCCTTTGGCAAAGGGGGCCCCTGAGCGCAGCGAGGGCGGGGGATTGTCTTAGGAAATCTGCTTCTATTTCAAATTTCAAGTAGAAGCAGTGCCAGCGGGTCAATCCCCACCGCAGCACTCTGCCCTCTTTCAGCGGCTGGCGCCGAATCACAAAATCTCAGTTCTGCCGGTTGCGCCCGGTCCAGAGCCGTTTCAGCCGCTCCGTCAGCTTATGGAGGAGGACCGCCCCGGCGATATTGAGGGCGTAGGACAGCAGGAAGTAGGCCCGGTTGCTGGGGCCGAAGGAGACAAACTGCCGCCACAGAGCCACCTCAGAGAAAAAGCTGACGTTGAGCAGATAAATCTCCAGGCTGTACGTCCCCAGAACGCGCAGGCCCCGCCGCAGCCAGCCCAGGGGCAGGTGGTCGAAGCACCAGCACATCACCAGGCACATGGGCACGGTGGAGAACAGGAACAGGGGGCACAGGGGGAGGACCTCCTCCAGGTGCCGGAGCTGGCGCAACAGCAGGTATGCCGTCCCGACCCCCAGCCAGAGGACCCAAAACAGAATATCTCGCCCTTTCAGCTGCCGCTCCTCCGCCGCGTAGAAACCCAGCAGCAGGCCCAGGAAGAACACCGGGACCCGGAAGGCCACATCCATGGCGTACCAGTACTCCTCCGAGACCAGCAGCGCATTGGCCCCCAGGCTGAGCAGCACAGCCGCCGCTGTCCACAGCTCCCGCCGCCGGCTGTCCCTCATGGCCCGGAAGCACATGGGGGTCACGGCGTAGAAGGTCATGGACCCGGCGATATACCAGTTGAAGGCCGCCGCAGGCCGCACCCAGTAGTACAGCAGCAAGCAGTTCCACAGCAGGCCGCTCCAGCCCGTCTGGTAGTGCAGAATGTAGAAGACGGTGTAGGGGATCATCACCAGGTAGTAGGCCGGAAGCACTCGACTGGCCCGGCGGCCCATGAAAGAGGCGTAGTCCTGTTCCCGCCGGGACAGGGACATGGTCAGGCCCATGGAGGACAGCAGAATGAAGATGTCAACCCCGCCAAAGCCGGCGGCCCGCAGCCAGTTCAGCAGCGGCAGACCCAGGTCCAGGTCGAAGGAGTGAAACAACATCACCCAGAGGATGGCCGCCCCCATTAGTTCCGTGCGGTACTTGCTTAAAATCGTGTAGCTCATGGCGTTCTCCCTTTTCATACGCGCCGCCGCCTGGCCGGACCTGCAAAGACTTCAATTCGTAAAGTAGAGAAATTGTAGAGCGGGCCGGGGCAGTTCCACCTTGTAATGCCGCAGAGGCGCACAAGCGGCGAAGCCGCTTGCCCCCTTTGGCAAAGGGGGTGCCCGAGCGAAGCGAGGGCGGGGGATGGTCCCTGGAAGAACCATCTTCTATCCCAGATTTCAAGTAGAATCAGTGCCAGCAAGTCAATCCCCACCGGCTTCGCCGGAGCCCCTTTTCAAAGGGGCCAGGCCGCCTGCGGGC